>NZ_MWQJ01000002.1:0-433343 GCF_002210405.1 Fibrobacter sp. UWB3
GTTTTGGCTGTCATTCTGACGCCGAAGCGTTTAGCGTCATGTTGAGAGGCGTAGCCTCGAAACATCCAGTAAAGTCTTGTGTTGTGATACAAGAAATGACTGGATTCTTCGCTACGCTCAGAATGACGAGAATGCGATGCAAGAAATGACTGGATTCTTTGCTACGCTCAGAATGACGAGAATGCGATGCAAGATATAACTGGGTCCTTCGTCACTTCGTTCCTTAGAATGATGGAGATGCATAACGAAGAAGCTAGATTACTGCAATTCGTAGAAAAGATCGTTCCAGTGTGGATTTATAGATTCTATTAGCGCAATTTTCTTTTTTCGGTTCCATCCTTTTAGTTCTTTTTCGCGTTGGATTGCTAAACGTATATCGTTGTATTCTTCGAAGTATCCTAGTTTGTCTACTCCGTATTGCTGGGTAAATCCTGGGATTTGCTTTTCTTTGTGTTCTGTAACTCGTCTAATAATATTATTCGTTACGCCTACGTACAAGGTGCCGTTTCTTTCGCTGAAGAGAATGTATGTGTAGCTTTTTTGTTCCATAAGGAGGAAAATACACAAAAGCAAGTAGGGGAGGCAAGAGGGCTCTTTTCTATTGCGTCATCCTGAGGGCTGAAAGCCCGAAGGATCCAGTAAAGTCTTGTGCTGCGTCATTCTGACGCCGAAGGCGGAAGAATCCAGTGAAGTCTTGTGTTGTGATACGAGAAATAACTGGACCCTTCGCTGCGCTCAGGGTGACGAGAACGCGGAATGCTCAGAATGACGGAGACGCAGAATGTGATTGGGTCCTTCAGCCCTACTGGCTTCAGGACGACGAAGATGAAAAAAAAGAAGACCAGCCTTTCGGTTGGTCTTCTCTTCTGCGGGTGCCAGGACTCGAACCTGGAGCCTTTTGGTTCGTAGCCAAACGCTCTATCCAGTTGGGCTACATCCGCGTTTTGTTTTTGTTGTCTTCTCTCGTTGACGGGTCCAAATATAGAATAATCGAGAATTATGTCAAGGGTAAAGGGCGAAAAAAGTGAAAATTTTTGCGAAATAAGCTTTTTGTACGCTTTTTGCGACTCTGGCGCGGTTCCGGGCGCATTTTCAATCGCATTTTCAGCATTTTTAATCACTTCCCGGCGCATTCCCAGCTGCATTTTCCGCATTCCCAGCTGCATTTTTCGCATTCCCGGCCTCATTTTCCCCTAATTTCATTCGCCCTGGTTTGAACAACTTTTACCATTTAGCTATTTTTGTCCCCAAACTTTTTTAGTGTGACTTAAAATGGATAAGTTCAAATCATTCATGAAGATTTTAGGCGCGGCCATCGTCAAGTATGGTTCCCTTGTTTGGCAGAAAATTTGGAGCGTGGTGAAGATTGCCTTTGCCAACAAGATTTTCCGCTGGTTCTTTATTTTCATGTGCCCGATTTTCGTGGCGTTTATTGCTGCGCTAGTCGTCTATATTCATTACTCGCCGGAACTGCCGTCGCTTTCGCAGCTCGAACAGATCAATCCGCGACTTGTGACGAATATTTACGACAAGGATGGTCAAATTGCGCATGAATACTTCGTGGAACGCCGCGAATGGACATCCATTGACTCAATCCCTGTGAATGCGATTCATGCGGTGATGGCGACCGAAGACCGAGCTTTCTACAAGCACTGGGGCATGAACGTTTGGGCGATTCCGTCTGCGCTTATCGAAAGTGCCGTCTCGGGCAACAAGCTCCGCGGTGCATCGACCTTGACCCAGCAGCTCACCAAGCTCCTCTTCCTCACGCCGGAACGCTCGCTTTCCCGTAAGATCAAGGAAATGATGACGGCTATCCGCATCGAACAGACCTACACGAAGGAAGAAATCCTCGAATTCTACATGAACGAAGTTTACCTCGCTGGCGGTAACTACGGTTTTCAGGCGGCAGGCAAGTACTACTTCGGCAAGCCGCTCGATAGCCTTTCTATCCCGGAATACGCCGTGCTCGCAGGCATGTTGCAGCGCCCCGAAACGTATCGCCCTGACCGTCATCCGAAGGCTTCCAAGCGCCGTCGTAACACTGTGCTCTATGCTATGCGCGATGCCGGCTATATCACGAACGAGGAATACCGCAAGTATATTGAAGAACCGATCGTGCTCGCCAAGAAAGAAGATGTGACCGGAACGGGCCTTTATTTCTTCGAAGAAATACGCAAGTATATGGAGAAGAAGTATGGCGAAAATTCGCTCTATGCCGATGGCGTGTCCGTCTATAGTACGATTGACCCGGAAATTCAGGCGTTCCTTGACAGTGTCGCCTATGCACAGGTTGAACGTGTCCGTCGCCGCATCAAGTACCGCGCTACTCGCAGGCTCCAGCTCACCAAGAAGTACGACATGCCCGAAGACAGCGTTGTCGCACACTTTGATAGCGTCTACACGCTCTTCAAGAAGGAATACCTCGCTGCAGATACGGTTCGCAACAAGCGTGGCCAGTATGCCCGTTTCCCGGACAGTATCCGTTATCATCACGCAGAAGTAGCTGCAATTATAATTGAGAATGAGACTGGTGCAATCCGCGCCATGGTGGGCGGTAGCGACTTCAACAAGTCCAAGTGGAACCGTGCCGTGCAGTCCTTACGCCAGCCGGGTTCTTCGTTCAAGCCGATCGTCTATTCGACCGCAATGGACAACGGTGCTAGCCCCTGCGACTCTGTGAACGACCAGCCGGTGACGATTCCGGATCCGGATGACAAGAATCCGAACAAGGTTTGGCGCCCGGGGAACTTCGAACACGACTTCGAAGGCATGATGACGCTCCGTCGCGCTCTGTACAAGTCCAAGAACCTTCCTGCAATTTTGACCGGTATGAAGTACGGCCTTAGCAACGTGGTGAACTACGCTCGCAAGTTCGGCATCAAGCGCGCTCCGTTGCAGGCGGTTCCGAGCTTGGCTCTTGGTTCCGTGGGGGCAACGCTTATGGAAATGACGTCTGCTTACACGGTGTTCCCGAACGGCGGTAACCGCATCGAGCCGTACATGATTGAATCTATCGTGGACCGCAATGGCGAAGTGGTGGAGAAGAATTCCAAGGTCGAACACGAGGTCTTGCGCCCGGCATCGGCTTACTTGATGGTCGATATGCTCAAGGACGTGAACGTTCGCGGTACGGCCGGCCGTGTGTGGGCTTCTGGTTTCCGCCACCCGAGCGGTGGTAAGACGGGTACGACGAACGATTACACGGATACGTGGTACATCGGCTTCACGAAGCAGTATACGATGGGTGTTTGGGTGGGTTCCGATACGCCGGGGACCATGGGTGCCGGTCATACGGGTACCGAAGACGCTCTCCCGATTTGGATGGCGACGATGGCTAAACTGCACAAGGATTTGCCGAAGCTCCCGTTCCCGGTTCCGCCTGGCGTGATTAGCCGTGGCATCTGCAACCACACGGGTCTTATTGCGGGCGAATTCTGCTCTGAAAAGACTTACTGCCTCTACACGGCGGGCTACGGCCCGACGGAACGTTGCGATGGCAACCATTTCTCGTCGCAGACAAAGTCTGCGGATAACGCTACGTTGTTCAGTAACAAGGGTGTTGTCGAAAACAACCGCTACGAAGCCCCGCAGCCCAAGAAGAAAGGGAAGGGCAAGGACGCTGCTCCGCCACCCAAGCGCAATACCCGAAAGATGTTCTAGCGATTGGCTGTTGGTCGTTAGTCTTTGGTTATTAGATGAAATTTAAAGGAGCCTGCGGGCTCCTTTTTTTTATGCATCGTCATTCCGAACAACGTGAGGAATCCAGTAAAGTCTTGTATTGCGATAACAAGACTTTACTGGATCTTTCGTCACTACGTTCCTCAAGATGACGTCTTGATGAGTACAGTAACTGGATCCTTCGTCACTACGTTCCTCAGGATGACGAGAGTGTTTTGCGCTCAGGATGACGTTTGAAGGGGGCTTCTGGATGACGTAGGGAGGGGTGACAGCTTGGATTAGAAAATCCAGTAGTTGTAGCTTATGCCGAGGGCAGTTTCGTTGGGGCGGATGGTGAGTTTTATTCCGAGTTCATTGTTCTCGGTTATATTGTACGATGCGCCGGCGGTAAAGTCGAACTCAGCATGATAAGCATGATACTCATGATTCACATAATGGGTGTCGCTGTGTTCCATGTTAAATTGCGTTCCGGCCTGAACATTAATTCTGTTGATGAATGTGTAGCCGATGCTTAAAGGAATGCCGAAGTGTCCACGTTTTAAATAATAATGATTGTAGACTAAGGGTTTGTTTTTGTATTGCGCAAAAGCTCCTCCAGCAACAATTCCCGTCTGCACAAATAAATCCGCTACAACCGTTTTTCTGATGATAGCGCCTAGTTGCCCTCTAAGTCCAATGTCGGAATCCTCAAAGTCAATCTGCGAATTTGAGATTCCATCGCCATCAGCCCAAAGCCACTCGAATTCGCCGTACGGGGCAATCTTGAACGGGAGCGCGTTTGCTGCGGTGGCAGTGGCTAGCGCAAAAATAGGTATAAAGTATTTCAGTTTCATAATCGCTCCTTTTATCCTGAAAATACACAAATTCTAGGCGATGAAAAATGTTTTTTTTGCGTCATTCCGAACAACGTGAGGACAACTCAGAAGGCGAGTGTTGCAAAAAAGAGTTAACTCTTTTTTATAACCGAGCCAAAGAGTTGGGGCGTAGCCCCATCCAGTTAAGTCTTGTATTGCGATATCAAGAAATGACTGGATTCTTCGCTGCGCTCAGAATGACGGTGAATCAAAAAAAATCCCGAGCTCGTTAGAGTCGGGATTTCAGTGGAGTTAGAATATGAAATTCTAGGCCGCGCGCACTTGTCGTTTGACATTCGCGCGCGTTTTGCGGTTGATTACATCATGCCACCCATGCCCATGGACGGATCCATAGCCGGAGCTGCCGGAGCCTTCGGTTCCTTCTTTTCGGTGATCACGCAGTCAGTCGTGAGGATCATCGAAGCGATGGAGGAGGCGTTCTTGAGGGCCGTGCGGGTCACCTTAGCCGGGTCAATGACACCAGCCTTGATGAGGTCTTCGTAAGTGTCGGTCTTAGCGTTGTAGCCAAAGCCGTCCTTGCCTTCCTTGACCTTGTTCACAACCACAGAACCTTCGAGGCCCGCGTTCTGGACAATCTGGCGGAGCGGTTCTTCGATAGCGCGGCGGATGATTGCAGCACCAGTCTTCTGGTCGGCATTGTCGAACTGGAGAGCGTCGATAGCCTTTTCAGCGCGGATGAGAGCAACGCCACCACCCGGAACGATACCTTCTTCGACAGCGGCACGAGTTGCGTGCATAGCGTCGTCGACGCGGTCCTTCTTTTCCTTCATTTCAACTTCGGTAGCTGCACCGACCTTGATCACAGCAACGCCACCGGCGAGCTTTGCCAAGCGTTCCTGGAGCTTTTCACGGTCATAGTCGCTCGTGGTAGCTTCGATCTGCTTCTTGATCTGAGCGATACGGCCCTTGATAGAAGCGGCGTCGCCAGCACCTTCGACGATCGTGGTGTTGTCCTTAGTGATGGTGATGGACTTTGCCTTACCGAGAACGGTAACCGGAGCATCTTCGAGCTTAGCACCAGTGTCTTCGGAGACGAGCATACCGCCAGTGAGGATTGCGATATCTTCGAGCATAGCCTTACGACGGTCGCCAAAGCCCGGAGCCTTAACGGCAGCAACCTTCAAAGTGCCGCGCATCTTGTTCACAACGAGCGTTGCGAGAGCTTCGCCATCGACGTCTTCGGCGATGATGAGGAGAGACTTGCCCTGCTTAGCAACATGTTCGAGCATCGGGAGCAAATCCTTCATGGTAGAAATCTTCTTGTCGTACAAGAGAATGTACGGATTTTCGAGAGCGACTTCCATGCTGTCCGTGTTCGTGACGAAGTACGGAGAGAGGTAGCCACGGTCGAACTGCATACCTTCGACAACGTCGAGGACGGTTTCAGCGGTCTTGGATTCTTCGATGGTGATGACGCCATCGTTGCCGACCTTTTCCATAGCGTTGGCGAGGAGTTCGCCAATTTCCGGGTCGTTGTTGGCAGAAATCGTTGCGACCTGAGCGATGTGTTCCTTGCCGTTGATCTTGACGGCCATCTTGCCGACTTCCTTGATCACAGCTTCGACAGCAGCGTCCATACCGCGCTTGATGTCCATCGGGTTTGCACCTGCAGCGACGTTCTTCAAGCCTTCGCGAGTGATTGCCTGAGCGAGAACGGTTGCAGTCGTGGTGCCGTCACCAGCAGCGTCAGAAGTCTTGTTAGCGACTTCCTTAGCCATCTGTGCGCCGAGATTTTCGTATGCGTCTTCGAGTTCGACTTCCTTAGCGACAGAAACGCCGTCCTTAGTGACATTCGGAGCACCGAAGGAACGTGCGATCATCACATTACGGCCCTTAGGACCGAGAGTAACCTTAACTGCATTGGCGAGCTTGTCAACGCCCTTCATGAGGGATTCGCGAGCTGCTACATCAAATTTCAATTGCTTTGCCATTTTTGTATTTCCTTTTTTTTAAATTCTTTTTGTATTAGAGCGTTGCGATAACGTCGGATTCCTTGACGATGAGGTAGTTTTCGCCTTCGACGGTGACTTCGGTACCGCTGTACTTGCCGTAGAGCACCACGTCGCCAACCTTGACTTCCATAGCGACGACTTCGCCCTTGTCGTTCTTGCGACCCGGACCTACGGCCACGACCTTACCCTGCATCGGCTTTTCTTTTGCATTATCCGGAATGAAGAGACCGGAGGAGGTCTTCTGTTCGGCTTCGGCCGGCTTGACAACGATTCGATCTGCTAAAGGCTTAATCATTTTACTTATCCTCTTTTGGGCAACGCCCTTGTTAAATTGGTTGGTCCACGAACATTTGAGCTGTTCCAAATTGGACCATTTTTCTTGTTCGACCCTTTTAAAGCAATTTCCGTGCCAAAACCGGATTTCCCATGCAAGAACGGGAATTTGGGGTGATTTTGGGGCGTAGTGTATTGAAATGAAACTCGGGTGTTTAAAAATGAAACTTTACTAAAACACTTTTTATAAAATCGAATTTTACAGTGTTTTTACAAAAAGCAGAGGTTGAATTGGCTGAAAAAAGCGTGTTAACTAATAGGGAAGGGTGCAATATCTTAAAAAAGGAAAACTCATGTATAACAACGCCAACCAATCGACAAAAAAGTACATTGTCAGGAATGAACAGGGTGAAGAATTCTTGTTGCCTAAATACGCGGCGATTTTTCGCATTTTGATGGACGACAAAGATACCATTCGCGACGTCCTTAACAGCTTGCTTCAGCTGGATCCCGACCACGGGATTGTTGACCTAGAATACGAATTTGAGAAGCCTATTGACATCTTCATGCCGGAAAACGACCCTGCGCGTCTCGATGTATGGGTGCGAACTAAGGACAACCGATATCTTAACATTGAAATGCAAAACAAGGTCCACTCGTTCTTTTTTGACCGCATGCAACTCTATAATTCGTACCTTACGCTGCGCGGTAAGTATGAATTTAATCGTTCGCCATACTTTCAGGGCCTATCAGAAGAGGATCGCAAGTATCGCTATTATGAGCTTCCGGAAACGGTGTCTATTTGGCTCTGCAACGATTCGGTCCTCAGATCGAAGGATATCTATAAGGATGTTTGGTCCACTTACAGTGAATATGAAGTCAAGTCGGGGAACGCACACCCCATTTCGCGGAAAAATAGGTATATTGACGCCTACGGCGTCCGCGGCTGCACTCGGTCATAAAATTATGCAAGCATAATTTTGCGACACTCGTTTGGCGCGCTATTGTAGTTGACTTGCCCGATTTTTGTGAATGCTCGTGAACGTTTGCGCGTAAGCCGCATGAAACCAGAACTTTTGAAAGCATTGGAGGCTAACATGTTTGACCGTCATGAATACGAGGCACTTGAAGCCGAAGCCTTCCTTAAGGGCCAAGCAAGTGGTGTTGAAAAGGGAGCTTTGCAGGAACGCAAAAAAAATGATGCTGAAAAGTTGAAAATTGCAGATTTTTTCCGTTCTAAGGGCGTCCCGGAAGATATTGTCTCTGAGGGATTTGGTTTGAAGTAACAAATAAACGTTCCCAAAAGTTTTGTGCGTCCGGATTCGTTGGATTCGGGCGCTTTTTGTGCCGTTTCGTTGAAAAATTCAATCACTTGCGCAGTCCGTATAGATGTGGTATATTCTTAATGGCAGAAAACTAAAATTTGCTGAAAGCATTGGAGGCTAGCATGTTTGACCGTCATGAATACGAGGCACTTGAAGCCGAAGCCTTCCTTAAGGGCCAAGCAAAAGGTAAAGAAAGTGAACGCAAAAAAAATGATGCGGACAATGCGGCCCGTGATTCCAAGAGAGCTGATTTTCTGCGTTCGCAGAACGTGCCGGACAGTGTGATTGCGGCAATGCTTGCCCTGAAATAGCAAAAGAATTTCTCCAAAGCCCTATGTGCCCGGATCCTCTGGATTCGGGCGTTTTGCATTAGCATTATGTCGGCGAAATCGGCTAACAGGGAGAAAAATTATTATGCGAAAATTTTCGCATGTTGTTTTGCTTAAAAACGCGGTCTGGAATCCGCAGTTTTTGATAAAAATGAGGATTGTATTCAGCAAAAATAGCGAAAATTGTTGATTTTGTTCCGCAAAAGCCTTCCCAACAGCTTGTCGTGAAGGCCCTCAACTCAAAAAAATAAGATTTCTGTCATTTTATGTGCAGAATCCCTACAAAATTACAATAATATTACTTATATTTGCCCATATAATGTCTAACATCCGGCAATGCTGGTTAGGGCGGCGGTCGCCTTATCTTATATGAGCCGGAGTAACACCGAGGTTGCGGTAAGTGCAGAGTCGTGCATACACAGCATGTCACGCCGACGTTGTCATTCCCGACTCGATCGGGAATCTCCACTTACGTCATCCTGAGTGGCATAGCCACGAAGGATCCTGTCACATTTCTTCATTTCGTCATCCTGAGCGGAGCGAAGGATCCAGTGAGGCTGCCTAATGTACGCCCGTTACCTCAAGCGTCCCCTCGACTTTTGCTGCGCTCTGGCAGCCATCATCTGCCTAAGCCCGGTCCTCGTCGTGCTCACGATTCTCGGCGCCATCAAGATGAAGGGCAACCCATTCTTTACGCAACCGCGCCCGGGTCTTAATGAAAAAATCTTCAAGCTCATCAAGTTCCGCACGATGACGAACGAAAAGGACGCCAACGGCAATTTGCTCCCTGACGATGTTCGCTTGAATTCTTACGGCAAGTTCCTCCGCTCCACCAGCCTCGACGAACTCCCCGAACTGTTCAACATCCTCAAGGGCGACATGGCCGTAATTGGGCCGAGACCGCAACTTGTGCGCGACATGGTCTTTATGACTCCCGAACAGCGCAAGCGCCACTCCGTGCGTCAAGGGCTCAGCGGACTTGCTCAGATTAGCGGTCGCAATGCTGTTACTTGGGAAGCTAAAATCGGCTACGATCTTGAATACATCAAGAAAATCACCTTTCTCGGTGATGTCAAAATCATCCTCACTACACTTGGTAAAGTTTTTAAGCGTGATGGAATCACCGAAGAAGGTTGCGACACAGCCACCGACTTAGCCGATTATTTGCTCGCAGAAGGTCGCATCACCCGTGAACAGTATGACCGTGGACAGGCTGAAGCGAAAAAGCTTATTGCGGAGACTTTCTGATGCTCTACAAGCTTGCCCACATACTCCGCGACAAGTTCGGGTTCCTTTGGAACATCATTGAATGGTGCAATGCTTTTGTGTTTTCTCTAACCCACAGAAACGCTTTGAAACAGATCCCGGAAATCCTTAAAGAATGCTCTGGGCAGTTTACACTCCGCATGGCTGCACCAGCCGATGCAGCTCCACTAGCAACATTTTTTGCCGAACAACCTGAAGAAGCCTTCAAGTTCTTCAAACCCCATGCATTCGATGAGAAAACTCTTTCAAAAATCATCAGGAACAAGGCTTTCCTCACATTTCTTGTCCTCGACGGCGAAAAGATTGTGGGTTACTTCTTCTTGCGTTGCTTTGTGAATGGGAAGAGCTTCAGGGGTCGCATTGTCGATTATCGTTGGAGAAACAAAGGTATTGCAAAGTTGATGGGCTTAACGATGAACAAAATCATCACGTTGCTTCATGTCCGTCTTTTCGGTTCGATTTCACCCGACAATTACGCCTCCTTGCAATCTACAAAGGCCGTTAATGACATTCGCATTATCAAGACTCTTGATAACGGTTACTACTACATCGAATATTTGCCGAAAAAGGACGAAAAATGAAGATCCTTTATGTGACGACAATTTCAAATACTATGGGCTTTTTTGTAGAGCATATAAAAATGCTTTACGGCATGGGGCATACGGTTGAAATTGCTTGTGCAATGGGAACGAAACCGCTCAATTCCGTATATGAAAAATTGAAATGCAAAGTTCACGAGATGCCGTTTTCTCGCTCGCCGTTCAGCAAGAACAATTTAAAAGCCTACAAGATGCTCAAGCAACTTGTAGAGACGGAACATTACGACATTGTCCATACGCATACCCCAAATGCATCGATGATTGCACGCTTTGTTTGTCGCAAAGTCCGCAAGCAGGGAACGCGCGTCTTTTACACCGCCCACGGATTCCATTTTTTCAAGGGTGCGCCGCTTAAAAATTGGCTGCTGTATTATCCGATTGAAAAGATCTGCGCCCGCCTTACGGATGTCTTGATAACCATCAATAAAGAAGACTACGCCCTGGCCCAAAAGAAAATGCCTGCAAAGAAGGTTTGCTATGTGCCTGGGGTAGGGATAGACCTTTCGAAAATCCAGAACATAGAGTGCGACAGGAATGAAGTCCGGAAGTCGATGGGCGTTCCCGAAGATTGTGTTTTGCTGCTCTCGATTGGCGAACTTAATGTAAACAAGAATCATCAGGTTGTCGTAAAGGCCCTGGCAAAGTTGAATAACAAGAGTGTTCACTATGCAGTTGCTGGCTTGGGCGATCAAAAGGAAAATTTGCTAAATCTGGCAAAAGAGCTGGGTGTAGAAAATCAGTTCCATTTGCTAGGTTACCGGACAGATGCTCTAAAGCTATACAGGGCGGCAGACATCTTTGTTTTCCCTTCTTTCCGCGAAGGACTATCTGTTTCAATGATGGAAGCGATGGCTAGCGGTTGCCCGATTGTGTGTTCAAAAATTCGTGGGAATGTGGATTTGGTTGAAGATGAAAAGGGTGGTTATCTTTTTAAACCGAGTGATGGAAATTTATTATCGTGTCATATTCAGTCTTTAATTGATAATCCGTTAAGGATGGTTGATATGGGGGATGCCAATATCCAAGAAGTAAAAAATTTTGGTTTAGAGAGTGTTTTGAATAAGATGAAGGATGTTTATGGAGAATAATGAGAACATTTTATCTAGACTTCATTCTGTTGAAATTGAAATTTTAAAAGTTGTAGATGCTTTTTGTAGGAAGAACGACATTAAGTATTCGTTATATTGCGGAACAATGTTGGGGGCTGTAAGACATAAGGGATTTATTCCTTGGGACGATGATATTGATTTGTGCATGGAACGACAGGATTATAACAGATTTATCAAATTGTGGATTGAATCAAATAATCAAGATTATATCCTTCAAAATAAAGATACCGATGCTGATTTTACACAGTCGTTTACAAAAATTAGGAAAAATAACACATGCTTTTTACAAAGGAACGAAGCGAATAAACTCTACCACAAAGGAATTTTTGTTGATATACTCCCATTAGATCGGTTTCCAAATAATAAATTAAACCAAATGTTCTTTAAATTAGATACGATGCTTTACCAACTGTTTACTAGGGAATTTGTTCCCTCAAAAACATCGATTGCTGTAGCAACGATTTCCAATTTGATGCTTAAGTTATTTAGGGGAAAATCAAGAAAGAAAATTAGAAGTATATTTTTAAAAAAGATGACGAAATACCAAAATCATACCAATTATCCTTTGGTAAGTGCAAATTCTATGGATGGTTTTAATCACATTATGCCTGCAGATATGCCTCAAAAAATGACTGAGTATTTGTTTGAGAACGCATGCTTTATGGGTTACTCCGATTATGATGGAATGTTAAAGTCTTGGTATAAAGATTATATGCAATTACCGCCTCTTGAAGAACAAGTGTGGAAACATCAACCTGAAATAATCGATTTTGAGAAAAATTATAAGGAGAATATATGAAAAAATATAAAGTAGGGTATACGGCAGGCGTTTTTGATTTGTTCCATGTTGGCCATTTAAATTTGTTGGAAAGATGCAAGGAAATGTGCGAGGAACTTATCGTTGGTGTTTGCGATGATGATTATGTTGTTAATATCAAACATAAGAAGCCTGTTTTTGCTGAAAATGAACGAGTCCGTATACTAAATGCTCTAAAATGTGTCGATCATGCAGAATTGGTTGATTTTAAAATTACAGATGATAAAATGCTGGCTTTAGAAAAGTTCCATTTCGATGTTTTGTTTTCTGGCGATGATTGGAAAGGTTCAGATCGGTACAATAAAACGGAGGAACAATTTTCAAAGGTTGGAGTGTCAATAGAGTATTTGCCGTATACTAAGGGTATTTCTTCAACCGATATAAAGAATAAGATATAGATTTTATGATTCGAGTTCTTCAAGTATTCCATGGGATGGACTGCGGCGGTGCAGAAAACATGATTATGAACCTGTATCGCCATATTGACCGAACTAAAGTCCAGTTTGATTTTCTTGTTCATACGACAAAGAAATGTTTTTTTGATGATGAAATTCGACAACTGGGCGGAAATATTTATTATGTTCCATACTATAAGATTATAAATGGAAAACAATATAAGAAAGCTTTGGATACATTCTTTAAGGCTCACCCTGAAATTACAATTGTTCATGGACATTTGGGTAGTTGTGCCCATGTCTATTTGCAAATAGCGAAGAAATACGGATGCTACGCAATAGCGCATAGCCATAATACAAAACCCAAAGGTTTTTCATTAAAGAATCTGCTTTATCGTATTTTTACCTATAAAACTCGTAAGGTTGCTGATTATTTCTTTGGCTGTTCTATTGCTGCGGCCGAATATCGATTCGGCTACAAAATAGCGCATTCAAACAAATGCAATATTTTGAAGAATGCAATTGATGTAGAAAAGTTTGCTTATTCTGAAGACTACCGAAAAGAAATACGGGATGAATTTAATCTCGGAAATAAATTTGTAATTGGTCATGTTGGACGTTTTAACACACAAAAGAATCACGCTTTTCTAATTGATATTTTCAAAACCGTACATGAAAAAAAGCCCAATTCTATTTTGATACTTGTTGGGGGCGGAGATTTGATGCCTATGATTAAACAGAAGGTTGATTCGTTAGGCTTGAATGAAGCTGTCATTTTTACCGGTTTGAGGTCTGATGTTCATAAAATGATGTCTGCATTTGATGTGTTTCTTTTCCCGTCGTTATATGAGGGGTTACCTGTGACATTGGTTGAAGCTCAGGCCGCGGGATTGCCTGTGGTTTGCTCTGATGTAATTACAAGCGAAATTTCTATTACAAATTCAATCACCTTTTTGCCTTTGGAAAATGAGGATGAATGGAGTGATAATCTCTTAAAACATAGTAAGAAATTTGACAATCAATATGAATTGATTCTTCAAAATGGTTATGACATCAAAACCTCTGCCTACTATTTGACGGATTATTACCTAAAATGCATAAAGTAGTTTTTTATATCGGTTCTTTATCAAGAGGTGGCGCAGAAAGAGTTATCGTCACTTTGGCAAATTATTTAAATAAAAAAGGCATTTCGTGTATTGTTGTTACAACGTATCAAAGAGAGGTTGAATATCAATTAGATGAGGGTATAGAGAGAATTGTTCTATCAACCCCCAAAAAAAGAAATATCTTTTCGAGATGTATAAACAATATAAAACAATTGCTTAAACTAAGAGATGTCGTGAAGAAAGAACATCCAAATGCGGTACTATCCTTTATGGGGGAGCCGAATTTTAGGATGCTTTTATCCTGTTTTGGTTTGAATACAAAAAAAATAATTTCAATAAGAAATGATCCTGAAAAAGAATATCCTTCTTTTATTACAAGATTATTTGCTAAAATTTTTTTCAAATTCGCTGATCATATTGTTTTTCAGACCGAAGATGCTCGCAAGTGGTTCCCTATTTCTGTTCAAAAAAAATCTAGCATTATATTGAATCCTGTAGCTGATGTGTTTTACAAAACCCATTTTAATGGAGTACGACGTAATATCGTTACAACAGGAAGACTTGTTCCACAAAAAAATCATAAATTGCTAATAAAAGCTTTTTCAAAAATAGCTAATAAAGTAGATGATGATCTCTATATTTATGGCGAGGGTTTTTTGCGTGCAGAATTAGAACAGCTTATATCAGAGTTGAATTTGCAAGACAGAATTTTCTTACCTGGAGTCGTAAAAAATGTTGCTGAAAAAATAAAGTCGGCAAAACTTTTTGTTTTGTGCTCTAATTTTGAGGGCTTGCCTAATTCTTTAATGGAAGCTATGGCTTTGGAAATACCATGTATATCAACAGATTGCCCTTGTGGAGGTCCCAAAATGTTGTTAAACAATAATTTTTTGGTAAAAAATAATGATGAGGTGCAATTGGGGAATATTATGCTTAGATTAATAAATTCGAGAACTGTTAAAGACAATTATAAAATTAATGCAACTGTTTTTAGCCTAAATCAGATTATGAAAGACTGGCTTAAGGTTTTGTTATGATTCGTAATAGAGTGATATTTTTTATTTATGTTTTTGGCTGGTGCTTTTATTTATTACAGGGCGGTTTCTTTCCTAGAGGAACTGTCTATATGAAAATTATATGTTTGTTTTTATTATTACATTCTTTTTATCATTTAATAATTGTTAATCTAAACTATAAGTTGCCAAGATTCTTTCTTGGATTAAATATTTTGTTAGTTCTTTTTTCTTTTTATGGTCTGCTCGCTTTATTCCATGTAACAACACATCCATTAGCGGGTGAATATTTGAAAACGATTTTTATATGTTTATTGCCTATATATTCTTTTTTCTTTTTTACGAAGGAAAAATATATATACCCCAAAGATATCCCTATTATAATTTTTGTTTTTTTTCTTTTTTCTTGTGTTAGTTTTTATGGAAAAATGCATGCGATGTTCTTGCTTACTACGAGAGATGGCATCGATTTTACAAACAATTCAGGATACTTGTTTGTTCCTCTTATTGCCGGGGCCGCTTTATTAAGGAAGTCTAAAATGTTGCAATATGTTCTATTAAGTGTTTCTCTCTCTTTTTGTTTATTCTCGTCAAAAAGAGGAGCTATCATTATCTGCGTTATTTGCATATTTTGGTTCGTGTTTAAGGATTTACAGGGGAAAAACATAAAACAAAAAATAAGTGTGATGTCATTAATTTTGATTATGAGTGCATTTGGTTATGCTTGTTTTGAAAAAAGGTTAGCTGAAAGCTATGTTTTTCAAAGAAAATTACAGGAAATGGCTGATGGTCGTGGAAGTGGCCGTGAAAATCTTTACGCAGATTTTTTTGATTTTCAATGGAATTCTACAACACCATTTCAGTTTATACTTGGTTCCGGTGCTAATGCAACACTAGATGTATCTGTTAATTATGCACATAATGACTGGCTTGAAATTTTTATTAATCAGGGAATTTTGGGAGTCTTGATTTACGCCTTATACTGGCTTATCTTCGCTAATGAGTGTATGTCTAAAGATTACACACCTCAAGTAAGATTAGCTCTGCAATTGTTATTTATTATCTATTTTATGAAAACATTATTCTCTATGTCTTATGCGAGTATTGCTCTTCCTGCTAGATTTATATTTGGCTATTGTTTAGCTCAAAAAAAAATCAATATACAGAATTATTAGCTTATTCTTGAGTTGCTATTATGCAAAATTATAATTCAATAGATTTATGTAAATTTATATGTTCGCTTCTTGTCGTTGCGATACATATTCCTTTTATGGCGCCTGTTGATGTTTATGGAGTTTCGTATGATTTTTTTAGACATGTTATCGCAAGGGTGGCGGTACCGTTCTTTTTTGTAGCTTCGGGGTTCTTTCTTTATAAAAAGTTTAATCTATATAATATATCTTTAGACGTTGTAAAAAAGTATGTGATGAAAATATTTCAATTGTATGTTGTATGGTCTGTAATTTATTTGCCTATAAATTTTTTAGATTATTCTCAGAATAATAGAAGCGCTTTGATTGATGTTGTTTCGTATTTGAGAAAATTCTTTTTAATAGGATCTTACTTACATTTATGGTATTTACAGGCGACGATTGTGGCTGTTGTTTTACTGACTTTCTTATTGTATAGATGTCGTTCTATAAGGAAAATCGCAACTTTGGTATCGATTCTGTATTTAATTGGTGTCTTGGGAAATTCTTGGTATGGACTGATAGCTCCAGTAAAAAATGAGTTTCCTCTATTTGCTGAAATTGTTAAAGTTTATAGAATGATTTTTTGTTCTACAAATAATGGCTTGTTTGAAGGTCTTTTCTTTGTTTTTATGGGAATGTTCTTTGCTCATTTCCCTTTGTCCCTATCTCTAAAAAAAAGTATAGTTTGCTTTATTGTTTCTCTGTTGTTATTAGTTGTTGAATATGTTTTTGTTGTTAATATGAAATATGCAAGAGGGTATGATTTGTATTTTTCTCTCGTTCCTACGATATTTTTTGGTTTTTTGATTGTAAAAAAATGTAAGCTTAACAATGGGCCTATATATTTTATGATGAGGAAAATAAGCACGTTGATTTTTTTATCGCATATGTTAATTTATAATATTGTTGTATATGTTATGAGTTTTTTGAACTTGAAGTTGGGATGGCGTTGGGAATCCTATGTTGCCACTGTTGTTTTTTCTGTAATTTTTTCAATTAGTATTTTGAAATTAAGCAATGTTACTTTTTTTAGTTTTCTAAAAAGGGGCTTTTAATATATGAATATTCTTTTCTTCTTTTATCGATTGTCTAACAAATTACCTAGAATCTTGAATAAGATATTATTCCGTTTTTTTTATGTTTGTTTTCCAATAAAAAGTTTTTATGATCTAGAACCTTTTGAATATTTGAATTCAATTTCTCCTGATAATGGGGAAAGTTCGTTGTGTGATTGCAATGTTATAAAAAAGAGTCCGAAATATGATGTCCAAATAATTATTCCTGTTTATAATGTGGAAAAATATTTGAAGGAATGTCTTGATTCAGTTTTTAACCAAAAAACTCAATATAAATTTTGTGTTGTTGCTATAAACGATGGGAGTCCTGATAATTCTCGAAAGATTTTAGCGGAATACGAAAAATATCCTAATTTGAAAATTATTGAACAAGATAATAAAGGTTTTTCTGGCGCACGTAATTCAGGATTGAAAGAAATCGATGCTGAATATATTATGTTTTTAGATTCTGATGATATGCTATATGATGGAGCTATTGAGGCTTTGGTTAATTATGCTAAGCAAACTGGTGTTGATGTTGTTCAGGGGGATTATTCTTATTTTTGGAACGATGGTAGGGTAAAAAAAGGGCGTTCTTCAAAAGTGGGATGCTGCAATCCTCAAAAAATATTTGGCTATCCATGGGGAAAATTGTATAAAGCTGGTTTATGGGGGCGAATTCAATTCCCTGAAAAATATTGGTTTGAAGATTCTGTAAATAGACTGATTGTTTTTAATATTGCTAAAACGGCGGCTGTTATTGATAGTAAAGTGCTTCTATATCGACAACATGCTGCAAGTATTTCTCATACTTATACGGGAAATGGAAAAGTTGTTGATACGATTTGGGTAACAAAACGGCTGATTGAGGATTACAAAAAACTAAAAATGCCAATTACACCTGATATATGTGCTGTATTTTTAAAACAGTTTATGTTTAATTTTAGTCGAATTTTATCTATTCATAATATGAAGGTTTACTATGCTTCATATATGTTATATTGTGAAATAATGGAATCTATAAATGTTGATATGTCCGGTTATGGTTTTGGAATTAGAATCGCGTATGACAGTTTGAAAAAGAGAAAATATAAGAAGTTCCTTATGTGCAGTATTTTTTTGAGGTAAGATCAATTATGATAAAAAGATTTTTCTATTACTTGCTCAAGAATCCGATTCATCTTATTGAAGCGATAGTCTTTCGTTTGAATGTTTTTTTGCCTGATAAAATTTACTTGTCTTTATTGTATCGCTGTAAATTTGGTAAGTGGATTGATTGGAAAAATCCTAAAACATTTTCGGAAAAAATACAGTGGTTGAAGGTTTTTGGACCTAAATCAGAGTATTCTAAGTATGTTGATAAGTATTCTGTAAAAAAAATTGTTGCAGAAAAAATTGGATCACAGCATGTCATCCCAACAATCGGTGTATGGGATAATGTTGACGATATTGAATGGGATTCTCTTCCACAACAGTATGTTTTAAAAATTACAGATGAAGCTGGAGGTAATGGTGTTTTTATATGTCGCGATTCGACTAAATTTGATCGAAATGTTGCTATTGAAAAAATAAGAGAAATTATGCGTAAAAAGAAAAGCGTTAAAGATGTTCATCGCGAGCATCCCTATGAGTTTGTTACGCGTAGGATAATTGCTGAAAAATATATGGAAGATGAATGTGGTGAATTACGGGATTATAAATTTTTCTGTTTTGATGGAGTCGTGAAATGTTTACAAGTTGATTATGATAGGTTTATAGAACATCATAGAAATATTTATGATACAGAATGGAATCTTTTGCCTTTTTCAATTCAATATCCATCAAAAAAAAATGTTGTTATTGATAAACCTCTTAATTTTGAAGTTATGCTTGATATCGCGAGATGTTTATCGAAAGGTTTTCCTCATGTTCGTATTGATTTATATAACATTAACGGAAATGTATATTTTGGAGAAATGACTTTTTATCATGGTTCTGGGTATGAACACTTTAATCCTTCAGAATGGGATTACAAATTCGGAGAATGGTTGCGACTGCCGAGTAAGGAGATGCGTTAATGTCTATTATTATTGGTGCTGATATTGCTCCGTCTGCAAGTAACAAAAATTTATTTGTGAATGGTGATATAGCTTCTCTTGTAGGCAATGATTTGATAAATGTTCTGAGAGATTCTGATCTGAAATTCGTAGTGAACAAAAAAAGAAAATGGTTTTGTTGAAAAGGAGTATAAAGTATTTGCAAAGAACATGCTGGAAGGTTCTTTGCTTACTTGTTCTGGTTATAACCATAAATTATTACTTCGAATTATAAACAAATTGACAGGTCATCATTTAAGTCGAATAATTGTAAATGAATACAAGAAAAATGAACTTTTGGCTATTCGAAATTATATCGAATGCGAAACTCATAGAGAGCTTTGGCTTAATGTTTTAAAAATTGGAAAATAAATTATGACGGATTTGCTTTTTAGTATATGCATTCCTGTGTATAATGTAGAAAAATACTTGCATAAGTGTATAGAATCAGTGCTGAATCAATCATATGACAAATATGAGCTTATTTTAGTTGATGACGGATCGACCGATAACAGCTATCAAATATGTAAAGATTATCAATCTAAAGATCGTCACATAAAAGCATTTACTAAAGAGAATGGAGGTCAAATATCTGCGAGGGAATTTGCTTTTGACCATGCATCGGGTGATATTATATTATGTGTTGATTCCGATGATTATATTGAGAAAAATGCCTTAGATGTTCTGAATAGTTATTTTGTGAATGAAAATCCTGATTGTATTTATTTTAATTGGCAGCGAGTGTCTAATGATGTTGCAATAAACTCCAAAAAAGAAATAGTAGTAAAAGAAACCATGAATAAATTGAATGAAATTATCAAAAGAATTTGTACGAATTCCTACTATAATTCAATGTGTATAAAAGCGTTTAAGAAAGAACTATTGCCAAAACGGAAATTGTTTGATTTTTATAAAGTGCGCCATGGAGAAGATTTGATTCAGACACTAGGGTTGATTGAATCTGCAAAGACTGTTTTATTTATTCCTGATATCTTATACAATTATCGAACAAATGTAGAAAGTATTTCTTATAAAATTGATTTAGGTAAAGACTATCTTGAAAATTCTGTTCGTTTTTATGTCTATTTATTTTTGAAAAATAAAAAGTTTTTTTCTCCTAAAGATTGGGATTATTATGGAATGTATTGCGTAAATCTTTTATACATGAAATTATATCGTATTTCTATTTCCAATGTTTCTATAATGAAAAAAAAAGAATGCTTTAGAATAATCCGGAATTCGCAGTATTACAAGGTCTTTTTACATGGAAGAAAAACTTACAGTTTTGTAAAAAATGTTTTTATTTCTTTGTTTGAAAAAAAAATAGATTATCTTGTTGTGTTTATGTTTTTGCTGTTAAAAAAAACGAGAAAATAATATTATCAAATGGATTTATAATGAAAGTAATCGCCTTTTATTTACCTCAGTTTTATCCCACTCCAGAAAATGATAAATGGTGGGAGCCCGGTTTTACTGAATGGACTAATGTGGCCCGTGCAAAGCCTTTGTTCAAAGGACATTACCAGCCTCGTATTCCTCAAGAATTGTCTTTTTATGATTTACGAGTTCCTGAAACGCGTGAACGCCAAGCAGAATTAGCACGTGAAGCGGGAATAGATGGCTTTTGTTATTGGCATTATTGGTTTGGTAATGGCAAACGACTTCTTGATAAAGTTTTTCGCGAAGTTGTTGAATGTGGTAAACCGAATTTTCCTTTTTGTCTTTGTTGGGCTAATCATAGTTGGTATCAAAAAACATGGAATCCAAATGCTCCGGATAAACTTCTTATAGAGCAAACTTATCCGGGGGTGGACGATTATAAGGCTCATTTTATGGAAATGATGCCTGCATTTAAGGACCATCGCTATATTCGCAATGCTGATGGTAAACTAGTGTTTGGTATATTCGAACCCAAAAACTTTCATGATTTTGAAACATTTAGGAATACTTGGAATTCTCTTGCTATAGAAAATGGACTGAAAGGATTTGAATTCTTTGCTTTTGCTCAAGGAAAAGAAAAATTAGATATATCGAGAACATATTGTTATGATAGGTTTGTGTATGAAACGTTACATGATGCTTTTGGGAATAACAGAATAAAAAGATTTACACCTAAGTGGTTTTCGTTAAGAATAAAGCAATTATTTAATAGACCGCGAAGAATGATAGATTATTCCAGCTATGTAAATTTTGCTATAAAAAGATTTCATGAAATTTCCGATGTCACTCCATGTATAGACCCAATGTTTGATCATTCGCCTCGTAGTAAAGGTGCTGGTTTTATATTCCACAAAAACAGCCCGAAACTTTGGGGGAAGTTGTGCCGAGATGTAAAGAAAATTGTTGAATCAAATCCTAATGATAAAGATAAATTTATATTTATAAAAGCTTGGAATGAATGGGGGGAAGGTAACTATATGGAACCCGATTCTCGTTTCGGCAGAGCATATATAGAAGAAGCAGGAAAGGTTTTTAAATAATTTCTCCAAGTATGTCTCAAAATAAACACTATTTCTTATCCTCTTTTTTCTGGAGTACATTGTCAAAGGTTCTGAATGCAATCTTTGGCTTTGTCTCCGTGCCAATTCTGCTAGGGTATTTTGGCAAGGCTGATTACGGCCTGCTTTCTATCGCTACAGCCTGCAATGGTTGCATGCACCTTTTGGATTTAGGAATGAATACCGGCGCGGTTAAGTTCTTTTCGCAGTGGTCGGCAGAAGGTAAGCGAGATTTAATTCAGAAGGTATCGAATACCAACACCACATTTTATCTTATTATATCAGCAATTAATATTGTAGGGCTGTTGTTTTTAGCTTGGTTTGGCGAGTCATTCTTCACGGTTTCGCATAATCAGTTTCTCAAGCTTCGGACATGTTTTTACATCTTGGCGATTTTTGCATCGGTCAGCTGGGCGACTTCAGCCTACACGCAGCTGCTTACCGCATTCAAAAAGATCGCGTTTACAATGCAGGTCCATAGTGCGATGATTGTTCTTCGCATAGCGCTTATTTTCTGTGTTCTGTATTTCAAATTGTCATTAATTGAATATTTTTTCTATTTGACAGCGATTGTTGCTGCGGCCATAATTCCATATGTCATAAAATGCAAACGAGACCGGCTGCTGGATTCGCTGAAGCCTGCTACTCATTGGAAGGAATTTCGTGTTGTCTTTTACTTTAGCTTGTCGATATTCGCGTTGTCCTTGTTCCAGGTGGCGGCGACGCAGTCTCGCCCAATTGTTCTAAGCATGTTTGCTGAAAACGGTGCGGAAGCGGTGGCCGATTTTAGGATTGTCGAAGTCGTGCCTCAGTTTATCATCATGCTTTGCGGTTCTCTTACGGCCATTTTCCTCCCGAATTCTTCGCAGATGGTTGTGAAAAACGACAAAATCGAAATTCAAAATTTTGTCAATACATGGACAACTAGAACTACGATTTTCGTCTGTGTTCTTTGTTTTCCGTTTATGGTTGCTGCGAAAGAAATTCTAAGTGCCTATGTGGGTGCCGATTATGCCTACCTTTCAAAATGGCTTATGCTGTGGTGTTTTTTCTTGATTGTCCAGATACATTCAACTCCGGCATTTAGTTTCATTCTGGCTAGAGGGCGTACAAAGGTCTTGGTTATTTCTACGGCGATCGCATCGGTAATTTCTATTGTTGTTAATATATGCCTAAGTCGATCCGTTCCTGTAGGTTCTGCGGTTATTGGATATGCGGTTTATATGATGTGCTTGATTGGTGTTTATTACTTGTATATTTATAAGTATTATATAGGACTTCATAGATTGCCCGTGATTAGATCGTTTGCTGTTCCTCTCGTTTTGGGTTTTTGTGCTAGCCTTGTTCCCTTTTGCATATCTATTCCGTATATTGAGATATCATCTGTTAGTAGAATCAACTTTATTTTGATGTTTGCTGTTAAATCTGCTTTGTGGTTATTACCATATGGCTGTTTATTGCTTCTTTTTCGAGTAATCAAAATTTCAGATTTCAAGGGGATATTGAATGGGCGTAATAAGTAAGTTTCAACAGGCGATCAAGGCTTTTCGCTTGGCAAAAAAATTTTATAGGATCGGAGGCTGTGTTGTTGCTAATATCGCATATCCCCAGTATGGAGATGTTCTCAAAGGCAAAAAAGTATGCGTTACTGGAGGATCATCTGGTATTGGTCTAGCGATTGCAAAGAAATATGCCCAATGTGGTGCTGAAGTCGTCATAACAGGACGCAATGAAGGCAAGCTGAAGGTTGCCGTCGGTGAAATTGGTCATGATGCGTGTTACGTTTTATGGGATGTGAGCGATGTTCATGTTTGCCAAGACAAAATAGAAGAAATGCGGCAGAAACTTGGTGGGGGCATTGATATACTGATTAATAATGCTGGTATCGCACCCTCGAAGTTTTGGGGAAATGTCGATGAAGCAGAATGGGATACAATTTATAACACAAACCTTAAAGGAGTGTTCTTTTTGTCGCAACAATTGGTCAAAGAGTGGAAAAAACAACCAATACAGGGGTATAGAAAAATTATTAACATATCTTCTCAGGGTGGCTTTGTTGGGGCAACCTATCCATATCGAATGGTAAAGTGGGATATAAGGGGCTTAACGGAAGGGCTTGGAAAATCTCTGATTGGTGAAAATATCATTGTCAACGCGATTGCCCCGGGGGTAGTCAAGACTTCAATGCAGAAGTTTTCGTTGCAACAAGGGGACAACCTGTTTACCAATCAAAATCCGATACAGCGTGTTTGTTTGCCTGAAGAAATTGCAGAATTGGCGTTGTTCCTTGCTAGTGACGCAAGCAACTATATAATTGGTCAGACTATTGTGTGCGATGGCGGTTACACCTTAAAATAAGGCAGTCTTTATGTATTCTAATGCAAAAAATGTTCAAATTGTAACCGCCCTCCTCAAGGAGCATGGTATAAACCAAATGGTGATAAGTCCTGGCGGGACGAATGCACCTTTTGTAAAAGGTGTCCAGGATGATCCTTTTTTTACACTTTATTCCGTTGTTGACGAACGCAGTGCTTTGTATTTTGCCATCGGCATATATCTTGCAACTGGCAAGCCTGTCGCCATGTGCTGTACCAGTGCTCAGGCCACTCGTAATTATGTTCCGGGATTGACTGAGGCTTTCTACAAACATGTTCCGATTCTTGCTATAACTTTTTCCAAGCATCCTCAATATACTGGTCAAGATTATATGCAGGCTCCGAACCAGACTTCTTTGCCTGTGGATGCTGTTCGGAAATCGTTTTCGTTACCCTATGTTTCGAATGAACATGACCGACTTCATTGCGAACGCTTGGTTAATGAAGCGATTCTTGAAATGACTCATATAGTCCCTGCTCCGGTGCAACTGAATGTTCCTATGCTTGATACGGAATTGGGTTCATATACGGATGATGCTTTGCCTCGTGTAAAGGTGATTAGGAGATTTACAAAGGATTTCTTGGCAAACATAAATCTTGATGGCAAGAAGGTTCTTGTTGTTGTCGGTGAAAATTGTGGCTATGATGACAACGCTGTAATATCGTTTGCCCAAAAGAATAACGCTGCTATTTATGTCAATCAACTGTCTAACATGCGCAATGATTATACGGTTGAGGGAAACTTGATTCTATCTCGCATGACTCAAGATGACTTTGACAAGACTCTTTGTCCAGATATTCTGATAACGATTGGCGGACAGACGGGGGATTATCCGTTGTATCACAAACTTGCGGAAGCCAAGTGTGAATACGAACACTGGCGTATTTCTGCTGGCGGAGAAATCGTTGATACCTACGATCATTTGACTAGAGTTTATGAGTGCTCTTTAGACGATTTCTTTAATGGCGTTAATGGGACTGATTCTATCGACGAATATTTGACAACATGGAAATCATATACGGATAATTATAACACATCTATAGATTTGCCTTTGTCTAATGCGTTGGCAGCGCAGCAACTATGCGATAATATTCCTGAAAATTCCTATGTGAACTTTGCAATTCTGAATTCGCTTCGTGTTTGGAATTTATTTCATCTAAAGAATCGTGTCAACTGTTTTTGTAATGTAGGTGCTTTTGGTATTGATGGGGGAATGTCGACATTTTTTGGACAAAGTGTTGTCACAAATGAGTTGTGTTATATGGTTATTGGGGATTTGGCTTTCCTTTATGATATGAATTCACTTTCAATTAGACATATAAAGAACAACGCTCGCATAATCCTTGTTAATAATAAAGGAGGAATGGAATTTAAGTATGGAGGCAGTACGGCTGAAAAACAGAGTATTGACCGTTATATCGCCGCTGCCGGCCATTTTTCTGATGCGGATGGGTGGGCTGTTGCAAACGGGTTCAAATATATCCCCGTGAAAACAAAAGAGGAATTCCTTTCAAATGTTGATGTACTGAATGAATCTTCGGATGCTCCGATACTTATGGAAATCTTTACGGATGACGAAAAAGAAAAAATAGCGTATCAATCCATAATGAAAGCGAATGATTATAGGACTTTCGCAGATAAGGTTGCGGATCGTTTTAAAAGTAAATTGAAAAAGTTTCTCTAAAACAGGCATATCACATGAAAAAATACATTTTGATATCTGATTTTTGTCTGACAGCCCGTAATCGTGGTACAGCTGCTTTAGGATATGGTGCGTTAGCTTTCTTGCGAGAAAAAGGGTATATGAAAGAAGGGCAGGAGGTTATTCAATATACTATTTATCGAAATCCCTTTCATAAACAAACGCTCGGCAAACTTTTTCAAAAGAGATGCAAAACTGAGAATGTCCAGGGAGTTTCTGTATCATTTACTCATGTTATGGTGAATGTATTAGAATACAAGTTATGGGCAAAATTCGGCATATCGTTTCCGTTTAGACCTTGGGGAAAACTCGTAAGAAATATAGCCCTAGTGGCTGCGATTAATGGTGGCGATGGATTTTCGGATATCTATGGAGAAAAATTATGGGAATCTCGTCTTAGTAGAATTAGATTTGCTATGAATAATAAAACCCCCCTGATTCTTCTTCCGCAGACAATTGGTCCATTTAAAGATTCGAAAATATTGACTGAAGCAAAGAAAATTATGGAATATGCCGATGCTGTATATGTTCGTGATACGCAGTATGCAAAACAACTTGATGAAATGGGGATCAAGTACGAATTGACCAATGATCTCTCTGCATACATGAAACCAGAACCATGGAATATTGATATAAAGTCCGATTCCATTGGCATTAATGTCAGCGGGCTTGCTTACTCAAATAACTTCCGCGATCTGGCTGGACAATTTGCTGCATATCCTGAATTAATGACGAAATTGGTGCAACATTTCCAAAAAAAAGGCAAGACCATTTACCTCATTCCTCATGCCTATGGTTATAATAATCCAGAATGGGATAATGACGATATGATATCTGGCCGAGAATTCTATAATTCATTGGAAGATAAAAACAATGTTATTCTTATTGACAAAGATTTGATTTCGCCACAAGTCAAGTACGTAATCTCGAAGATGTCATTCTTTATCGGAACCCGCATGCATGCCAATTTTGCAGCGATTTTCACCAAGGTTCCAGTTTTCGGCCTAGCCTATAGCTTTAAATTCCAAGGAGCCTTTGAAAACAATAGAATTTACAATAGAACTGCGATGATAAACAACATTACCTCAGTGGACATTCCGAGAATTATCGAACGGATTGAGCAAGCGTATCAAGAAGATGTTGTTCAAAATAAAAATGGATAGTGCTTACCATGACAAAATGTAACCAAAAGTTTACCCCCCCCACGTACAAGGCGTCCAAAATAAAATTGTACGCGATAACACTCTTGATATAATTGCTGGAATTTTCATTGTTCGAATAATTCTTGGACACTACATGTCTTTACTCCATTTGAATGAATCCTTGCTATACAGATCAATGAATATTTTGTTCTTTTTTATGCCATGGTTCTTTTTTAAGTCGGGCATGTTTTGTTCAGAACAAAGAAAGGATGTAAAACCCTTTTTAATGAGTAATGCAAGAAAATTTTTGTTGCCCTATGTATTTTTCTCAATTGTAGGAATTGTAATTGCAGCTTCTGTTGCGTTGATAAATGAAGGCTCTTTACCGAGCACCCTGCTTGGCGAGTGTAAAACATTAGTTTTGAAGCAGGCTATTCATTTTAACGCCCCTCTTTGGTTCCTGTTGTCGTTATGTTTTGTGAGAGTATTTTTTAATTGTATTCGGAACGCAATCAATCATTATTTGCTTTTGGGCTTGTCGCTGCTGTTTGCTTTTTTGCACTACTTATTTTTGGCGAAACACGGCTTGTATTGGCCAGGGAACCTTTGTAGTGGACTTGCTTTTTACATCTTGGGTACGAAACTGAAAAATTTACAGTACAATAAAAAAATTGTAATCAGTTCGTTGATTGTTCTTGTCACGATTGGGATTTTTAGACCAACTATAGTAACAATGTATGGAAATTTTCTTTTGTACGAAAATGGAATTTACTTGCTATGGTATCCGTTCTGTCTTGCAGGAATAATTGTCTTCAATAATTTAATCAAACATATGGGTTTTATCTTGGAGCATTTTCATTTTAACGATATCGGCCATCATTCGATGATTTATTATGTACTTCATTGGCCGATAGCCCTTTTGATTATTGCCATTTATCAGAAAATAAGTGCAGCCCCGAATAATTGGGAACTGTTGGTTTATTTGTGTTTGTCGTGGCTTGGACTGTTGCCTCTGATGACGTATGTATTTAACACGAAAGCAATGGCTAGGTTTATTGGAAAATAAAAACATTGATTTATTTGTAACAAAGAAAATGGGAGTTTTATGACAGAAGAAGATTATCAGAAGGAACAGGAATACATCCGTCGTCAATCTGAATATATAATGATAGATTGGGAAAAAATGTTTGAACAGCAGGATGTTTGTTTTCGTGTTTACGGAAAACCGCCTTCTTTGCAAAATAATCAAGAAAAAAAATTAAAGTTTACTAAAATAGTTCAATCTTATACAAAACAGTGTCCCTATATTATAACGAATACATGCTGGATACATATTGACTACTACTGCTCAGAATTGCGAAGATTCAAGAATCCAAATATGTATGATATGGACAATATTATTAAGCCAATTTTAGACGCCCTTGTTGGTCGAGATGGACTTGTCGTTGATGATGTTCTTTTTGATCGTGTTGAAGTTAATTGGATTGATAAAAATGGGTTGGACGAAGTTGAAATAAGAATTGAATATCCGGAATTACATTATCAAAGAAAAGAGGACTTGTCTTTCTTCAAAAATGGTCTGTGGTGTTTCCCGAGAATAAAGATGTCGAATGATATATATGAGAATCTTGTAAAAAGGTATTTTTCAATCTGGAATAGAATTAATGAAGACAATTGCGATGAATTAATGTATTTGCTTCCGAAGCAGGTTTTTATAGCGTATAATAAAATACAAAACAAGAACTTTGATTTTATAGATATAGATGTTCCCTCTGAAGAAGATACTTTGAAAAATGAAAGGTGGTTGTGAATTTTAATCGCCACATAAGCGGGGCGTTGCGGGGCCGGCGTGTGAGGCCCCGTTCGAAAGGGTAGCGGCCCTTCGGCAGGCTCAGGGACCATTGTCCATGAGGTTGACGATGGAAGCGAGGGAGAGTCTTCTCCCTTTCCTATAATATGACCATTTTCAGTGGCAAAACGCTCCTGATTACGGGCGGCACGGGTAGTTTCGGTAACGCGGTTCTCAACCGTTTCTTGCAGACGGATATCGGCGAGATTCGCATCTTCAGCCGCGACGAAAAAAAACAAGACGACATGCGTCACGAGTTCCAAGCTAAGATGCCGGATGTGGCCGAAAAGATCAAGTTTTATATCGGCGATGTGCGCGATCTCGCTAGTGTCAGGAACGCGATGCACGCTGTGGACTACATTTTCCATGCGGCTGCGCTCAAGCAGGTGCCGAGCTGCGAATTCTTTCCGCTAGAGGCGGTCAAGACTAATGTGTTCGGTACGGACAATGTGCTCACGGCTGCGATTGACGAGGGGGTCAAGAACGTGGTGTGCCTGAGTACCGACAAGGCTGCCTATCCGGTGAATGCCATGGGTACGAGCAAGGCTATGATGGAAAAGGTCATCGTGGCCAAATCCCGCACGGTGAGCCCAGAAAAGACGAAGATTTGCTGCACTCGTTACGGCAACGTGATGTGCAGCCGCGGTTCGGTGATTCCGCTGTGGATTGACCAGATTCGCGCAGGCAACCCGATTACCATTACCGAGGGTTCCATGACGCGCTTCATCATGAGTCTCGACGAGGCTGTGGACCTGGTGCTGTTTGCGTTCGAGCATGGTGTTTCGGGCGACATCTTGGTGCAGAAGGCTCCGGCATGCACTATCCAGACCCAGGCCGAGGCTGTGTGCGAACTGTTCGGCGGCGACAGGTCCAAGATCAAGGTCATCGGTATCCGTCACGGCGAAAAGATGTACGAGACGCTCCTGACCAACGAGGAATGCGCCCATGCGGTGGACCTCGGGAACTTCTACCGTGTGCCTTGCGACAAGCGTGGCTTGAACTACGACAAGTACTTTAGCAAGGGCGATACGGAACGCAATACTCTCACCGAATTCAACTCTAGCAATACCAAGCTCTTGAATATCGAACAGGTGAAGCAGAAACTCCTCACGCTCCAGTACATCCGCGAAGAACTCGCCAAGGCGGGTAAGTAAACTACGGAAGGAATGCACGCCGCCTCCTGTGTCATCCTGACGCTGATTCTTCTCGTCATCCTGACGCCGAAGGCGGAAGACAACTCAGAAGGTGAGTGTTGCGCCCATGCTTGCATGGGCATAACCGAGCCAAAGAGTTGGGGCTTGCCCCATCCAGTAATGGTGTTGAACTAAAAAAGGCTTTTTATGAATATTTTGGTAACTGGCGCAAAGGGCTTTGTGGGCCGCAATCTGGTGGCTGCGCTCAAGAATATCCGCGATGGCAAGGACCGCACGCGTGGTGATCTGATCATTGGCGATATCTACGAATACGATCTTGATTCAACTTTGGCGGAACTTGATGACGCCTGCATGCACGCGGACTTCGTGTTCAACCTGGCTGGTGTGAACCGCCCCAAAGACAACAGCGAATTCATGGCGGGCAACTTCGGCTTTGCAAGCGACCTTCTAGAGACGCTCAAACGTCACAAGAATTTGTGTCCGGTGATGCTCAGCAGTAGCATCCAGGCGACGCTTGCGGGGCGTTTTGGCAACAGCGAATATGGCCGCAGCAAAAAAGCGGGCGAGGAGTTGTTCTTTGAATACAGCCGCGAAACTGGCGCGAAGGTTTTGGTGTACCGTTTCCCGAACCTGTTTGGTAAGTGGTGCCGCCCGAACTACAACAGCGCTGTGGCGACGTTCTGCAACAACATCGCGAACGACTTGCCGATTCAGGTGAACGACCCGAACGTCGATATGGAACTCCTCTACATCGATGACCTCGTCGAAGAAATGATTGCCGCCTTGAAGGGCGGGGAACATTACTGCACCTTTGACGAAATCAATGTAGTGCCGGTTGAAAAGGATGCCGCGGGAAGTGTCATCCTGAGCGAAGCGCAAGCGAAGTCGAAGGATCCAGGGCACTTGTATTGCCATGTGCCGACGGTCCATAAGATTAAGCTCGGTGCCATCGTAGATTTACTGAATAAGTTCCACGACCAGCCGTATACGCTTGTGATGCCGGAAATCCCGAACAACAGTTTCGAGAAAAAGCTTTACTCCACCTACCTGAGTTACTTGCCCAAGGAAAAGGTTGCGTTCCCGCTCAAGATGAATGTGGATGCTCGCGGTAGTTTTACCGAACTTTTGAAGACGGTGAATTGCGGCCAGTTCAGCGTGAACGTGTCCAAGCCGGGAATCACCAAGGGTGAACACTGGCACCACAGCAAGTGGGAATTCTTCATTGTCGTGAGCGGTCGCGCCCTGATTCAGGAACGCAAGATCGGCACGGACGAAATTATGGAATTCGAAGTGTGCGGCGACAAAATCGAAGCGGTGCACATGCTCCCGGGCTATACGCACAACATTATCAACCTCTCGCAGACCGAAAACCTCGTGACCGTCATGTGGGCGAACGAGCAGTTTGACCCGAACCATCCGGATACCTTCGGGGAGAAAGTGGTAAAATAGAAAAGGAGATGCCCGGTCATGCCGGGCATGACAGAATGAGGTGTCATCCTGACGCCGAAAACCTTCGCGTCATCCTGAGCGGAGCGTAGCGGAGTCGAAGGATCCAGAAAAAAATATGAATATAAAGACTGATTATAGCAACGTGAAATTCGCCGACAACGGCAAGCTGAAACTTTTGATTATCGTGGGTACGCGCCCGGAAATCATCCGCCTCGCGGCAGTTATCGACAAGTGCCGCAAGTACTTTGATTGCGTTCTCGCGCACACTGGCCAGAACTACGATTACAACTTGAACGGCGTGTTCTTCAAGGACTTAAGCCTCAAGGATCCCGAAGTTTACATGGATGCCGTCGGTGACGACCTCGGAGCAACCGTGGGTAACATCATCAATTGCAGCTATAAGCTCATGGTCGCTTGCAAACCGGATGCATTGCTGATTCTCGGCGACACCAACAGCTGCCTTTCTGCCATTGCTGCAAAGCGCTTGCACATCCCAATCTTCCACATGGAGGCAGGCAACCGTTGCAAGGACGAATGCCTGCCCGAAGAGACCAACCGCCGCATCGTGGATATCATCAGCGACGTGAACATGGCCTATTCCGAACATGCTCGCCGCTACCTCGCTGACTGCGGCTTGCCCAAGGAACGTACGTATGTGACCGGCAGCCCCATGGCCGAAGTCCTGCACAAGAACCTCGCGCAAATCGAATCGAGCGACATTCACGCCCGCCTTGGCCTCGAAAAGGGCAAGTACATTTTGCTCAGCGCCCACCGCGAAGAAAACATCGACACCGAAAAGAACTTCACGAGCCTCTTTACCGCCATCAACAAAATGGCCGAAAAGTACGACATGCCGATTCTGTACAGCTGCCACCCGCGCAGCCGTAACCGCCTTGCCGCATCGGGATTCAAGCTCGACAAGCGCGTGATTCAGCACGAACCGCTCGGATTCCACGACTACAACTGCTTGCAGATGAACGCATTCGCCGTCGTGAGCGACAGCGGCACGCTCCCCGAAGAAAGCTCCTTCTTCACAAGCGTCGGCCACCCGTTCCCGGCAATCTGCATCCGCACCAGTACGGAACGCCCCGAAGCACTTGACAAGGCTTGTTTCTTTATCGCGGGCATCGACGAAAAGTCCCTCTTGCAAGCCGTCGACACCGCCGTCACGATGAACACCAACGGCGACTACGGCATCCCTGTGCCCGACTACATCGAAGAAAATGTCTCGACCAAGGTCGTGAAAATCATCCAGAGCTACACCGGCATCGTCAACAAGATGGTGTGGCGAAAGTTCTAGAATCGTTTTTGAAAAGCGTAAATGCAAGGATGTCCCGTGGAAGCGGGACAATCTTTTTGTGTATAGAGGGGGATAAAAGAAAAGCCTGACAAAAATCAGGCTTGATGAAGAAGTGGTTGTTTCCAAAATGGAAACAACCACTCCGTACGGAGCTATTGTAGGTAAAGAATCCTATACAAGTGTGGCAACTATAAAGAAATTCTTTATAGTTCAATATGATGGCTTGAATACCACTAATATGTGAGAAAAATTGTATTTTGACACTTTGTGTCAAAATGATTTGTTATTTTTATTGAGTAACATCAGGATATAACCATGCAAAAGCTTACAATAAAGAATTTTGGACCTATCAAGTCGGCCTCTTTGGATTTCAAAAGGGTCAATGTCCTTATTGGTCCTCAGAGTTCGGGTAAGAGCACTATCCTCAAAATTGCCAGTTTCTGCAATTGGGTTGAAAAGAAAATCCAGTTGACGCAGGTTCCTGGCGATTGGATGAATCCTGATGTGGTCAGAGATCAATTAATTACATTCCACAAGCTTGACGACTATGCTCTGCCAGGTGCCGAGATTTATTATAAGTCGGATACTTTACAGTTTGAGATCAAGTTTGACAAAAAACTACTTATTGGTATTCATTTTGAATGGACCAATAAGCGTTGGAGTTTTAAGCGTACAAAAAATACCTATATTCCGGCCGAGAGGAATATTGTCGCGTCAATCCCGAATTGGCTCGATGTAAACTTCGATAAGTTTAATAATATCCGCAATTACATGGCAGAATGGGATGTCGCCCGCAAAAATTTTGACCATAACCACAAGTTGGATATTTTGGACATGGGTGTTTCGTATTTCTATAACGATGCGGACAAGTCGGACCATGTTTCCATGAATGGTAAACAGCTGAAATTTTCGAACGCATCAAGTGGTTTGCAGTCTTTGATTCCGCAGTATGCCCTTTTGTCGTATCTGTTCGATATTTCACTTATGTCCGAGCCAGCGAGCCTCAGAAAGATGCAAACAGACCTGATGCTGAAGGATATCATCGAGCAAGACTCTAAGTTGAAGAAAATGGGGATTACCGATAATTATCTAAAAAATTGTGGTGTTAAGGTATTCCTTGAAGAGCCGGAACAAAATCTGTTCCCTATGGCGCAGTATGGGCTTGTGAAATGGTTCGCTCGCAAGTTGAATGGCAACTTGTGCAATACTTTGTTTGTGAGTACGCATAGCCCGTATATACTTTCGGCTTTAAATAACCTGATTCAAGCGCGCGATTCTGCTGTAAAGGATGATTCTGCTAGGCGAAAGGTGGAAAAGATTGTTGGCCAAAGCGACTTTATAAACTTCGAAGATGTTCGTGTTTACGGAGTGAGTAATGGTCGTGTCAAAAGTTTGCTCGATCGTGAAAATCGCTTGATTGCGCAGTCGTTCTTGGATTCTGTTTCTGTAGATATTTCTAACGAATTTAGCCAATTGCTTGAAGTATGAATAAAGCGAATGAATCTTTGAATGTATGGGCTAATTCTTTGCCTTCTGGATCTTGGTGCTCAACCAAGGATTCTAATATCAAGTTTGAAGAACAGAAAAGCAAGATTACATTTGTCAATAAGTCAAAAAAGTCTTGTTTGAAGGTTGATGTCGATGGGGGCGTGATTCCTTCAAATACTCGTTCTGCCCGGTGTGACAAGTTGTTGGTTGAAAAATCAGCCCCCTTGTTTTGCTTTGTTGAATTGAAAGGTGGCGATATTGAACATGCCATAGAACAACTGGAAGCGTCTCTCAAAAATCCAAAATTGAATCCTGAGTGTTCTCAACGGAAGCTGGCGTTTGTTGTTGGCAAAAATCATTTTCCTGCATCATCGCCGTTGATTCAAAAGGGCATGAAAAAAATCAGTTCCCTGAACGCAAGACTGATTGTTGCGAATACGCCCGCATCATATTCGCTGTAAATCTCCGTCTTTGGCAAGAAGATAATACTGTTTGGGGCGACAGATGTGGCTTGTTGTGTCATCTTAAGTTCAGTAAATGATATATATTCTAACAATGTTGTTAATCAATCGGGAGCTGACTAATGGATGAATTTGATCAAATGATTGCTGAATTCATAGAAGGCAAACGAAAAAATGCCCAAGATCCAGATATTCTTGATCGAAGCAAGATGATTGGTGACATTTCAGAGATGATAAAAGTCCCTCTTGCAGGCCGTCGACACAGCCGTCACGATGAACACCAACGGCGACAACGGCATCCCCGTGCCCGACTACATCGAAGAAAATGTCTCGACCAAGGTTGTGAAAATCATCCAGAGCTACACCGGAATCGTCAACAAGATGGTGTGGAGGAAGGGGTAGAATCTTTTTTGAAAAGTGAAAATGCAAGGATGTCCCGTGGAAGCGGGACATTTTTTGCTTTACAAGACCGATAACGAAGAAGTCAAAGTTGAAATTTTATTGCGCAACGAAAATATTTGGCTTACGCAGGCTAAAATGGCCGAGCTTTTTGATGTTCAAAAAGCGGCTATATCAAAGCATTTGAAGAACATATTTGAAAGCGGAGAACTACAGGAATCTTCAGTCGTTTCCAAAATGGAAACAACTGCTTCTGATGGGAAAAATTACAATACAAACATCTACAATCTCGATGCCATCATCGCCGTTGGTTACCGCATCAACTCCAAAAAAGCTACAATGTTTCGCATTTGGGCGACAAAAGTTCTAAAGGAATACATCGACAGACATCTACGCTAAATGCAGTGCCGACTATAGCCTTGATAGTCAAATTACACAGGATTTTTTCGCTACAGTTCAAAATAAACTGCATTATGCAGTTACACATCAAACTGCTGCAGAAATAATCTATTCTCGTGCCGATAGCAAAAAGTTAAACATGGGGCTAACTACTTGGAAAAATGCCCCGAACGGAGATATCCGCAAACATGATGTTTCCATCGCAAAAAATTATCTGTCGCAAAATGAAATCAAAAGTTTGAATGAAATTGTTACCATGTACTTGGATTACGCGGAACGTCAGGCTAAACGAGGTCAAGTCATGTACATGAAAGATTGGGTGCAAAAGCTTAATGCGTTTTTGCAATTTAACGAAGAAGATGTACTACAGGACAAAGGCAAAGTCACACATGAAATTGCCAAAGCGTTTGCCGAAAATGAATTTGAAAAATTTCGTGTGATTCGAGATGCTACCTACAAGAGTGATTTTGATAAACTGATGGAAGCTACCGCAGAATATAAGGCGTAGTATGGGTGACGCCGAAAAGCCTATTGAACTATAAAGAATTTCTTTATAGTTCAATAGGAGGGGAAAGTTGATTCGTTGTTAGGTTGAGTTCCTTTAAAAAGATTATATTAGTGAATATGGATTTTTGACGAAACGCTTTTGAACGAGGTTGACGGAATGACAAATTTGCTTTACGAGAAACAGGGATCTAGGCTTGAAGGAATCCTTGAAGGGAAAATTGAAACCGCTAAAATTCTGTTCAAAGCCGGAAAGTTGACTGTTGAAGACGCCGTTAAACTTCTTCATATTTCTAAAGAAGAAGTGCTTTCTTGGAAACGCTAATTCTTTATCTCGATATTCTTGTAAATTTTATTTTACGTAATTTTGCAACCTATGGGTTGCAAGGCTGTCGTTTTTAGTATCTACATTTGTAATTCAAAAAAATTAAAGGCGGTGTATTATGTGGATGAGTACAAGAGGCAGTTTGCTACTCTTTAAGTTCTTGATGAAGATGAAAAAAGGTGTTATAAAAAAATAAAGCGTCTGAAACGAATCGATAAGTTATTCGCGAAATGATTCTGTTGAATTTTTTACTTATAAAGAAATTTCTTAGGCGCATTTTGAAACGCTAAAAAAAGCAGACAAATTTATTTGTCTGCTTTATAATTAATATTTTATATAAACTTGTTACTTCTGGATGCACCTGACGGAGAATGCGTTGTTCTCTTCGATGGCGCGTTCTGCATAACGTTCGTTGTAACCGCCGATGGTCACGAAGTTTGCGATGTAGGTCGTTTCTTCGGTGGCTGTCCAGAAAAATGCGGACTTGTCCATGTCTTCGTAAGCGAAGTGTGTGTCGCTTTTGCCAGACGCGTTGAATGATGCTTTGGTTTCTTCGCAGTACGGGCTCCACATTTCGTTGTTGCCGAAGCAGATTCTCTGCCCTGCCTGCTTGACTCTAAAGCCGTTCTTCTTGCTTGCGCCGAGGTACTTGCTCAAGAAATTCCAGTCTTTGCGGTCGGGGAGTTTCCAGCCGGTGGGGCATGCCTTCATGGCTGCTTTCCACGTGTAGAGGCGACCGTACTTGTGGCAGTTTTCCTTGTCGTCGTTGTAGCAGTAGCTACCCTTGGTCGTCTTGTAGGTGAGGTTTTCGGCGAGCCAGTTGTGGTTGCCGATTTTCACAATCTTGTAGGTGTGGCCGTCGCGCGGGTCCTTGAACTTTTTCGCGGAGGCTTTTTTGGAGGGGGCGGCTGCGGCGATGCAGGCTGCCAAAAGCATAAATACTAAACCAATTCTCATGGCGACAAATTTAGAAATTTTCATGATGGAATATTTTGTTATCTTGTGAAATGAAGAGGATTTAAAGTTGCTTATTGAAGATGTAAAAAAATCGATTGCCGATGCCGGTTTTCACGATGGCGAAAAGATGCCTTCTGTGCGTAAGATGGCTGAGCGTCTTGGCCTTTCTGTCAATACGGTTCATCGCGCTTACAAGATTTTGGCTCAAGAAAAGCTTGTGCAGCTCGTTCATGGCAAGGGCTGTTTTTGGGGCACGGCTCCGTCGTTCGAGGTGAAGGCCGAAGAGAGTGTGTATTCAGTGGTCGAGCGTCAGTTCCAGAACGATTTGGACAGCGGGTATCTGAATGCCTTTGATGAACTCCCTTCGTGCAAGGAACTCTCGAACCGTTACAATGTTTCGCTTTACATTGTCAAAAAGTTTTTGATGCAAAAGTGTGCGCAAGGGATTTTGCGCCATGTGGGGCACCGCTTTTTCTTTAGCGAAGAGCGCCCTGTCGAAAAGTCGAATTACATTTTGTTTGTGCATCGTTCGGATGAATTCGGCCGCTTGAAAATTGAGTCCGAACGCGAATCCGATGTGTTCCGCACGTTTGCGCAGATTGCCGCAGAACAGAAAATTGCGGTGAAGTTTATCGGGTATCACGAAGCTTCGAACCTGTTCTATTTGTCGTCGGGTGAAACGTTTGTTGTAAAGAACGATACTCACTGCTTGGGCGTGTTTCTTTCGACGTGGCTGGTGGATGATGCTGCGAAGTTGTTCGCACATTTTGCATCGTTCAAGAATCCGATTTCGGTCTGGTGGGAATACGCTCCGGATGTGATTCCGGTGATTGCCCGCAATAAAAAGAAGTGGGCTTTCTACAACGTGGCTTTTGGCAAGGAAGCGGGCGTGATTGTCGGGCGTTACCTCAAGAGCAAGGATATGGGACCTGTTCATTACCTCTCGCCGTACCATGCTAGTTTTTGGTCGAAGGCTCGCTTACAAGGCTTGCTGGATGCGGGGACGGATGTGATTCCACTTGTCGATGAACGCTATGCGTCTCCGTTTGACTTGGCGGATGCGGCTGCACACGATGGCGTTGAGCGCCAGGTGCTTTTGGACAACATTTTGGAATCGCTTTTGAAGAATGCGACTTTGAATAAATTTGTGTGTTCAAATGACTGGGTGGCGGCTTCGCTGATTGATTACTTCAAGGCGAAAAAGTTACCTGCGCCGTACGTGGTGGGCTTTGACGATACGATTGAAAGTTACCGCTACGTGTTCGATTCGTTTGCTTTCAATGTCGGGACAATGGTGAAAGAGGCAATTTACCACATTGTCGCGCCGACCATATATGCAGAACAGCGGCGCCAAATGCAGACGCCGCTCGGAAGAGTAGTCGAGAAACACTAGTTTTTACAGAATCACCGTCATTCCGAACGAATGCTTCTTCGTCACCCTGAGCGTAGCGAAGGGTCCAGTAAAGTCTTGTAATAAAAAATAACTGGATTCTTCCGCCGTTGGCGTCAGAATGACGCGTTACGCAATAAGAATCAAGCGTTAAACTTGCCGGAGCAGGCGAGGAGCCCGAGCATATACAGGAGTCCGTCGTAGTAGCGCCAGAGCCCAGTCGGGATTTCCATATTCCAGAGGTCTTCGGCGAACGGCTTGATAAGCGGATCGCCAGCGGGGAGGGCAACTGTCGATGCTGCGTTCATGGCAATCAGGCCGCCCGTAGCAGGCCTTGCCTCGCGCGGGAACGCGCTCCCGTCGACACGCATGTCGGCGAGATACGGGCGACGCCCGTGGAGGTAACCGAGAATCTTTCGGACGGCGGAAACTTCCCATTCGCTTACGTCGGCACGTTCGCCTTTGTCCTGCAATTTTGCGGCGTCAAGACCGATGTTCCACACGACGCGCCAAGCATCTCCGCAGAAACAATCGCTTTCCGGGTGCCACGGCGTTTTCTTTGGAGTTCCGTCAAATTCACTGTAGTCGGCGGCAAGTCCCGTGACCGGGTGGCAAGCCTTTTTCAAGTAGGCAACGCTGTTGTCTGCAATCTTGTTCCAAATTGCATCACCGCTGGCTTCTCCGTACATTCTGTAGAATGCGACCGTGTTGTAGCTCGGGTCGGTGTAATCGTTCCCTTTCATGGGGGAGAATCGTACGAGGCCTGCGTTCACGTCCATCATCGTGTACACATCGCCAGCTTGCGGCTTGTGTGCCATGTCGTTGATGAGCTCGACGGCGTCGCGCTTGTATTGTTCGTTTTTGAAAATTTTGGCGGCGAATAGGAGCGCTGCAGCAAAGTATTCTTCGCCATCCGGGGCGGCACCCGGGTCCATCATCGAAAAGTCAGCGGTTGAGACTTGCCAGGAGTAATAACCGGCAAGGTCGCCTTCGGTGTTTTTCATGTGCGTCTTGGCGAATTTCCAGAGTTTGTCGAAAAGGTCCTGCTTGCCGAGGAGTGCGGCAACCGTCATGCCGTAGCTCATGCCTTCGGAGCGAATGTCGTTGTGGCCGATATCCACGATGTACGCCATGTCATTGCCTTTGTCAAAGCAAATGCGTTCGTTTTCGCGGTCGCCTTTGAACAGTTGTGTGAAAGCCTTATTGAGTTTTGCCTCGATTTCGGCGGGAGTCTTACCAATTTCTTTAAAAATGTTTCTCATGGCATCTAAAATAGAAATGTATTGGGCTCCCGTCCTGTTTTGTAGATGAAATAATTTAAAAGTGTTGTGAGTGTTTCTTGGACGGCTTGGAAAATTGTGGCATTTGTGAAAAAAAATTGAATAAAATTGAAAATGTCATGATTTGACATTTTACAATTCTATATTCATAAAAAATGATTAATCCCGTTTTTTTCAAGCGTGTAGACGGGGAAGGAGAAAAAAATGAATGATGTATTAAATGGCTGCGTTGATATATGGCTAGATGAAATGGTTCCTTGCCTCAAGGATTTGGAAACCGGATCAATTGAAGAAACTTTCGTTTTTAAAATAGAAAGTCGTTCTGTTCTTAGAAAATATAATTCGTCCAATGGTTGGGGAATTGATTGGGTTAAAGTCCCTTTAAATGTTGATGTGTTTGCTCTTGCTTTAAAGAGAAATAATGAAGTACAGGGACTTATTGCGCTAAAAAAGGATTCTGATATTCGAGCCGTGTATTTGCATTGGGCTTGTACGGCGCCTAGAAATAACATATATTTATTTGGAAAGAAAAAGTATAGTGGTGTCGGAGGTCATCTTTTTGCTATTGCTGTAGATATGTCTTTTAAATGTGGCTTTGATGGATTTGTTTACGGTTTTGCTCTTAATAGGGAGCTTTTGAATCACTATATTGAGTTTCTCGGATGTTCTTTCGTTGGTATTCTTCATCCGTATCATTTTTTGATAGAACCTAGTGCTGCCCAAAAGCTTTTGGAGAATTACACTTATGAGTGGAATTGAAAAAAAGACCATGAATTTAGCGGATATTCAAAGCGAATATTTGGGTTTCCCGAATCCTTATAAAGATGCTCCATCTTGTAGGTATGATCATCGTGCGCTTGTCGCATATGCCCAAAAAGTTGGCAAGTCTATAAATGATTTGTCTTACGAAGAAAAACTTGCTTTTATAATAAAATAAAAAACGCCCGCATTACTGCGAGCGTCTTTAAATGCTTGAGTCTTCTTGGCTCTAAGCGGCTTACTACCTGGAGTAGTATTCCACGACGAGCTGTTCTTCGAGCTTGACCGGGATCTGGTCGCGGAGCGGAAGCTTCACGAGAGTACCCTGCATCTTGCCGAGATCGACAGACAAGTATTCCGGAGCGGCAGCTGCAGAAGCGATTGCTTCCTTGATCTGCACGTGTTCCTTGGACTGTTCACGAACAGCGATCACGTCGCCAGCCTTGATGAGGCGGCTCGGAGAGAAGCTACGAACACCGTTCACAGTGAAGTGACCGTGTGCAACGTACTGACGAGCAGCGAAGATCGTACGGGCAAAACCCATGCGGTAGACGACTGCGTCAAGACGAGTTTCGAGCAAGATCATCAGGTTGTCACCTGCAGAACCTTCACGACGGTTAGCTTCCTTGTATGCCTTGGCAAGCTGAGCTTCGGAAATGTTGTAGGTGAAACGAAGACGCTGCTTTTCGACCAACTGCTGCTTGTAAACGGAAGCAGACTTCTTGCGGGTCTGACCATGCTGGCCAGGTGCGAAGTTGCGGCGGTCGAGAGCCTTTTGAGTCTTCTGAGAAACGGCAACGCCGAGAGAGCGTGCTACTTTACCTTTAGGTCCGCGGAAGGAGGACATATTTACCTCTTTGAGGAAGCTCTTTGGTTACGCTCGCAAGTTGGCAGAGCTTGGCACGACATGCGAGATTTGGACTTCAAATTTAGTCAAATGTTCACTACTTGTCAACAGAATCTTGGCATTTCTCGAAGACGAAGGGGTTGTGGTCGCCCTGGACCTTGAAAATGCGGCGGTCGCGCTCGCATTCGCGCTCGGTGACGGGGTACATCTTGTCCCAGGCTTCGAAAAGCTTGCGGTCTTGCTTGGAAAGGTTGATGTTGTAGGTATTTTCCATGTAGAAATGCACGCGGGCGATTAAGCCTCGGACTTCTTTGCGGGGTTGGACCTTCTTGTCCTTGAAATCGACGATGGTTTCGCACTCGCCGTACATGGGGATAGGGGTGTTCGTCCACTGGCTGAACATGAAGTTGCTGCGGTCTCCGTTCACTTCGCCGATGGCGGGATAGAGGTTGTGGAGGTCGCCTTCCATGATCTTGAATGTGGTGTCGTTTGCGCTGCAGTTCTTGCGGCCGCCGTCGCGCCAGCAGGGGAGGTGTTGCCCCATGTTGTGGGCGGTCACGATGTGTTCCCACTCGATGCGCTTGGTGCGTTCGAGGCTTTTGCGGTTTGGGTTTTCGCGCGGCTTGTAGTTGCAGGTGCTAAAGTCCACGTGTTTTTTGTCGAGGTAGCGGCAACCGCAGTAGATTGTCTCCTGAAGTTCGCCGTAGTAGATGCGCCTCATTTGCTTGCCTGCATCGCGGTAGTTGTAGTGACGAGGTGCTGCCTCGGGATCGACTTTCGCAAACGAAAAAGTTGCGAAAACGCAAAGAATCAAAGCGACAGCGCTTGCTGAAACTTTCATATAAACAAAACCTCTTTTTGTGTGTGATAGAAATGTAATCATTTTAGTCATTGGGCACGCTTCGCTTTGGGCTATGAGCACGGGGCTTGCGCCCCTTTGGGATATGGGCAATTGTAATTAGAAATGCCCAGAGCCTTGCAATGCTAGGCGACCTGAAAGCGAAGCGACCCCAGAGGCACAACGTGCCGACCCCATACCCCACACCTCTCTCGTCTTTGGTCTTTCGTCTCTCGTCTTTTCTATATTATAGACCATGATTCAGAACGGATTGGAATATTTGAATTCCCGCCTCATATTCGGGATGATGCCGGGTCTTGCTTCTACCCGTAAACTTTGCGAAGCTCTCGGAAATCCTCAAAAAAAGTTTAAGACGATACATGTTGTAGGCACGAACGGCAAGGGCTCGACGAGCTATTACTTGTCGGGTGTTTTGCAGGCGCACGGCCTCAAGACGGGGCTTTATACGAGCCCGCACTTGGTGAGCATGCGTGAACGCATCCGTGTGAACGATTTGCCGGTTGACGATGAATCTCTTGACCGTTTGATTATGCAGGTCAAGGCCGCTGCCGAAGAAACGCAAGTGGAGCCGACGTTTTTTGAAGTGCTGACGATTGTCGCATTCCTCTATTACGCAGAACAGAACATCGATGTTGCGGTCTTGGAAGCGGGCATGGGCGGTCGCTTGGACAGCACTGCCGTTGCCGATGGCGAATTGATTGTGCTTACGAGCATCGGGCTGGAGCACACGGAAGTTCTCGGTAGCACGGAATCTGCAATCCTCAAGGAAAAAATGGGTGTAGCGGGTTCTGCACAAAGTATTCTTTCGAATGGTCATAGCAAGACTTTTGTCTTGGGTGGCTTGAATGATGCTTTGATTGCTGAAGCCAAAATTTTTGCGGCTTCGCACGGATGCTCGTGCGTTGTTCCCGAAATCCGTAACGATATTGAACTCCCGAATTTAGGACAACATTACATTGAAAACGCAAGCCTTTCGCTCAAGGCTGCGGAATTATTTTTACAACGTATATCGAACAGTGATAAGGAGATTCCCGCTTTCGCGGGAATGACAAATCCGAGTGTGTACGACGATGCGCTTGCGCTTAAGACTCTTGCAACGCGCTCCTGGGCGGGCCGTATGCAAAAGCTTATCGATGCAAACGGCGTGACAAAGTTTATTCTAGATGGTGCGCACAATTCCCATGCAGTCCGCCGTCTGGTCGAGACGCTTGATAAGTATTACCCGAATCAGAAGTTCCATTGCGTGTTTGGAGCGCTCCGCGACAAGGATGTGGGCGAGATGCTCAAGCTCATGGCGCCGCACGTGAGCGCTTGGCATATCACGCGTACGCCGTATCCGCGATTCCGCGAACTCATTGATTTGCAGGGCGAGCTTGAAAAGCTTGGGCTGCATGTCGCGAGTGCGGGCGAGTTTTCCCTTGAGTATCTCAATGAAGTTTGTGCGAGCGTCACGGACGGTTCGCCGGTGCTCATTACAGGTAGTCTTTATATGATTGGGGCGACTGTGCAGGCGCTTAAGGATGTTTTTGATGGGCTCGCGTTCTTCCGTGGGATGGAGCCCACGACGAACGAACACCGGTAAACATCTCGTCGTCCTGAGCGAAGCGAAGGACCCAGTGAAGTCTTGAGTATGTAGTACAAGAAATGACTGGATCCTTCGGGGCGAAGCCCCTCAGGATGACGGAGCATCGTCATTCCGAGCGTAGCGAGGAATCCAGTGAAGTCTTGATAAAAAAGACATTGGCTTAGCCAATGTCTTTTTGCTTGAAATTTAAGATGGAAGATTATTCCATTTCATCAAGTTCGGCGTAAGCCTTTTCAGCAGCGGCGCGAATCTTTTCAGCTTCTTCCTTCTTTTCCTGCTGTTCGAGCATCTTGATGTATTCGGAGACGAGGTCAGAGTCGAGCGTCATCACGCCGTAAACCTTGAACTTGCCATCGGCAGTGGTTTCAACCTTGACGTCGTTGAGCGTTGCACCGTTGAGGCGCTGGTTCACAGAGGTCTTGGACGTGCTCTGGAAGTGTTCGGCAATTTCGTCGCTCACATCTTCCTTGAAGTTCTTGACAAGAGCCTTGGTCTGAGCATCGATAGACTTGGCGAGGTCTACGCGAGCGTTCTGGTCGGCCTTTTCGTAAGCAATCTGTTCATCTGCGGATTCGCCGATGCCGATGCCAGCCGGAATGTGCTGCTTGAGGTAGCTCTTCTTCTGCATCTGCATTTCGATGAGGAGGCTAGCTTGCTTTTCTTGCGGGGTCTGCGGCGGGTTGCTTGAGCAGCCAGCGAAAAGTGCTGCAAGAGCGAAACATGCGATGAGTTTTTTCATTGTTTTCTCCTTGGAATTAAAAATCCATTACATTGTTTTGTGCTTTTAATATACAAAAAATATCATGCAAAGAAGTAGTTTTGCAGCATTTGTCAAAAAAAGTGTTGTTAAACGTTTTCTGTTTACTTTGGGTTATGTTTTTTTGTATTATAATATAGTACGTATATTTTTGTAAAATTTTTTTGGAGGTTGTCTTGAACAATACTGTACCTATACTGCAGATGATCACGCAGTCCGATATTGTAACCATGATTATTCTCGGGATTCTCGCTTTTATGTCGCTGGGTTCCTGGGGCATCATCATCGTGAAGTTCTTTAAGCATAAATCGAATTTGCGTGCCAATGCCAAGTTCTTTAAGGATTTCTGCAAGCTCAAGCATTTCTCTGAACTCCAAAAACTTTGTACCGTCTCTAGCGATAGCGCACTCCGCCTGTTGAGCGTCGAGGTCTTGAACGAAGTATCCAAGTTCAAGGGTAAAGTAACTTACGAATCTATTCAGCATCGTTCCTCCTTACTCGAAGATGCTATCCAGCGTTCGATTGAAGGAATCCGCATGGGTGAGGACCGCTATTTGACTTTCCTTGCCACGAGCTCTAACTTGGCTCCGTTCTTTGGCTTGCTCGGTACGGTTTGGGGCATCATGATTGCGTTCTTCCAGATTGGTCATCATGGTTCTGCGGATTTGACTGTTGTCGCTCCGGGTATCGCTATGGCGCTTATCACCACGGTGGCTGGCCTTGTTGTGGCTATCCCTGCCTCTGCCGGGTACAATTACTTTACCTCTAAAAATGGAAGTAACGAAACTTCTTATTACAACTTTGGATCGCAAGTATTGAGTTTGTTCAAGAGAGGGGACATGCTCGCTGTTGAAGGAGTTGCCGAGGAGGAAGCGTGAAACGCAGCCGCCGTAAGGACTTAAAGCAGGAACTTAACCTCACGAACATGATTGACATCGTGTTCGCAATCTTGATTGTGTTTATTTTGTGTGCACCGTTGATGAGCCAGGGCGTGAAGGTCAATCTCCCGCAGGTCAAGGCTCCGACGATGGAACAGCAGAAACTATTGAAAGTTTCCATCACCAAGAACCTCGAAATTTTCATCGCCGATATGCAGGTGGATATGGAAAGTTTCGAGAGCATTTTCAAGTCGCTGTGGAATGGCGAAATGGCTGTGGTCATCAATTCGGACGAAGCTGTAAGTTACGGCTTTGTGATGAAGGTGGTGACGCAGGTGCAAAAGCTCGGTGTAACGAAGCTCGGTTTCTTGACAATGACCCCAAAAGACGAACTGGTAAATGAAAAGAAATAGGGACCATATCCAATATTTCGAGACGGAAAACGATGGATCTTTGCTCAAGATCATCGTGTGTGCTGTCGTGTTTCATTTGGCGGTTGTCGGGACTTTGATTGGTTTGCACAATATTGATTTGAGCAAGCCTGCCGAAGAAATTCCCGTGTTCGAGATGGTGCAAGTCGATGAACCGGTAAAGCAGCCGGTGGCACACGCCCCGAAGCCGGAACCAGAACCGCAGCAAGCGCCGAAGGTGGAACCGCCGCCTCCGCAACCGCCCGAACCGGTGCCAGAAACAGCCCCTGAACCGGAACCCGCTCCAGAGCCGACTCCTGTAAAAACGCTTGAGCCGGAAGCTCCGCAAGTTCCCGAAGAGCCTGCTCCCGAAGTTAAGCCCGATACGCCGGAACCTGTGCCTGTGCCGGAACCCAAGTCCGAAGAAAAGAAGCCGGAAGAAAAGGTCGAAAAGCCGAAGCCGGTCGAGAAGCCTGTTGAAAAACCGGTCGAAAAGGTCGCGAAGAAAACGGTAGAAAAGAAGAACGTCGAAAAGAAGCCTGCGAAAAAGCCGAAGGATGATGACGACTTTGATATTGATGATTTGAACTTGCAAAAGTCGTTTGAATTGCCGAGCCTCAAGGCGGTCAATCCGATTGATATGGACCCGCTGATGCAGGTGTTCCTGGAACGCGCAAAGGCAAAAATCATGAGCAATTTCAACCCGCCGAACGGACTGACGATTGATCGTGATGCAAAGACGACGGTACAGTTCTCGGTGGAACGCTCGGGTGCGATTACTAGCGTGTTCCTCAAACGGTCTTCGTCGAACAGTGCGTGGGACCACTTGTCGATGCGTGCGGTGAAAATTTCGAAGTTGCCGGAACTCCCGCCGACGTACAAGGGTTCAAGTCTTGTGTTGCAGTTTAACTTTACGCCGAACTAGAAAATAACTATGAATAAAATAAAATTGCTTTTTGTGTTTGTTGCGATGGCGCTTGCGGTGCCTGCGTTTGCGGCGATTGATACGATTGCTGTAGATGTGGGTATTTCGGTATTCCAGACGATGCCGATTGGAGTTGTGCCTTTTGAAGAGAATGGAAACATCAAGTGGGCAAACGAAGCTCCGCATTTGATTTTGACGCGTGATGCAAACCTCACGGGGCGTTTTGAAGCCGTGAGCTCGGACAAGTTTGACTTGGTGCTTTTTAGCAAGAAACGCACTCGCCAGTACGTGACCGGCATTGCAACCAAGCTCCCGAACGGGAAAATCAAGCTCGATTGCTATCTGTATGCGTCCGAGACGAAGGATGTGTTGCTTGGCGAAAGCTATACTGTGAAGCCTTTCGACGTGCGTCAGGCGGTGCATTCGTTCTTTGACAAGGTTGTTTATCGCTTGTTTGGGGAACGCGGGGTTGCTTCGACGAAGCTTGCTTACGTCTCGAAAATCGATGGCATGAAGCAGGTCGTGATTTCGGATTACGATGGTTTTTCTCGTCGCCAGATTACGCGCGATTCTTCGATTAATATGATGCCGGTTTGGCAGAAGGGCAATAAGGGTCTTGTGTATGTGAACTTCCGTAAGCAACGTCCGAACCTTTACGCCATCACGTTTGGCGGCAAGGAAACGCCGCTCTTTACGCAGTTCAAGCAGACGTTTAGCCCGGCAGTAAACCCGAAGACCGGAGAACTTCTTTTCTCAGTGACGGAAGGCGCAAAGACTGAACTTTATCGCGGCGATATGAAGACGGGTTCTGCGCAGAAGTTCTTGCACTTGAAATCGAATCAGGTAAGCCCTTCTTGGAGCCCGTTTGCAAGCGAAGTGCTCTTTACGAGTGACCGTGGCGGCTCTCCGCAAGTGTATGCGGTAGGGAAGGACGGCACGGACGTGCGCCGCATTACGTACATGGGCCATTACAATGAACGTGCTAGCTGGTCTCCGGAAGGGGATCGCATTGTCTACACATCGATGGACGATGGCAAGATGAACATTTATACTTGCGCTCTCGATGGTACGGATATTATCCAGCTGACCTCGAACGCAGGGAATAACGAACACCCGACTTGGTCGCCCGATGGCAAGCTGATTGCATTTGCCAGTGACCGCGGCGGTAATTATCAAATTTATATTATGCGTAAAGATGGGAGCGGCGTGACTCGCATTACGAACGGTAGCGAAAATACTTCGCCGACTTGGTCCTGGTTCTTTGACGAGAAAAAAGTTAAATAGAGGAGTGAATTATGGGTAAGGTATTTAAACTTGCTTTGATGGGTACTGCAGTTGCGCTCTTCGCTTGGGGCTGCAGCAAGGAAAAGCCGGAAACGGATCCGCAACCGCAAACGGCGCCGGAAGCTCCTGCGGATTCTACGTTGAATCTTGATGCGCTGGTTGCAGATACGCTGGATGCGGATTCTTTGGCACGCCTGGAAGCGGAACGCCTTGAAGCCGAACGTGCGCGTTTGGAAGAACTGATCAACCGCATTATGCTCGAAGATGTGTACTTTGACTATGACCGCTCCGAATTGACCGAAAATGCAAAGCGTTTGCTTGCTCAAGTGGCAGAAATCCTGGTCAATGAAAATCGCTTTATCGTGACGGTTGAAGGCCATACGGATGCTCGCGGCACTGAAGACTACAACATTTCTTTGGGCGCTCGCCGCTCAACCGTGGTGCGCGAGTTTTTGATTGCGTATGGCGTGGATGCCAACAGGCTTGTTTCGGTGAGCTATGGCAAGGAACGCCCGAAGGTGCAGGGAACTGACGAAACGGCATATTCCAAGAACCGCAGAGCGCATTTCCGCGTGTCCATTGATCAATAGTTTGGGGAGGACTTGATTGTGAATTTGAAGACTTTATCTCTTGGCTTTGTTTTGGCATCTTTTATGCTATCGGGATGCAGTAGCATTACGATGCTGCGCACAAAAGAAATGCGTGCGGTCGGTGACGATGTCATTGCCAAAAATGATTCGGCGTACAAGGCTCTTTCTGCTGAAAATGCTGCGCTCCGTGCTGAACTCGATAGCGTGAAGGCTCAGCTTGATGCTTCTGCAGTGGCGCAAAAGCGCTTGCAGGCCGAAGTGACTGTGCTTTCGAATCGCATGAGCGAAGAAACGGTCCGCCGCGATACGCGTCAGGAAGAAATTATCTATCGCTTGGATTTGCTCCTCGGCAAGTCTGACAAAATTTTGGCAAAGAAGGTCGTGGTGAATAATGGCGTGGCTAGCGCTGTGATGGAACCGGACGCCAATGCCGAAAAGATGATTGAAGCGGAAACGATGTTCAACGCTGCTCATTCGGATTATCACCGTGGCGAATACAAGCTTGCGTACAACGGCTTTAAGCAGGTCTATGAGCTTGTGAAAAAGGGCGAAATGGCAGAAGGGGCTCTCTACTGGATGTCTCTTTGCTTGATGGAGGCAAATCAGCCGGCAAAGGCAAAGACGCTCCTCACGAATCTCGTAGATTCAAACCCGCAGGGCATGAAGGCTTGCTCTGGCATGTTCAAGCTTGCGACGATTTACGGCAACGAGTGCAATCTAGACCGTAAAAAGCAGTACTTGCAGATGATTCTTTCGAATAATACGTGTGCTTCGACTCCAGAACTGGAGCAGGCCGCGATTTCGTTGCAGGAAATGCTTGACTTTAAGTCTCCGGATGGGCGCTCGGCAACGGAAATTTGCCGCGAACAAATGCGATAAAAACATCTCGTCGTTCTGAGGGGCTATGCCCCGAAGGACCCAGTCAAGTCTTATTTTGCATTGACGAGAAATGACTGGATCCTTCGGCTTCGCCTCAGGATGACGCTGAGGAAAATGTCTTCAGGATGACGCTGAGGAAAATGTCTTCAGGGTGACGTTAAAAAAAAGCCGGCTTGAAGCCGGCTTTTTGTGTAATTGCTTGGACCTTTTATTCGTCGCGGGCGTCCGGGTTGAAACGCTTGACTGTTGCACCGATCTTAGCCATCTTAGCTTCGAAATCTTCGTAACCGCGGTCAAGGTGGTAAATACGGCTGATGGTCGTTTCGCCTTCGGCAATAAGGCCTGCGAGAACGAGAGCTGCACTGGCGCGGAGGTCAGAACCCATGATGTCAGCACCTTCGAGCGGGAGCCCACCCTTGATGGTTGCCGTGTTGCCGTTCAGCTGGATGGAGGCTCCCAAGCGTTCGAGTTCGGCGACATGTTTAAAGCGGTCGTTATAAACCGTGTCTTGCACGAGGCTGTTCCCTGGAATGGAGAGGAGCGTTGCCATGAACGGAGCCTGCATATCGGTCGGGAATCCCGGGAATGGGAGCGTCACAAGGCTCATCGGCTTGAGTTCCTGCTGGCGGGCGTCAACTTCGGCCCAGTCGGCACCGACGTTCACCTTGCAGCCGATTTCGCGGAAAGCGTCGAGCGTAGAGGCGATGTGTTCCGGAATGATGCGAGTGACTTTCACGCGGCCGCGCGTGATGGCTGCTGCGCAGAGGAACGTGCCTGCTTCAATGCGGTCCGGGATGGTGACGCCTGTACCCGGGCGGAGGGATTCCACACCCTGGACGGTAAGGGTGCGCGTGCCGCGTCCCTGAATCTTCGCGCCCATGCTGGTGAGAAAGTCGATGAGGTTATCGATTTCGGGTTCGAGGGCGGCATTCTGCAAGACGCTTACGCCCTTGGCAAGTGTAGCAGCCATCAAGACGTTGACCGTTGCACCGACGCTAGAAATCGGGAAGTTGAAGTTACCACCAGGGAGGCGGCCTTCACAAGTGGCTTCGACATAGCCGTGCGTGACGGTAATCTTTGCACCGAGCGCTTCGAGACCCTTGAGGTGAAGGTCCACAGGGCGCGGGCCCCAGGCGCATCCGCCGGGGAGCGAGACGCGGCAACGTCCGAATCTGGCAACGAGAGGGCCGAGCACGTAGAAGCTTGCGCGCATGGTTTTCACGAGTTCATACGGCGCTTCGAGGTGGTCTACACCGCGAGTGTCGATTCTCAAAACATGGCTTCCGCCATTGATGTGGCAACCAATCACGCGGAGCACATCGGACATGGTCTTCATGTCTTTCAAGTGCGGAACATTTGTGATTTCAGAAACGCCATCGGCGAGGAGCGCTGCAGCCATCACGGCAAGCACGGCGTTTTTGGCGCCAGAAATTTCAACTTCACCATTGACCGGTGCTTTAACTTGTGGAACGATAAACTGATCCATATAAATTAAACCTCTTTCTTTTCTTTTTGTTCGATGGCATTATGAACGACGCGAGTCTTTGCAAGATAGTCGTGTAGCGCTCTCTTTTGCGGATCGATAAGGACAATAAGGTAACCCAGACCATAAAAAATGAGTGTCGCTTGCGTGACGATGCTTGCCACAAAGCGGAAAATCGAGAATGCCCATGAAAGCTTTTCGCCGTTTGCCATTTCGACATGAATGCGCAAGAGCTTTTTGCCCGGCGTGGCTCCCCAAACGGCGTGGAATACGATAAAGTAAATTGCCTGTACAATGCTCCAAATCGTAAAGAATGTAGACATTCCGGGGAGATCGAGAGCCTTGGAAACAAGGTCCGTGGAACCGGGGTTATCGATGTACTGGTTTACGATCTCGGATACGGCATTCAAGTCCAGCATGCCTGCCAAGCTCATAATGTAAAGGAAAATCGCACCGACAACAGAAAGAATTAAGTTGTCTATAATGAATGCGTTTGCGCGTACAAAAAATCCTGCAAATCGCTTGCGCTGCATTCTGCCTTGCAATAACGTTTCAATCGTCTGCTTGAGGAGCTCTTCTTCGGTCGGCTCCGGGGGTTCACTTGCTTCGGGAAAATCCTTCCATGCTTTCCAATTAGTTTCGCCGGAGTGCCAGACTAAAGTTTCGTCTTTTATCTTGCCTTCGTTGACAAAATCTTTAATTTCATCGATAGAATAAGGACCTTGACGCCTATCCCCGTCGGTGATTGATGTATCGATATAAAACCATTTCATGTTGTGGAATAATTTAGTAAAAAGTTCGCAAGCCGAATTTTCGAAAAAATCCTAAATTTACAGGTTATGATGATGTTTAAAATTGGTCAGCGCTACGTTAGCCAAGCCGAACCTACCCTGGGGCTTGGTATTGTATCTGAAGTTCAGGGCCGTACTGTTAAAATTTTGTTCCCGTCTATCGGTCAAGCTCGTATTTACAGGACCGATGAAGCTCCAATTGAACGTTTTGTTTTGCAAGTGGGTGAAACCGTCAAGAGTGAAAAGGGTGTATCCTTTGTGGTGGACTCCGTTCGCGAAGATGCGGGTATTATGGTTTATGTCGGGCGTAATGGTAAAGAGATGAAGGAATCCGAGCTGAGCTCGAAGATTTCGACCGCTCGACCGGCTGTGCTGTTTAAGGCCTTGGCCGATGACGAAGTGTGTTCGTCGCGTGATTTTTTGCGTCATGAAGATGCGATGGACATGTATTACAAGTGGATGTCTTCGCCGGTTCGTGGCATGATTGGCCCGCGTGTGAACATGATCCCGCACCAGTATTACCTTTGCTACCGTGCCTGCTCTAGCTCGACGCTCCCGAGGCTTATGCTTTCGGACGAAGTGGGCTTGGGTAAGACTATTGAAGCGGGCATGATTTGGCATGCGCTCAAGTCGAGAGGCCGCATCCAGCGTACGCTCGTGATTGTCCCGGAAACGCTGAAGCACCAGTGGATGATTGAAATGAAGCGCCGTTTCAACCAGCTCTTTACGCTGGTGGACGAAGGCTACATCCGTGGCTTGTTTGTGGGTGTCGCCAAAGACGAGACGAAGCCCAATCCGTTCATGCAGAGTAACGACATCATCGTGTCCATCGACTTTTTGATGGCACAGCCTGCATTGATCGAAGACCTTTTGAAGACGAACTGGGATATGACCATCATTGATGAAGCCCACCATCTGGTGTGCGAGGATGGTTTTACGAGCCACGAGTATATGCTTGCGAACAGGGTGATTGGACGCTCGAAGGGCGTGTTGCTTTTGACCGGTACGCCCTTGCAGCTCCATCCGGAATCGCAGTTCAACCGTCTCAAGATGCTCGACCCGGTGCGCTTTGCAGACTATAACGATTTTATCAAGGACCAGGAAGCTTACCTCAAGCTTGTGCGAGATTTAAATAAGCTTCCGACCGACCCGAACCACCACATGAGCTGGGACGACTTGTACGAATGCGTCCCGAAGAACTCGCAAATTCGCCCGTGGCTGGAACAGGAAAATTCAAAGTCGATGACCGCAGGCGAATGGATGCGCCGCATTGTCGATGGTATGGGTACGGGTTCTGTGGTGTTCCGCAATACGCGTAAGGGCGTGGGCGGATTCCCGAAGCGTGTGCTCGATGAAATTCCGCTCGAACCGAATCCGGCTTACCGTGAAATGGTGGATGTCGCTGCCGACCGCGACTTGGAAGCATCGACCGACATTCAGGAAAATGGCCTCCTCTGCACGAGGTTCTCCGACGCATGGGCAATGGACGAACGCTTTGTGTGGCTTAAGGGATTCCTCAAGGAATACAAGAACGAAAAGGTCTTGTTGATTTGCGAATCCATCCAGGTGGTGCAGGCGCTTGAAACTTTGCTCCTCGAATTCTTGGGCGAAGGTGCGTTTGTGATGTTCCACGAAGATATGAGCATCATGGCACGTGACAAGGCTGCGGCAAACTTCAGCAAGCCTGATGGTGCTAACTTGCTCATCGCTTCTGAAATTGGTTCTGAAGGCCGTAACTTCCAGTTCTCGCATCACTTGGTCTTGTTCGACTTGCCGCTTGATGCCGCTCTCGTGGAACAGCGTATTGGACGCTTGGACCGCATTGGTCAGGACAAGGACATCATCATCCACGTGCCGTACGTGAAGGGCTCGGGTCAGGAAGTGATGTTCCGCTGGTACAACGAAGGTTTGAATTCGTTTGGCGCTCCGCTCATGAGCGGTGGTGAACTCTTCCTCAAGTACACGGAATCGCTGATTGAAGCTTTGGCAACGCCGCGCGCTAGCCTTGAAAACTTTGTGAAGAACGTCATCCCGCAGGTCAAGAAAGACTGCGAGCAGATGCGTAAGCATATTGAAAACGGTCGTGACCGCTTGCTGGAATTTAACTCCCGCAATCCTGAAAAGGCAAAGGAAATCACGGATGAAATTCGTGAACTTGATGCAGAACCGGAACTCAAGAATCTCGTGTTCGATTCCTTGATGAATCGCGGACTCGATGTTGAAAAGAGCTCTGTGCAGGATTGCTTCCTCATTACGATGGGACCGCAGGTTGAAGCGGGTTCTGTGCCGGGCATGCCTGATTTGGCAATGGCTGCGGCGAGTGCTGGCGGTGGCCGCGTGAATAGCCAGACGGATCTCTGCGGCGAAGGCGGTGGAGATGGCGACGGCGATGGTCGCGTGAGCGGTGGCACTTGCATGACGGTCACGTTCGATCGCGATGTCGCGATGACGCATGACGATATTGAATTTATCAGCTTGGACCACCCGCTTGCTCAGGGCGTGTTCGATTACGAAACGAGCTTTGGCCGTGGAACAGTGTCTTGCGCGATTTGGCCGAACTCCGGTTTGCGCGGACTCATGATGCAGTACAACTTTGCTGTGGAACTTCCAGTGTCCGAAGAATGGGGCTGCGCCGATATCGCTGGGCCGAAGTATTTCAAGGTGCTCGTGAATGCGAAGGGCGAAAACATGTCCGAACATTTCGAAGATCTTTCGAATGCGGCGCTCAAGGATGTGGGTGTTCCGCAGGGCAATGCGGCTGTCGATATGACGCTTCGTTACTTTGCTAAGGATGGACTTGCGAAGGCTCGCTTGATTGTTTCTGAACAGGCTAAGAAGTATGCCGAAGAAGCGGCAAATGCTGTGGAAGCGCGTTCGGAACAGGAATACCAGCGCATGAACCATTTGCTTTCGATGCGTGGCAAGGCGGGTACAAGCGAAGCTTTGAAGCAGCTCCGCAAGAACGTGCAGGAACGCAAGAAGATTGTGGCTAACCCGCAACTCCGCCTCGATGCAATCCGCTTGGTGGTGTGCAAGTAAACTATTGACTAATAACTAACGACTGAAAAATGAGTGAATTAAGAAAGAACATTTTAGATGAAGCTCGCCGCGTGGTGGTGAAGATTGGATCTCGCATTCTCGTGGATTCCGAGCGTGGTGGCGTTCGTACGCGTTACATCCAGAAGCTCGCGGATTCCGTGGCACGCTTGATGGATGCTGGCAAGGAAGTCGTCATTGTCACGAGTGGCGCTGTGGGTACTGGCATGGCGGAACTTGGCTACAAGCAGAAGCCGACCGTGCTTGCCGAAAAGCAGGCTTGCGCTGCCGTGGGTCAGATTGACCTCATGTACGCTTATCGCGAAATGTTCCGCTGGGTGCAGCTCTCTGTCGGTCAGATCCTCTTGTCTGCAGAAGACTTCCGCGACCGTGCGCGTTACAAGAATTTGCAGAACACCATCAAAGCAATGCTTGCTCGTAAGATTGTTCCGATCATTAACGAGAACGACTCCTTGGCTGTCGCTGAAATCAAGGTGGGCGATAACGACAAGCTCTCAAGCGATGTGGCGCTCTTCCTTGATGCTGACTTGCTCCTCATCTTTACGGATGAAGATGGCTTGTTCGATGACAATCCGAAGAAGAATCCGAACGCTCGCTTGTTGAACTTTGTTCCTGAAATCACGCCTGCTATTTTGGCATTGGCCGGAAAGCCCGGCGAGGCCGGGTCCGCCGTCAGTACCGGCGGCATGAGAAGCAAGCTCGAAGCCATTCGCAATGTGACGAAGAGTGGCGCGAATGCATTCCTCGCTAGCGGTATGAAGGTCCTCCCGCATCAGGTGTTCTTTGAAAATGCAACAGGAACTTTGTTCGCAGGTTCCAAGAAAAAGCTCAATAGCCGTCAGCGCTGGCTGAGCTTCATTACGACGCCGCGTGGAAGCGTGATTGTCGATGAAGGTGGCGTGAAGGCTTTGCGTGAAAATCATTCGAGCTTGTTGCCGGTTGGCGTGATTGCGGTACAGAAGCATTTCGACAAGGGTGACTTGATTGAAGTACAGGACGAAAAGAAGAATCCTGTGGCTCGCGGTGTCGCTGGTTTTGATAGCGAAACGCTCAAGCTTGTGCTCCGCAAGAAGACTGCCCAGGTTCACGAAATCTTGGGCAAGAATGTTCCGGATGAACTTATCCACAAGAACGACTTGGTTGTATTCTAACTAGGTGACTTTAGACCGCTTTAGACAAAAGGATCAAACGTATGGCTGAAGATCAGAATGTCGAAGAACTGGCCGAAGAATCGGCGGAACTCCCGAAAGTTGAAAGTAGGGAAGACCTGGCTCGCATTATACAGGCGCTTGTGTTTGCGTCTCCGGATGTCGTGACGCTCAAGAAGCTTCGCGAAATTCTCGGCGATTTTTTGGATGCTCGTTCTGTGGCGGATGCGCTCATTACCGCGAACGATTCTTTGAACAAAATTCAGTCTCCGTTTGAAATTGTGGAACAGGCGGGCGGTTACCGCTTCAGGACACGTGCAAAGTATTATCCATGGGTGCGTAAGCTTTTCCCGGAAGCTAATGCAAGGCGTCTCTCGCAGGCGGCGCTTGAAACGCTTGCCGTGATTGCTTACCAGCAGCCGATTACAAAGGCCGCGATTGAACAGGTTCGTGGCGTTTCGTCTGCGGATGGTCCGATCCGTAACTTGCTCGACAAGGGCTTTATTACTTTGGGCGCAAGAGCTGAAACGGTCGGTAACCCCTATACTTACGTGACCACGCAGGAATTTTTGAAATACTTTGGTATCAATCGCATTCCGGAAGACTTGCCGCGTTTGCGCGAATTCAGTGAACTTTTGGAAGCGGGCGCTCTGGTGCCGCAGTACTCCAAGCCTGATAACGCTCCGGAAGAACCGACTCCGCTCGAAGAATCGACTGACCAGATTGAATTGTCTATGGGAGATGCTTAATGGCCGTTACTCCGTTGATGCAGCAATACTACGAAATCAAGAAAGAAAATCCTGGCTGCATTTTGTTTTTCCGCATGGGCGACTTCTTTGAACTTTTTGAAGATGACGCTGTAATCGCCTCGAAAATTTTAGGTTTAACGCTCACGAGCCGCAATAACGGCGCCTCCGGTGCAACGCCTTTGTGCGGGTTCCCGCACCACGCTGCCGAACGCTATGTGCCAAAGATGGTGGCCGCTGGCTACCGCATCGCCATTTGCGAACAGGTCGAAGACCCGAAACTGGCGAAGGGCATTGTCAAGCGCGACATTGTTGAAATCATCAGCGCTGGCACGGCGATGAACGAAGAAAACCTCAATGCAAAAGAGGCGAATTATCTTTGCGCCTATGTGCCTGCGACAAGCGATGATGGCAAGGGCGGAAATGGGGATGTGGCCGCGTTTGCGATTGCCGATGTGACGACGGGTTATTTGGCGACATGCCGTAGCAGTGTGCAGGCTTTCGAATGCGAATTCAGCCGCCGCATGCCCAAGGAAATTGTGATTCCCGAAGGGACGACGATTCCATCTGCGATTATGGACTTGATTAAGGCGGAAAACGTCTTGGTCACTGAACTCCCTGCTATTTTGTTTGCAGAAGACCAAGCAAAGGATGTGCTGTTTACGCACTTCAAGGTTGAAGCGCTTGATGGCCTTGGCTTGGATGGTCGTGTTTTTGAAACGTCCGTGACGGGCGCTTTGCTCCAGTATTTGATCAACCAGAAAAAGTCCGAACTGTCGCACTTTACGACGCTCGAGATTTTGAATCTGGACGATTACATGACGCTCGACCCGAGCACGCTCCGCAACTTGGAACTGGTGCGTCCGTTGAATGCTGACGATTATTCCAGCACGCTTTGCTCAGTGCTCGATTTTACGGTGACGGCGATGGGTGGGCGTACGCTCAAGGACTGGGTGAGCCATCCGTTGATTGCTGTGGACCGCATCCGCGAACGCGAAGAAGCGGTGGGCGAACTTGTCCAGAATCCTGTGGCGCTTGACGAACTCAAGGAATCGCTCACGTCGATTCTCGATATGGAACGCTTGATGGGCCGTGTCGGTAGCGGTCGTGCAAATGCGCGTGACCTCGCGGGAATGGGACGTTCTCTTTCGCAGGCATCAAAGGTTGCTGACGTTTTGGAAGGCTTGCATGCGCCGCTTTTTGAAGGGCTGCGCGAAACGCTAAATGCGGCAAAGGGCCGTGGCGAAGACTTGCTCAAGTACTTCAATGATGACTTGCCGATGACCGTGCGCGAAGGCGGAATGATTCGCCCGGGTGCAAGTGCAGAACTTGATGCCATGAACGAGGACATCAAGGAACGTCGTGAATGGATTGCTTCCTTGGAAGGTCGCGAACGCGAACGCCTTGGAATCCCGTCATTGAAGGTCGGTTACAACCGCGTGTTCGGTTACTACATCGAAATCACGAAGGCGCAGATGGCGAAGGCCACGCAGCCGATTCCGGATGAGTATATCCGCAAGCAGACGACGGTGAATGGCGAACGCTATATCACGCCCGAGATGAAGGAATGCGAATCCGTCATCAGCAATGCCGAAGTCAACATCCATGCGTTGGAATACAAGATTTTCTGCGAGCTTCGCGAAAGCGTGAACAGCTGGCGCGCCGAGCTCCAGGGCATTGCCGATGCGATTGCCCGAGTCGATAGCTTGTACAGCTTTGCCCGCGCGGCCCGCAAGTACAATTACGTTTGCCCGGAAGTTTTTGAAGGGACGGGTATTGAAATTCGCGGCGGTTTCCATCCGGTGATTGTCGCGGTGAATCCCGATTTGAACTTTATCCCGAATGATGTGACGCTTTCGCCGGATGGTACGCGATTGATGCTTATTACAGGCCCGAACATGGCTGGTAAATCGACGTACTTGCGCCAGACGGGGCTTATTGTGCTCATGGCGCAGATTGGCTGCTTTGTGCCGGCTGAAAGTGCTCGCATTGGCGTAGTGGACCGCATCTTTACGCGTGTGGGCGCTAGCGACCGCTTGAGCCGTGGCCTCAGTACGTTCATGGTCGAGATGATCGAAACGGCGAATATCCTCCGCAATGCGACGCCGCATAGCCTTGTGCTGCTCGATGAAATCGGTCGCGGTACGAGTACGTTTGACGGACTCTCGATTGCGTGGGCGATTGTCGAAACGCTCCACAGCGAACCTGCCCGCATGGCGCTCACCCTTTTTGCAACGCACTATCACGAATTGACAGGGCTTGTGGAATCGCTGGAACACGCCGGGAACTTCCAGGTCGCCGTGCAGGAAAAGGGCGATAAGCTCACGTTCTTGCACAAGATTCTCGAAGGCGCTTGCGATTCGAGCTATGGCATTCACGTGGCCGAGATGGCGGGGCTCCCACCTAACGTGGTGCGCCGAGCTCGCAAGATTTTGCTCCGTTTGGAAAAGCAGAAGATTGACCCGAGCGACGAGGCGCAAAACAAGAAAATCAAGGCGCAGCCGCAGATGGACTTGTTTGCACCGCCAGACGAAAATACGCTCTTGCTCAAGGATGAAATTCGCAGGCTCAAGCCCGAGGAAATGACTCCGATGCAAGCGCTGCAACGCCTCATGGACCTGAAGGAAAATTACGGGAAATAATGATCGATTTCGCGGCTTTAATGAACTTTGCTTTTGAGAATCGGCTCTACGAGTCCGAGGTTCATGGCATTGAGCATTGGCATCAGGTGGAGTACAATGGGCTCCTCCTGGCGAAAAAGACTGGCGCCGACATTGACGTAGTGCGCTTGTTTGCGATTTTCCACGACTCGCAGCGTTTGGATGATGCATACGACCGTGAACATGGTGCACGCGGCGCAGAATTTGCAAAGCGTTGCCGCGAGGAAAAGCTTTTTGAATTGGACGATGAACGCTTTGGCTGGCTCTATGATGCGTGCCGCCTCCACACGATTCAACCTCGTACGGGAATTGTTACGATAGACACGTGCTTTGATGCGGACCGTCTGGATTTGGGCCGTGTCGGGTTCCCGCTGAATCCCCAAAAGATGGCGACGGAATGGGGTGCAAAAATAGCCCAGAAGTCTCTCTCTTCGGGCTATTCCGTATTTCACATGCGCGAGTGGATCCGCTCACTTGAGTTGTGACCTGTCATCCTGGAGCGTAGCGACGGGATCCATTATTTCTTGTATTACTTTTATTCTTTAATTGCCTGGAACGTGCAGCTGATTTCGACAGCGACGTTCTTCGGGAGCGTCGAAACGCCAACAGCCGTACGGGCGTGCTTCCCGTTTTCACCGAGAATCTGTACGGCAAGTTCGCTAGCGCCATTCAGCACAATCGGCTGGTCGTGAAAATCGTTTGCGGACTGCACAAAACCCTGGATCTGAACGAGGCGGAGTGTTTCGCCGGCTTTCAACTGCGTGAGGGCGGCGGCAATGTTGTTCAAGAAGCAAATCTGTGCCGCTTCCTTTGCCTTTTCCACAGAAATCTGGTTCGGAACAATGCCGGTAAAAGCAGAAAAATCTCCCTTCACAGACGGCAACTGCCCAGAAACAATAATTGTATCGCCAAAGCGCGTTGCCGGAACATAAGCGGCAACCGGTGCGGGGCAGGCGGGGAGCGTCAGCCCCAATTCTTGGAATTTAGAGACAATTTGACTCATGTAATCTCCTTGTTTTTGCGCCTTTAATATACAATAATTGAAGCGCGTTTGGGACGTTTATGCCCCGCTAATTAAAAAGCCCGCACGTTTTTGCGTGCGGGTATATTTTAAGGCTATTGTTGGCGATTACTTCTTTTCGACGAGTTCCGTGGCGAGCTTCTTCATTCCGTTGAAGTCCCACTTGCCACTGCCGAGCTTCGGGATGGCTTCGACGCAGAATACGGAACCCGGCTGCATAAGCGGCGGGATGCCCGATTTGCGGAGGCTTCTCGAGATTTCTTCGGTGTCGAGCGTTGCATCGCCCTTGACGAGGAGCACGATGCGTTCGCCCTTCACAGAATCCGGAACGGCGGTAATGGCAAATTCGTGTTCTCCCATGATGCCTGTTTCTGCAATGCGGAGTTCCACGGCGGTAAGGGAAATCATTTCGCCACCGAGCTTTGCGAAGCGGCTGTAGCGACCGAGAATCTTGACGAAGCCGTCTTCGGTGATGGTACACTTGTCTCCGGTCTTGTACCAGCGACGCCCATCGACTTCAAAAATGACGGCATCAGTTTTAGCTTCATCGCGGAGGTAACCCTTCATGACTTGTGGGCCTGTGATGACGAGCATGCCTTCTTCACCCGGAGCCAAGAATTCGTTTGTCTCGGGGTTAATAATGGCGCCTGTTGAACCTGGGACAACCATGCCGATGCTCGAGTGGTCGCAGCACTTTTCCATCGTCAAGAAGTCGTCGAGCAATACGTTCGGGGCGTTGAGCGTGGCAAGCGGCGTGAGTTCCGTACAGCCGTAGCCTTCGTAAATGTCTTTGCCGAACTTGAGCTTGAAGGTCTCGCGCATTTCGGGGCGGAGCTTTTCGGCACCGGCAATCACGTAGCGCAAAGAGTCGAGGCACATAGGGTGTACCCAGCGGTTGATGGCGATGGCGCGGAGGAACGTCGGGGTGCCCATGAGGATGGTTGCCTTGTATTCGGCGCACACGCGAGCAAGCGTCTTGATGTCAGTCGGGTCGGGACAGAGCACCATCGGTACACCGTCCAAAAGCGGCATCATGAATGTCATCGTAAAGCCAAACGAATGGAACAGCGGGAGGAGCGATGTCATCACGTCGGTGCGGCAAAGCCTGATGACGTGGTCTCCTTGCTGGGCGTTGGAAATCACGTTCTTGTGCGTGAGTTCCACACCCTTCGGCGTGCCTTCTGAACCGGAGCTGAACAAGATAACAGCATCGTCGCTCAGCTTTGCGGTCGTGAACCAGAGGTCTCTCAAAAGTTTCTTGGGGAACGTTAAGACGATGAACGATTCGAGCAGACGGCAGAATGTGCTGATTTTCTGTTCTTCTTCGTCGATGTAGAACATCTGGCATTTTTCGGCAAGCTGCTTGAAGTCGGCGTTCTTGCCGCAGAGCTTGTCAAAGAAGGCTCGGGACGTGACAATTGTCGAAAGTTCAGCCTTGTCAATGCAGCCGATAAGCGTGTCGACGGGCGAGGTGTAGTTCAAGTTGACCGTCGTCTTTCCGCAGCCGAGAATAGACATAATGCCGAGGGCTGCGTCGCGGCTTGTGGGGAGCATGAAGCCTACATTCTGGTCATTCTTGGTGAGCGACTTGATTTTTTTGCCGAAGTAGTGGCAGAGGCGAATCATCTCGTAGCCGTTCACGTGGCGGCCGGCGGGATCTATCAAAATCGGGCGGGAACGGCGCTTGCGCATTGCACGGTACCAGAGCGGAATGATACTTGCGGAATGGTCCATAGCCATGTTCCAAATATCCGTGCCCAAGTTTTGCAGATCCTTGCGGATGACGTTTTCGGGCGTGGTGGCGGGCATGGCCTTGCCAAAGCCTACGCTGATGACGCGGTTGAAATACTGCGGACGGTTCACGCATTCGGAGGCGTGGCTGTAGCGGCTGCCCCAGAGACCTTGTATGTAGAACGGGACGAGCTGAGCGTTAGTGCCTTCAATTGCCTTGCTGTAGTCGAGCGAGAACTTGGAAACAAATGGCGTCTTGGAAACTTCGCCTTCGGGGAAGATGACCACCGCTTCGCCCTTCAATAGCGCTTCGTGGATTTTTTCCATTGCTTCGCTGGGGTCGCGGCGGTTGATGTTGATGACCGACTTGCCGTGAGAGAACCAGCGCAAGTACCAATCTGCAAACGTGTTCCTGTTGCTTGCGATGAGGAGCGTGCGCGGAGATGCCATCTGGAGCACGGCCCAGTCGATGAAGCTAAAGTGCGGACCCACCAAAAGGAGCGGGCCGGATTCGGGCATGTTCTGGATGCCGTGGACCTTGACCTTATAGCGGAACACGTATGAGAATGCAAAGCGGAGCCCAGCGCGGAGGAGCGTCATCGGGGTGCGCTTGAGCGTGAACACGAACGTGAGGGCGAGGATTACGGCGAGGAAGAACATCTGCTTGTGGAGACTGAGTTCGGTCATGAGGAAGAGGATGACTTGGAAGCCGAGCAAGATGAACAGGAAGCTCATCTGGATCATGAACGAAACGGCGTGGATGCGGCCAGATGTGTCTGGGCGTGTGACGTTTTGGATGACCGTGCGGAGGATGACGAATGCGGAGCCTGCCCAGAAAGCGATGAATGCGTAGAGGAACGCAAGGACGTACTGGTTATTGATGAACGGCGTCACAATCATCGTGATAGAAGAGGCAATGGCGGCAAGCGGGATAAGGCCTGTTTCTACGAAGTTCTTGGAAGACTTTGCGGCACTGATGGCACCAATGATGTAGCCGATTCCGGTGAAGATGAACGTCCACTGGAAAAGTGTCGTGCTCTGCGTACCCGTCATGTTCTGCGAAATCATGATGAGAAACTGCGTCACGCTCCAGAAAGCGGCAATACCGAGCATCGAGAGCTTGAGCATCGGGTTCGACCAGGTCGAAGAGAAATTGCGCATGGGGGAGCGGAGTTTCACAAATTTGTTCGGCTTGCATACGCGGATGCAGAACGACGAAATTGCAGCGAAAAGTCCAACAGCGGAGAGGATAAACGGGAGGAGCGAGTAGCTAATGGTCGAGCTGTCGTTCGGACTGTAGTCAAACGTGAGGAAGGATATAATTGTGATACCGAGCGCCATGAAAATCAAGTGCTTGGCGTTGATTTTCACGAGGTCGTTCCCGTCGGTGATTTCTTTCATGAGGCCGATTTTGGCCGGATTGAAAATCGAGAGGAAAATGCCGTACAGGAACAGGAATGCAAATGCGCCAAAGTCTAGTCTATCGCCAAAGAAGAATGCGATGAGCAAAACGGAGATAGCCATGCCGATGGAGGTCCAACCCATGACCTTGCTCTTGGGGAAACGGCCGGCGAAGTAACTTGCCACATGCATCATGATGATGCTTGGCGAGAACATGGCGAACTGGAGTAGTAGGCTCAGCCAGAAAAACCTAGCGCCTTCGGAGTTGAAGGTTATCCATCTTTGGAAGTGGATGAATAAACCCAGTTGCATAAAAGAAGTTAAAAATACAGCTATGTAATAGGGAACTTCGCCAGGGCAAGTAGTACGTTTCATATAGGTTGTTTAGTATAAAAAGTTATTATAAAGTTGGGGTAAATATAGTAATGATTAGTGGGGGTATAAAAAAGAGATGCCCGCTCGGAGGCGGGCATGACAGAGCCGAAGACAACTCAGAAGGCGAGCGTTGCAAAAATGAGTTTACTCATTTTTATAACCGAGCCAAAGAGTTGGGGCTTCAGCCCAATCCAGTAAAGTTTTACTTCTTAAACACTTTGTAGAAGCAGAAAGCGCAGAGACCGATGATGGCGCCCCAAGCGCAAACCATGAAAACGAGTCCGCCTGTAGTGAATTCAGCGTCCATTTTTTAGCCCTCCATGTTTTCGTCAGAGTTACCGATTTCCATCTTCTTGATGCTCTTGCTGCGGCCCTTTTCTGCGGGACCACCCTTGCGCCAGGCATAGGCGATGGCGAGGTTCAAAAGCAAGAAAAGCACGAGCAAGAATCCGCGGAATGCCCACGTGAATCCGATTTGCGGGAACGTGTGTCCGAGGAATGTGACCGTTGCGTTCGGATCTACGTTGCTAAGCGTGATGAACGGGAGACCGTCCGTGAGTGTGAACGAAACCAAAAGCACAATCAGGTAAATCGGGCAGACGTAAAGGATAATCGGGCGGAGGAAACGCGGGAGCTTGAGAAGCGAACCATCGTTCATGGTGGCAAAAGCTTCATTTTCGCCCGGTTCCACAACCACTTCGGCTGGGAGGTCGCCATTTTCCTGGGCTTTCTTGGCGTTGCGGCGCCCGAGCACGAGGCTAAAGAGAACCGCCTGGATCATGCCCACAAACACGATAAGGTACGTACCGCCCCAGAAGTCGAGTTCATCGACGGTGCCTGCGGCGAGGCCGAAAATAGCGGTGAGGCTACCGATAAAGGTAATCGTGCTGACCGTCGTGACGGACTTTTTACGCGTAAACTTGAGGTCGTCTTCGCAGAAGCTGATGAGCGGCTGGATGATGGAAATGGCGCTCGTGATGCCTGCAAAGAAGAGCATGGTGAACCAAACTGTCTGAAGCACGCCACCGAACGGGAGCGTTCCGAAAACGTAAGGCATCGTCTGGAATCCAAGACCGAACGTGCCGAGCTTGGCACATTCTTCGATGTTTGCACCTGCGATGAGCACTGCCATCGGGATCACGACCGTACCACCAATAATCACCTCGGCGAAGCCGTTCGTTGCGCTTGCCGTGAGCGAAGAAAGCACGAGGTCTTCTTTCGGCTTGAGGTAGCTGGCGTAGCAGAAAATAATTGCCATGCCGAGGCTCATCGTGAAGAACACCTGGCCTGCAGCGGCCATCCAGACCTTCGGGCTTGCGAGTTCCGAGAAATCCGGGTTCCACATGAAGGCAAGTCCCTTGCCGATGCCCGGGAGCGTGAGCACGCGGACCACAAGCACAAGGCCCAAAATCAAGAGGATCGGCATGCAAATCTTGTTGGCGCGTTCAATGCCCTTGCGCACACCGAACGAAAGCACAACCATGTTCGCGATAAATGTAATGAGGAAGAAGATGATGGCGACCGGGATGCCGCCGACGCAAGTCTTGAGCATGATGTAGTTGCCGAAGAATTCCGTCATCTTTTCCGGACCCTGCGCGACAACGTCCATCAACGTGCCTGTTGCCGAGTAGAATGCGAACGCCAAAATCCAGGACTGGATAAATCCGTAGTAGAAAATGATGAAAATCGGCGGGAGGAGTCCGAGCGAGCCCAGGTACTTTGCCCACTTCTTTTTCTTTTGGAAAATCACGTGGTAGGTACTCGGGGAGGTGCCGTAATTGTGGTAGCCTGCGTAACGGCCGAGTGTCCATTCAATCCAGGCGAGCGGAATCCCGAGGAACACAAACGCAATGAGGTAGGGGATGATGAATGCGCCGCCGCCATTGGTAGCCGCCTGCACAGGGAATCGAAGAAAATTGCCAAGACCGACTGCGGAACCAGCGACTGCGAGGATGACCCCGAGTTTGGAACCCCAGCTTTCACGATTATTTGCCATGTTCTTTTCCTAAAATTTGAGCCGAAACTCAGTGAATATCGTGTTAAATTTAGTTATTCCTCGAAAAATGGCAACTTTGAAAAATGTTACGCGAGGGGGAATAAAAAACGCAGGCTCCGAGGAGTCTGCGCTAATTTTACTGGATGACGACATTACTTGTTGTTGGCGCGGATCAAGTTGAGGGCGGAGCCTGCCTTGAACCAAGCCCACTGCTGTTCGTTGTAAGTGTGGCTTAAGGCGATGTTATCGACGGAGCCATCCTTGTGGTGGGCGACGAGCGTGAACTCGGAACCCGGAGCGAACTTGGTGAGGCCAACGATGTCGAACACGTCCTGTTCCTGGATCTTGTCGTAGTCGGCGGCGTTCTTGAAGGTGAGGGCGAGCATGCCCTGCTTCTTGAGGTTCGTTTCGTGGATGCGGGCGAAGCTCTTCACGATCACGGCCTTCACGCCGAGGAAGCGCGGTTCCATAGCGGCATGTTCGCGGCTGGAGCCTTCGCCGTAGTTTTCGTCACCGATGACGATGGAGCCCGTGCCCTTGGCCTTGTAAATCTTGGCGAGTTCCGGGACTTCCTTGTATTCACCGCACTGGCAGAGAACCTTGTTCGTTTCGCCATTGAAGGCGTTCACGGCGCCGATGAGCATGTTGTTCGAAATGTTTTCCAAGTGACCGCGGTAGTTGAGCCACGGACCGGCCATGGAGATATGGTCGGTGGTGCACTTGCCCTTGGCCTTGATGAGGAGCGGGGCACCGGCGATGTCCTTGCCGTCCCAAGCGGCGAACGGTGCGAGGGCCTGGAGGCGCTTGCTTTCGGGGTTGATGGAAACGGTAATCTTGGAACCGTCAGCAGCCGGAGCCTGGTAGCCGGCGTCCTTGACTTCGAAGCCCTTCGGCGGGAGTTCGCACTGTTCCGGCGGATCGAGCTTCACGGCCTTGCCTTCGTTATTCACGAGGGTGTCGGTCATCGGGTTGAAGCGGATGTCGCCAGAGAGGGCGGCGATCACGGCCATGAGCGGGGAGGCAACGAAGGCGTGTGTGTTCGGGTTGCCATCGGCGCGCTTTGCAAAGTTGCGGTTAAAGCTGTGGACGATCGTGTTGAGTTCCTTCTTGTCGGCACCGGCACGGTCCCAGCGGCCAATGCAAGGACCGCAAGCGTTTGTCATGATCGTTGCACCGAACTGCTTGAACAAGTCGATGAGGCCGTCGCGTTCGGCGGTGTAGCGAACTTGTTCGGAACCCGGGTTGATGAGAAGCGGGCACTTCGGGGTAAGACCCTTCGCGAGAGCCTGCTTGATCATGTTAGCGGCCATGTAGAGGTCTTCGTAGCTGGAGTTCGTGCAAGAACCGATGAGGGCGGCGCTCACGACCGGCGTAGATTCCGGCTTCGTTTCGGTGGCCTTGAGGGATTCTGCCATGTCGGTCACGGCGAATGCGCGGTCCGGGCTGAACGGGCCGTTGTAATGCGGGATGAGCGTGTTGAGGTCGATTTCCACAACGCGGTCGAAGTACTTTTCCGGTTCTGCTTCGACTTCCGGGTCGGCCTTGAGGTCAGCGGCAATCTTGTCGGCGGCGTCAGCGACGTCGGCACGGCCTGTTGCGCGGAGGTAACGGCTCATGGAATCGTCGTAGCTGAAGGTGGAGCAGGTAGCGCCCACTTCGGCACCCATGTTGGCAATTGTTGCCTTGCCGGTAGCGGAGAGGCTGCGTGCGCCTTCGCCGAAGTATTCGATAATGGCGTTGGTGCCACCCTTCACGGTGAGGATGCCAGCGAGCTTGAGGATGATGTCCTTGGCGGTAGCAAAGCCCTGGAGCTTGCCGGTGAGCTTCACGCCGATCATCTTCGGGTACTTGAGTTCCCACGGGAGACCGACCATAGCGTCAACAGCGTCTGCACCGCCCACGCCAATCGCGAGCATGCCGAGACCGCCAGCGTTCACGGTGTGGGAGTCGGTACCAATCATCATTCCGCCCGGGAAGGCATAGTTTTCAAGCACCACCTGGTGGATGATGCCTGCACCCGGGAGCCAGCAGTCAATGCCGTACTTGGCAGAGACGGACTGCAAGAAGTCGTACACTTCCTTGCTTTCTTCCTTGGCGCGGGGGAGGTCCTTTTCGACACCTTCGCGAGCGATAATCAAGTGGTCGCAGTGCACGGAACTCGGCACAGCCACGCGGGACTTGCCTGCAGTCGTGAACTGGAGGAGGGCCATCTGGGCGGTTGCGTCTTGCATGGCAACGCGGTCCGGGTGGAATTCGGCAAAATCAGCGCCGCGCTTGTAGGTTCTGTTTTCTGCGCCATCGATCAGGTGGCTGTAGAGAATCTTCTCGGCGAGAGTGAGCGGGCGGCCAAGCTGCTTGCGGGCAACAGCGACGCGTGCAGGAATGCGAGCGTATGTGGCCTGGATCATGTCGAAATTAAAAAGCATAGTTACCTCATGAATTTTTCGAGCGAAAAGATAGAAATTTTAAAAACAGGGAAAAGGGAAAATTTAAGCGTATTTGGGGATATGTTAACGCGACTTCTACGCAATTTCTCGAAAGTTGTAAAGGCGGGCTAGCAAATGTAATATGCGAACAAGAAATGTAATGATTATGAATAAGTTTTTAAAATGGTTGCTATAAAAATGAATTATGCAAAAGAGGCCGGATTGTCCGACCTCTTTTTGCGTTGTCACCCCGGATTAATTCCGGGGTCGCCTTTCTCGTATTAAATCCGGGCTTTACTTCCCGGCGATTTCCTTGGCTTTTGCTTCGATTTCATCGATGGCTTTTGCGCGGCCTTCGGCGGTGTCTGCGTTTGCGAGCACAATGTTCACGAATACGGAACCCGCGACTACGGCGTACACATGCTTCGAAAGCACCTTGGACTGTTCGCCATTGCGGATACCGAAACCGCCGAGAACCTTCGCGCCGTGCTTACCGACCGTGTCGATAAAGTCAAGCGTTGCTTGGTCAATCGTCGTTTCGCTTCCGGTAGTACCTGCGCGGAGTGCGGCGTAGATGTACTTGAAGCCCGCGGAAGCCATCGTTTCGAGACGTTCCTTGGTCATGCTCGGAGCGGCGACCGGGATGTTTTCGAGACCGTGCTTCTTGCAAGCTTCGGTGAGGCCTTCGTCATGGTCAAACGGAAGGTCCGGAATGATGCAAGCAGAAACACCTGCGTTCTTGCACATCTTGACAAAGTTTTCGACGCCCGGAGTAAAGGCGAGCGAGCCGTAAGTCATGATGTAAATCGGCGTCTCGGGGTGGCGTTCGTGAATCTGCTTCACGATGGCGAGGCCCTGCTTAGTGGAATAGCCTTTTTCAAGAGCGATGGTGGAGGCTGTCTGGATGGCTGGACCGTCGGCGCTCGGGTCGCTGAAGGCAAGCTGAATTTCAAGGATGTTGGCGCCACCCTTCACAAGGGCATCGGCGATGGCGATAGAAGTTTCTGCGTCCGGAAACCCGGCAATGAGATGAGACATTAAGTTCATAGTTATAATCCCGTTTTGTCATGCCCGCGAAGACGGGCATCTCCTTTTATTTGTTCATTATTTCCGCGTCGTGGATGTCTTCGTTATTGTCGAGGCGCTTGAGTTCTGCCTTTAGGAATTCCTTCCACTTTTCGGGGCGGAACACCGGGCTTGTGATAAAGATGTCCTTGTCACCGCGGCCACTCATATTGATGACGAGAGCCTTGTCTTTCGGGAGTTCCTTCGCAATCTTCATAGCGGCGGCACCGGCGTGCGCACTTTCAAGCGCAAAGAGAATGCCTTCGTTACGGGCAAAGAACTTCACCGCTTCGAGAGCTTCCTTGTCGAGAATTGCCGTGAATTCCACGCGGCCAGATTCACCGAGAGCGGCGAGCTGCGGGCCAATGCCCATATAGTCGAGACCTGCCGAAATGGAGCGCGTCGGCATGGATTGACCGTCTTCGTCAATGAGGAAGCGGCTCTTGTAACCCTGCACGATGCCTTCGCGGCTTGCGTTACCCGTCATGCGGGCTGCGTTTTCGCCAACGTTCGGGCCTATGCCACCGGCTTCTGCACCAATCAAACGCACGTTTGCGTCGTTGATGAACGGCGTGAACACGCCAATGGAGTTGCTACCGCCACCCACGCAGGCGACAACCGCGGCAATGTCGATGTTGCGTTCTGCGGCCTGGCGCTTGACTTCTTCACCGATAATCGACTGGAACGTGCGAACGATATCCGGGAACGGGGCTGGGCCGAGAGCGGAACCAAGCACGTAATGAGTGTTCTTGAAATTCGTGGCCCAGTCGCGCATCGCCTCGTTCACGGCATCCTTGAGCGTGCGGCTACCGCTCGTGACCGGCACAACCTTTGCACCGTACATTTCCATGGTGGCCACGTTCGGCTGCTGACGGCGGACGTCGACTTCGCCCATGTACACGACGCATTCGAGGCCGAGCTTTGCGCAAGCGGCGGCAGTGGCGAGCCCGTGCTGACCGGCGCCTGTTTCGGCGATGATGCGGGTTTTGCCCATCTTCTTAGCGAGCAAGCACTGACCGATGGCGTTGTTGATTTTGTGGGCGCCTGTGTTGGCGAGGCCTTCCAGCTTGATGTAAATCTGAGCGCCGCCCAACAGTTCCGTTGCGGTCGGAGCGAAGTACAGCGGCGTTTCACGACCGATGTAGTCACGCTGGATGATGCGGAGTTCTTCGAGAAATTCCGGATCGTGGATGTACTTGTTGAATGCCGCTTCGAGGTCGTCGAGCGGGCGGCGGATGATTTCGGCAACGTACTTGCCGCCGAACTTGTCAAAGAAACCGTTGTTAGAAGTTGTTGAGGTCATTGTTGTTCTGTCATCCTGAGCGATGGGCGGAGCCCGAAGTCGAAGGATCTAGTTAAGGGTTAAAGTCTCTATGCCTGCTGAGGCGCTGCGAGTCCAGAAACCAAAAAAAATCGGCTTCCGGAGAGTCCCGAAAGCCTTTTACAAACACTTGATGAAATCAGCAAACCGGACTCTATTTCGTAGAGCCCCACCACCAACGGTTGAAACGGATTACTGCGTTCATCTTCATACTATAAATGTAGGAATGGAAATTTAATTTGGCAAGGGAATGGGAAAATTTTTTCGATTTTTTCTCGATATAAAAAAGGGGCTTTGGAAAATTTCACTATTTACTTATATTTACATTGACATAATTTAGAGTTCGCTCTTATTCTTGTAGTTGAAAAACGACCAAAACTTTCTAAGCAAGAGAAAAAGGGCAGACACTCACACCCTATGGTGTGGGTCGTTTGCGTTTATTTTGCTTAAGGTTTACTTGGTCGTTACCTCAACTACGATGGCGCGGACGATTCCACGCTTTTTTTGTGCGGATCGAAAACGTTTTTACGGGATGAGGTGGGCTCCATTGTTGGATTTTTTACCAATGGAGAAAAAATGAAAAGTAAACAAGTTAAATGGACTAGCCTTGTTGGCGTATTTGCCCTCGTAGGAATGTCCCTTCTTTCTGCGTGTGGTGATGACAGCGCTTCGCCGCTTGCTCCGCAGGTGAGCGGAAAGGAAAGTAGCTCCAGCAAAATTAAAAGTAGTTCTAGCGAAAAAAGAACGAGCGTTGAATCAATGTTTGAACTTGGAGCTTGTAAAAATTCAAACATTAGCGAGCGTATTTTTGTTTCTGAAGAAGTGGACTATTACACATGTTCTTATGTTGATGGTAAATATACCTGGGCTCCAGAGAAAAAAGCAAAAAGCTCAAGCAGCGTGAAATCGTCCAGCAGTATGGCAAAATCCAGTAGTTCTGCAAAATTATCGAGTAGTTCGGTAAAATCGTCAAGCAGCACTAAAGCTTATACAAATGTTTCTGATGTTTGGACAGGCAAGATGACTAAGCCATCAACAGAATTTATTGATGGAAAGTCATTCATGCTTATCTATACCGCTGAGGAATTGGCGTATTTTGCTGACCAGGTGACGAATAAGGGCGAAGAAAGACTTAATGCCAAGTTGATGCAGCATATCCGCCTTAACCCTGATAATATGGTGGATGAAAAAGGAAATTTGATTTTGCCTCAAAGTTCTTTGAATGAATGGACGCCGATTGGTGGCGGAACGGATAAAATTATGTATAAAGGAACTTTTGACGGAAATGGTTATATTGTTTCTGGCATTTATGTAAATAAGCCTGCTTATGAACGAGCTGGTTTTATTGGAACTCTTGGCGCTACGACTAAAAGCGATAGTGGACATGTAATGTTCCTTGGCATTGAAAATTCCTACATTGTTGGAGACAAATATGTTGGCGGTATTGTTGGCCGAATGAACTATGCTGAGATTCAACAGGTATTCAATCGAAAGTCTTATGTCAAAGGCTCTGATTTTGCTGGTGGTATTGTTGGTTACAAAAACTATGGATGGTTGTATTACGCCTATAATTCTGGAATGATTGTAACTCAATCTAATCGCACAGCTGGAATCGCAGGCTTTAACAATAACTCGGCTTCAACAATTAAGGTTTGTTATAATGTGGGTTTCCTGATCGCTCCGAATAACCAACGGGCTGCAGGAATTTCGAATACTACGAATTCCAATACGTATAATACTTCTGTGAATTCATTTTATCTAATCCAAGACGACCGTAAGCTGATTGCTAATGGAGCTTTGGAAAAAGAACAATATTTTATGCAAAGTGATGAATTTATTAGTACCATGAATGGCCTTGCTTTTGACAATATTTATGTTGCCGATGATGACGACATTAATGATGGTTATCCAGTGTTTAAATGGGAAAAGCCTATTATCAGATAATTGAAATACAAACGGTAAAAAATTAGGCTTCCGGCAAATCCCGGAAGCCCTTATGCTATAGTGTTGAATTTTTGAGGCAAGGGGTGGTTTTATTTTTCCTTGCCTTCGAGGTATTCCGTGATTTTTGGGACCATCAGCGACTTGCGGCTGATTTTTTCGGCGGAGAAGTAAACGCCTTCGCTGAAAAGTTCTCCGAATGCACTTTCGGCGATTTTTTTAGCGGTGGCTTCGTAATCGCCTGTAGCGTAGATGATGGTGTAGGAGCCCGATTCGATGAACGGTGTTTCGGCCGCGGTCTCCGAATCCGGATTCGGGTCGTGTCCGTCAACCTTGGCAAAGAGAATGTCGCGCTTCTTTTCTTTGGCAATTTCGGGCATCACGGCGGCGAGACGTTTAAAGAAATCCTTCTTGGTCGAATCGACATACCAGTCGTTGCTTGCGATTCCAATTTTGACGCCTTCAATTTCGTAATCCTTGTAGTCGGAGAGGAAAATTTCTTTGTCCGTCATGCCGTAGTAATCGTGCGACGCATCGTCCATTTCGCGGGAGAGCTTGGCGACGCTATCGGGGGAAAGCTTGAGCTGTTCGATGAGGCTTTTCCATGCAGACGAATCTAAAGCCGAGGATGCGACTTTGGTCAAGTTGCGCGTGTCAGAAAGGATGCCCGCCAAAAGAATCTTGGCCATGTCGTTATCGATTTTGACGTCGGCCTTTTTGTAGAGATCCCAAATGATGGTGCAGGCGGAACCGATAATTTGACGGTTCACGTAAGTGTCGGAGGTGACTTTTTCGTCAAGGTCGCCAGGAATGTGGTGGTCGATAATCTGGAGAATCTTAGCCTCTTTGACTCCTTCGACGGACTGCGCGGATTCGGCGTGGTCGGTGAGGATGAGACGCGTACCGGCTTTTACAGACGACATCTGTTCAGGAATTTTGAATCCGAATTTCTCGGCGATGTAAGCCGTTTCGCGATTGATTGGACTTACGATTTTGGCGACGGTGTTGTGCCCCAAAGCTCGCATGAGTGCAGCGTAACTCATAGCCGAAGTGACGGCATCGACATCAGGAGTCTTGTGCCCGATGACGAATGTGGTGTCGGAACCCCAGTCCAAGGCGTTGACGGTGTTTTTGAATTCTTCTCCTTCGTTGTTTGAGTCGGAAGAAGTGCTGTCGCCGCAAGCGCAGAAAAGAGCGCCCGAGAGACAGATGGATATGATGTTGTTGAAAAGAGTTTGTTTGTTCATGCCGCAGAAAATAGCTTTTTTCGCTTTTTGCGGGATTTTGTAAATTTTTATTTTTTTTTGCGGTTGCAGAGGCGCTGCAAAATGAAGATGCAAAAAATAGGCTTCCGGCACATTCCGGAAGCCATTTTATCAAACACTTGATGAAACCAGTGAATCCGTTCCGTTTTACGGGAACCCCTCCCGCAAGCGGTCTGAGTGGATTACCGATTTCACCTTTACGTATATCAATATATAATGTAAGTCGTTGATTGTCAATAGGTTACGATAACTTTTTTGTAAAAATTTAATAAGAAAATGGGCGGGTATAGAAAATGCCTATCTTGTGCATGAAAAATTTTACGAAAAAAATGGTGGATGATTTTTTGAAAAACGCGTGTTAATAAGATAGGGGCGTGTGCAAATTGCTCCAACACGTAAATAGGGGATCAAATGGACGTTCAAAATAAAAAATGTGCAGACCCGATTCTTGAAAAGCTTGGACTCGGGCGTTTTTACCATGGAGATAAACCGCTAGTTTGGATTGCTGATTCTCCGAAGTCGAATAAACTTCACGAAGATGTTGCCTCGTATAATGCCGAAGAAGGCAATCTCTCAAAATATTTTGTCAAAGAAGGTGAATTTGGACCTTACGCAAGTCTCTTGTACGACAAGACTTTTAAGAAAACGTTTTCTCCGGATACGCATCGCGGAAAACGCAATTTGCTGAACTTGCTGAATGATATGCTCGAAGGGCAGATCCCGCAAAAAATCATGGATGTGGCGTCGCTCCAGCCGGAACTCAATGATTCTGGTAGCAAGGTTTCCAAATCTTCAATCCTTGATTTGCATTGTCGCGATGAGCGGGATAATCTTATTGAAATAGAGGTGCAGATTCAGCGGGAAACGAATTTTTTGAAGCGTTTGGTGTTTTATTCAAGTCAGATGATTGTGCAACAGGGTGAACCCGGTCCCGATTGGGATTACGATGTCAAGCCTGTCTATGTGATTTCTTTTGCCCGATTTCGGGTGTTCGATGATAATCGGCCACTTCACCGTGCCGGAATTCTCGATTATGTAACCGCCGAACGGCTAATTGACAGTGCCAATTTCACGATTATCGAGCTTCCGAAGGTTACGAGGATGATTCGCAAAAGTGATTCGGAGGTCGCCAAGTGGCTGTTCATTTTTCGCTATTTGGACCGCTTGAAGGAGCTTCCTCCTGCTCTGAAAACGGAAAAGTTCGAGGGCTTGCTTCCGTTTGCCGAACTAGCTAGATTTAATAAAAAAGAACTCAAAAGGTACAGGTATATTATGCACTTGAAATGGGACAGATATGCACAACAGTTGGCATTTGTAGAGGATAACCCTGATTTCGTCAAGCAAATCGAGGATAAAGCTGTTGAAAAGGCTTTAAACCTTGTTGAACGAATGCAAAAGAAGGGGGCTTCAATGGCTAAAATCCGAGCCTCTTTAGGCATTTCGACTAATTCTAAGTAGGCTCATTTTAGTCCTAGAACTATGTCAAATTCATGGATGAAAGATTTTGAAATAGAAATAGAAACAAGTAAAAAGCCTATCTTGTAGGATAGGCTTTACTTGTAATTGCGATTTCTTGAAAGTTATTTTGCGGTGAATTCCGCAAACAGCGCTTTCATCTTGTCGTGATTCTTGATGCCGGGGGCGTCTTCGATGCCGCTAGATACGTCGATGAGTTCGGGGTGGAACTTTTCGCAGATTGTGGCGACATTTTCAGGATTGATGCCGCCGGCGAGCCAGAGCGGGGCTCCGTTTGCTTTTTCGCGGAGGAGCGATTCGGGGATGGTCTTGCCGGTGCCGCCGGGGATGCCTTCGACCTTGGCGTCCAGCAAAATGCGGGGTTCGCCGTTCTTGCGGAGGTTGGCAATGTAATCGAAGTCTTCGGGGGCGCCTACGCGTGCAGCGCAGTAGTAGGGGAGGGCTGCGCTGCAAGATTCCGCGAGTGCGTCGGAATTGTGCGGATCAACGCCGTGGAACTGTACGGCATCGAGCACGCCTTCTTGGGCGAGCTTTATGGCGGTTTTGCCTTCGACGGAATTCGGGTCGGTAATCACGCCAACGAGAAGCGGAGATCCGTCATTGCGAGCTGCGCGGAGCTTGGTCGAGAATGACGTTACGAATTCTTCGGTGGTGAGTCTCTTGGTGGTGCTGAACACGAAACCGAGCATGTCGGCGCCGAGTTCGGCGGCGAGGAGACCGTCTTCTTCACGTGTGATGCCGCAGATTTTCACGAGCGGGCGGCGCGCATCTTGTGGGCGCGCATCTTGTGATGAGGCTGCGCGAGTCTCATTGTTGGCAAACTTGCGTTCGGCGAATTTCTTCCAGAACTGTCCACGGGCGTTTTCGCATCCGCTTTCGAATGCGCTGACCACGTCTTTGGCGAGCGGCGGATTCTTGGCGACGGCTTCACCGACGAGAATTCCCGTGAATCCGAGATTGCGGGCGTATGTCGCATCGGCGGCGCTCAGAATGCCCGATTCAAAAACGGCTTTGGCGGGGAGCTTGCTGCGGACGCTTGCGGGAATCAGCGGGTCTGTGTGGAATGTGGCGAGGTCGCGTGAATTGACGCCTGCGACGATCGTCTTGGCGGCTGCATCACCGAGAGCGGCTGTCACAACGGATAGCTTGCGGAAATCGTCAGCTTCGCGGACTTCGACAAAAGCCTGGATTCCGAACTTCTGTGCACGTTCGGCCATTTTGACGAGCTGTTCGTCGTCGAGGATGCGGGCGATGAGTAATACGGCATCGGCCCCGCAGCGATAAGCGATGTCAATTTCGTCTTCGAATAAAAGGAAATCTTTGCGGAGAACAGCGCAAGTGTGCAAGCCTTGCTGACGGCGGCGTTCCATCAAGTCCGCTACGGCAATCAAGTCACGGAGCGAGCCCTTGAAAAAGTTCATTTCGGTCAGCACGGAAACGGCTTGAGCGTGTGCTTCGGCGTAAGTCGTGGCGAGTTCCACCGGATTCAAGTCCGGCGCGATGTCTCCCTTGGATGGCGAAGCCCTCTTGACCTCAAGGATGGCTCCTGCATTACCCAGAAATTCAGTATGACCAACGCGACGCGCCTTGGGAATATCAATGTTGAAATTCAGTCCAAGTCTATCGATGTCTTCGCGGCGCATCCGCACGATTTTTTGCAAAATATCTTCGCTCATAATTCCTCTACGCCAATTGTAGAAAAATTTAAGGCGCATTCTAATAAAATACTGTTTTAGTAGGAGTTTTGGAGTTGTCTATAGAGGACACTTTGAGTTGTGTGGGGCTCTTTTTTGATGCGTTTTTTGGTTCGGCGGCTTAAATTTAAAGAAAAAGGGATGTTTTATGAATTATTTGTTCTCTAAATCGATTGGTGCTGTAGCAACATTTGCTGCTATGGCTGTGACTACAACTGCGGTTCCTGCGTTTGCGGTGACATCGCCTGATTTTCCGATGGCGGGTTTTGCCACGCAGAATGGCGGCACTACGGGCGGCAAGGGCTACTCCGAGGTCACGGTCGACAACGTGAATGACCTCAAGAGCTACGCCAAGGCGGGCAACAAGATTATCTACGTGAAGCCGGGGACTTACATGGGTCCGGTGGAAGTCGGTAGCAACGTGACGATTTACGGTTACCAGGGCGCCATTATCGCGCAGCCTACTTCGGGCAGTGCCATGAAACTGAGCGGTTCGAAGAACGTCATCATCCGCAACCTGAAATTCAAGGGTGTGGGCGCACACGATGACGATGACGAAGATTGCCTCCAGGTGAATCACGAATCGAAGAATGTGTGGATTGACCACGTGGATGTCTACGACGGTCACGACGGCAACTTGGATATTACCAACGCCTCGGACTTTGTGACGATTTCGTGGACCAAGTTCAGCTACACTTCGGCATCGAGTGGTCATCAGTTCAGCAACCTGATTGGCAACAGCAAGACAAAGACGAGCGACCGTGGGCACCTAAATGTTACGATTCACCATACGTGGTGGGCTGACGGCGTGGTCGAACGCATGCCGCGTGTGCGTTTTGGCAAGGTACATGTGGCGAACAACCTCTTCGACAGCAAGAATGCGAGCTATTGCGTGCGTGCAGCAGTCGAGGCTGATATCCGCATTGAAAGGAACGTGTTCATCGGCGTGCAGAAGGCGCTTGATCTCTACACGAGCGATGGTGCCATCACGGCGGCGCAGATGATCGAAAATTACGAAGAAAACGTGAAGAAACCGCAGGCCGGTACGGGCACGGCGTTCAAGCCGAGCTATTCCATGAGCCTCACCGACGTAAGCACGCAGGCGAAGGCGTATGCCCTGCGCGATTCCATTAAGCTGTATGCTGGCGCAACACTCCCTGATCCGGGAAAAACTCAGACGGTAACGCCCGCATCATCTTCTAGCGAAGCAGCGTCTAGCTCCAGCGTGGCTGTGTCTAGTTCAAGTGTTGCGGTGTCTAGCTCCAGCGTCGCAAAGTCCAGCAGCAGTGTCGCGCAGTCCAGCTCCTCGCAGGCTGTATCTAGTTCCTCGCAGGGGGAGGTTGTTTCTGGAACGGCGACGCTTACTAAGCACGGCTCGGGTAGCGCTAAGCAACAAGTCAAGCAAGGTGAATCTATCGAAGAATTTTACTTTACTGTCGCTGGCGCCACGGGTGCGACTGTTACGGGACTCCCCGATGGTATTGTGGGGACAATGAAGGGTAGTGATTTTTACATCTCAGGTACGGTCGCTCAAAATGCTGCTGTGGGGGCGTACAACTTTACCGTGACAACGACTGGAGCTACGACAAATGCAACCAAGAGCGGAACTATTACGGTTATTGGTGCAAATGGAGAGGTTGCAGAGTCTAGCTCTAGTAAAGTCGAATCAAGCTCTAGCTCGGAGCAGGGCACGACTTCGTTGGATGTCGCTACGGTTGCTTCGCATTTCAATGTTTCTGTCAACGGTCGAGTTCTTACCGTACAAGGAACAACGCAGGCGGCGTATCTCCTGGATGCCCAGGGCAGGCTGATTACAAAAGTTCAGTCCTTGGGTAGCGAAAGCTCGATAACCGTTCCTCGTGCGGGCATGTACCTCTTGCGAGTCGGTCATGAAACGCGACGCATAACTGTTCGATAATCTTATCTTAAAATAAATAGAAAACCCGTGCTCGTCCGAGTGCGGGTTTTGTCCTTTTTACTTCCTACAAACCACTTCCTACTTCCTACCGCCTACTTCCTACTAAATAATGTAGTACCACTCGTCGCTTTGCTGGAGTTCTTCGGTCTTGTGCTTGCTATTGGTGGTTGAAACGTAATCCATTTCAAGATTCTTGAGGCTGACACGAGTGTTGGCCTCGATGGATCGCGTGATGAAGGCGTTGCCGCCGATAATTGCGTTTTCGCCAACAACGGTATCTCCGCCGAGAATGGAGGCTCCTGCGTAAATAGTGACGTTGTCTTGAATGGTGGGGTGGCGCTTTTTGCCGGAGAGCTTTTGTCCGCCGCGAGTTGAAAGTGCGCCGAGCGTGACGCCTTGGTAAATCTTGACGTTCTTGCCGATGACTGCGGTTTCGCCAATCACGATGCCTGTGCCGTGATCGATAAAGAAGTATTTGCCGATGGTTGCACCCGGATGGATGTCGATGCCCGTTTTGGAATGGGCATATTCGGTCATGAGTCGCGGGAGAACCGGAACGTGCAAAAGATAAAGTTCGTGGGCGATGCGGTAAATGGTTGTCGCCATGAGGCCGGGGTAGGCGAGGATAATCTCGTCAAGGCAACCGGCAGCAGGGTCGCCGTCATAAGCGGCGTGTAAATCGGTTTCCAAGAATTCGCGAATTTGCGGAATCTTGGCGAAAAATTCCTTACAAATTCTATAGCTTTCGATTTTGCGCTCGTCCGAGGTCATGGAACCGCGCAATTTGCAGTAATCTAGCGCAATTGCCACCTGTTTGTGGAGGTGGTAGAACGTATCTTCGATAAGAACTGCAAAGCTATTTTTAGGGTTGTAAATCTTATGCGAACGATCTCTGAAGTGTCCAGGATAAACGACTCGAATCAGATTTTGCAAAATCGTCTGGATCTCGGCCTGGTCGGGTCGATTGTAAATATCGATATTGTCGATATGCTTGCCGCGATTGTAATCGTCGAAAATAATTTGTACGGCTTTTTCAACTTCAGATTCTTGGATAAGTTCGTGCATAGATTTTTGAAAAATAAGAAGTAAAGAAAAGGTATGAGGTATGGGGTCGGTCGCCTACGGCTCCCTTTGGGGTCTGGGCTATTGCTCAAAACCTCAAAGGTGAGTAGCACCGTGCTCATACCTCAGAGCATCCGTAGGATGCGAGCTAACCTACGCGAATGTCTTCAACGCTCTTACGAGGGCGTCGATGTCATCCGGTGAGTTGTACAATGCGAGAGTGGGTCGCACGGTACTTTCGTAGCCGAAATGGCGGAGAACTGGCTGAGCGCAGTGATGCCCGGTGCGCACGGCAACGCCGTATGCGTCGAGTCTCTTGCCCACTTCTTCGTCGGAATAACCGTCGAGCTTGAAGGCAAGCGCAGAAGCCTTGTTGAGTGCGGTTCCCACAAGGTGGAGACCCTTGACAGTCTTCAATTCCTTGAGGCCGTACTGCAACAGTTCATGTTCCCAGCGGAATACGCACGGCATCCCGATTTCGGAGAGGTACTGGAGAGCTGCACCAAGGCCAACAGCGTCGGCGATGCTTCCGGTACCAGCTTCGAACTTGTTCGGAATTCCGTTGTAGATGGTGCGTTCAAACGTTACGTCCGCAATCATGTTGCCGCCACCATGGTAAGGTCTTGCTGCTTCAAGCAATTCCTTCTTGCCATAGACAACGCCGATACCGGTCGGGGCAAACACCTTGTGTCCAGAGAACACGAAGAAGTCTGCGTCGAGGGCTGCAACGTTTACCGGGATGTGAGCGATGGACTGAGCGCCGTCAATGAGGATTCTCACGCCGTGTCTATGAGCAATGGCAATGAGTTCTTCAATCGGGGTCACAGTGCCGAGCACGTTCGAGACGTGCGTCACGGAAACGAACTTGGTGCGCTTCGTGAACAAAGCTTCGTAATCGTGGAGCTTGATCTGACCGGTAGAATCGCACGGAATCACCTTGATGATTGCGCCTGTTTCTTCGGCAATGAGCTGCCACGGAACGATGTTGGCGTGGTGTTCCAAAATGGAGACGATGATTTCATCACCCGGCTGGAGCGTCGGCTTCACGTAGGCATTTGCAACCAAGTTAATGGCTTCGGTCGTACCGCGTACGAAAACAACTTCCTGAGAAGACGGAGCTCCGATAAAGTCACGAACGATGTTGCGTGCATTTTCGTAGGCGTCTGTCGATGCGGCCGCGAGCGTGTGTGCGCCACGGTGAACGTTGGAGTTTTCGTTTTCGTAGTAGTACTTGAGGCGGTCAATGACTACCTGCGGGCGCTGTGTCGTTGCACCGTTATCGAGCCAAACGAGCGGATGGCCGTTGATCTGCTTCGAAAGAATCGGGAAGTCAGAACGGATCTGGGCAAGAGTCTTGGAACCGATGCGGATGGAATCGTTGCGAGAATTTGCGCCGCTGTTTGCAGAACCCGTCTTCACGGAATCGCCACCGAGAGAGGTCGGTGCATCGATCTGGCGGCTAGCTTCGGCAGCCTGCGTCTTGGACACGACCTTCGGGGAGTAACCCTGAGCCGGTGCGGGAGCTGTCGGAATATCGCTCAGCTGCGATGCAAACTGCGATTCGGGAACCGCAGGGGCTTCAACCGTGTTGAGCCAGGTGTCTGTAGAACTTCCGCCGTAGGCAAACGGAGCCGAAGATGTCGGCTGGTCGCCATAGGTCGCAAAGGGGTGTTCCCAGTCGAAGGCTGGAGTCTGGCTGATGGCTGCGGCACCCTGAGCTGCACTGACGCCCTGAGCGGCAGATGCATTCTGCGCTTCGGGAGCGGCGGGGGTTGCTGCGTATGCGCTATCCGTCAAATCCGGGAAATACGCATTTGCCAATTGCTCCAGTTCAGCCGCATTGGGAACTCCGGCGAGTTCTTCCAGCGATCTGGTTTCTGGATTATTCGTAGTCATAGTATTCGCCAACCTCGACATCTTCTAACACGGCGATAGCGTCGTCTGCGAGAATTGCGGCAGAGCAGTACAGAGACAAGAGGTAAGATGCAACGCCCTTGTTGTCGATACCGCGGAAACGCACAGAGAGGCCACGGGAGTGTTCGTTCTTGAGACCGGCCTGGAAGAGACCGATAACGCCGCGCTTGGCTTCGCCAGTACGGACGAGGAGAATGTTGGTCTTGCCACCCTGAGACTTCGGGTTCTTCACGCCATCGACAAGGAGCTTGTCGGTCGGAACGAGAGGAATGCCGCGCCAGGTGAGGAATCTGCTACCGGCGAGGTCTACAACGACAGGCGGCACGCCACGGCGGGTGCATTCACGGGCGAATGCGGCAATAGCACGCGGGTGGGCGAGGAAGAAGGACGGTTCCTTCCAAACCTTGGAGATGAGTTCGTCGAGATCGTCCGGAGTCGGGCGGCCATCGGCACGGAGCGGCTGGATGCGCTGAGAGTCAGCGATGTTTTTCAAGAGACCGTAGTCATCGTTGTTGATGAGCTGGCTTTCCTGACGTTCGCGGAGAGATTCGATAGCGAGACCGAGCTGTTCTTGAACCTGATCATACGGGGAGCTGTAAACGTCTTCGATAGCGGTGTTGACGTTGATGATCGTGGAGATGGAGTTGAGCTTGTATTCGCGCGGTTCGGTTTCGTATTCGACGTAGCCTTCCGGGATAATGTCAGACTTCTTGGTAGCGCTGCAAAGAACGTCGAGCGGTGTCTGGCCTTCGACGACCTTATTCACGCGGAAAAGACCTGTTTCGAGACCCTTGAATTCAAGGAACTTGGTGAGCCACTTGGGCGTGAGCGCGCCAAATTGCGGCTTGGTCTTGGTGACGTTCGCCAGGTTGTAAGCGGCCTTGGCGCCGAGGGCATTAATGCCCGTGTTCTTTTCTGCTTCATTTGCCATAATGGTTTACCTCTTATTGTAAGTTGTGTTTAAAACTATTTTCCTAGTATTCATGTGTGAATGTTAGAAAATAATAAGCTTATTTTGTTGTTACGAAAATCTGCCCTTGTCGAAAAATTTTTTTGACATAGCTTTTCCCTATTCAAAGCCCTACGTTATAACCAAGCGCCTTCGTGTGAGAACATGATGTCCTTCATTGCGTCGATACCGCCCTTTAAGTTGTACAGAGGACCGGTGTAGCCCGCTTCGCGCAAGGTGTTGATGGCAAGTTCGCTACGCTTGCCTTGTTTACAAATGAAAATCGTATCCTTATTTGGATCGAGTTCCTTTTGTCTGCGAACGAGCTGTCCGATAGGAATCACGATGGCGTTCGGGAATCGCAAAATCGCGCGTTCGTGCGGCTCGCGGACGTCAACAATTGTGATGTCGTCGCCGTTGTCGATGCGCTTGGCGAGTTCTTCGGGCGTGAATCCTTCCACAGGCGTTTCGTTTGTGGTCTTCAATCCGCAAAGGTCTTCGTAGTCGATATCTTCGACGTTTGTGATTGTCGGATTGTTACCGCAAATCGGGCAATGGCAATCGCGTTCGACCTTGAAAATTCTCGAAGATAAGTACAAACTATCCACGTGGAGAATTTTGCCGTTCAGGTGTTCTCCGATTCCCAAGATGAGCTTGAGCGCTTCGTTTGCCTGGATGCTGCCGATGATTCCCGGGAGCGGGCTGATGGCGCCGCCTTCTGCGCAGGAGGGGATGAGCCCTGCCGGCGGAGGGGATGGGTATTGGCAACGCAAGCATGGACCGCCATCCAAGTTGAAAACGCCTACTTGACCTTCGAACTGGTAAATCGCACCGAATACGAGTGGAATGCCGTGCAGAGCGCAAGCGTCGTTGATCAGGTAGCGAGCTTTGTAGTTGTCCGTGCAGTCAATAACGAGATCGTAGCCTTCAATTTCGGCTTCGATGTTCGATGCGTCGAGCTGTTCCTTGACGGCTTCAAAGACGATATTCTTGTTGATGTTTTTGACTTTGTCCTTTGCTGAGGCGACCTTCGGACGCTTGACGTCGCGTGTGCCGTGCAATACCTGGCTTTGCAAGTTTTCGAGCGAGACTTCGTCGAAGTCGATGGCCTTGATGGTGCCAACGCCTGCGGCGGCGAGATACTGGATCACTGGAGAGCCGAGTGCGCCAACGCCAATGACGACGACTTTTGCGGCCTTGATGCGCTTTTGGCCCTTGACGCCGATGTCTTTGAGCATCAGGTGCTTGCCGAAGCGTTCAATTTCGCTATCGTCAAAAGCGACTTCCTTGCGTCTTTCGTCAGAAATCAAGCTTTCGACGTGTGAACTTTGCGATTCTTCAATCGGTGCGCCGCCTGCGATGGCGGGCAAAAGCAAAATTTCGGAATCGTCTTCAAGTGTGGCGTCCCAGAGTGTATCGACGTTCAAATTCTTGCCGTTGAGGTAGATCTTGATGAAACTTCTGAGCTTGTTGTTTTCATCAAAAAGGACTTTTTCTCCTTCTGGATAAGTACTTATTAAATTGGCGAGAGCCTTTCTAACCGTGTTTTCGGGGACGCTGACTTGCGCATTTTTCCCGAAGAAATTCCTAAGGGTTGCTGATATATAAATTCTCACTTTTTTCTCCGTACATTAAAAAGTGGTTGTTCCGTACAAATTTTCCCACAATAGTTGTAGGATTTTTTTCGTGCTGAAATATAGAACGTAAAAACGTGTTTGTCCAATACTTAATTTTTATGCGGACTTATTGGTTTTTTCTATAACAGATGGCTGTTGGTCTGTGGTCAATAGTTTATGGTTATTAGTCATTGGTCAATAGTCATTAGTTATTACTATTGAGGGGCGGCATCGCCTTCTTGTAGCTTTTCACATCCACGACTTCGCCGTTTTGTACGGACATGATGACGTATTCGAGGCCGGGGACCATGTATTTTTCGTCTTCTTTGGAGAGAATGGCGGGGCAGTCGGGGTGTGAATGGTAAATGCCGACAATTTCAAGACCGCGCGTTTCAAGTTCTTGTTCCAAGTGGTAAAGATATAGCGGGTCTATTTTGAAGTGGACTGCTTTTTGCCCTTGAAACTGGTTCTCGGCTTCGCGAATTTCGGTCACTTCGATTTCGCTCTGTTCGGACTTTTTACCCACCAAAATGCCACAGCATTCGTTCGGATATGCTTTTTTGGCTGCTAAAACCATTTGTTCGTAAATGTTTTTACTATATTTGGCCATCATTAAAATTTCCCCTATAAAAAAGCGCCCCCGGAATCGGAATTTCAGAAGGATCCCAGGGGCGCCACTTGTACGGAGACCTTTTACCCGATCACCAAGCCTTCGTTCGTGGCGTTGTCGCCTTCGATATGGAACGAATTGAGCACCGGATTTTCACGATCCATCAGCGAAAGAATCAAGTAGCTTGCCTTGCTGTCGAAAGCGAGGCGCTTGTCTTCTTGCGACGGGCGCGACGGGGACTCGGGGTGGGAATGCCAGTTACCAAGCGGGGATAGGCCGTTTTGGCGCATATCCTTGATGGCGGCTAAGTGTTCCTTGGGGTCAAGCGAAAAGTGCTCATTGGAATGGTCTATGTTCGTGAGCAGGTAAACCTTTTCGATATGCTTGTCGTTCCCCTCAATTTTCCCAGCAATCAGGCCGCAAGCCTCTTCGGGGAGGTTCTTTTCGGCATGCTCCAGGATTTTTTGATAATCATCTTTTGAAATTGTAATCATTGAAATTCCTTAGTGCTTCATCTCGCAGACGGCTTGTTCGTAGTCGATCAGATGGTCAATCGTCGGATGGTCACCGCAGACTGCGCAATCTTTCGTATGCGTCGGGAGCTTGATCTTGCGGAATTCCATCGTGAGCGCATTGTAGGTGAGCAAGTAGCCCGTGAGCAAATTGCCGACACCGAGAATGTACTTGACGGCTTCCATGGCCTGGAGGCTACCGATCACACCGCCCATAGCGCCAATCACGCCTGCCTGCTTGCAAGTCGGCACGGCATCTTTCGGAGGGGGTTCCTTGAAGACGCAGCGGTAGCACGGACCTTGACCCGGAACGTACGTCATGAGCTGCCCCTGGAAGCGGATAATGCCCGCGTGAGAGAACGGCTTCTTGGCCATGACGCAAGCGTCGTTGATGAGGAACTTTGCCGGGAAGTTGTCGGTTCCATCAATGATAAAATCGTAATCCTTGATGAGGTCCATGATGTTTTCGCTGGTGACGAAGGTGTGGTACGTAATCACCTTGACATCCGGGTTCATCGCTTCCATCGTTTCCTTGGCGGACTGCACCTTGGGCTTACCCACGTCCTTTGTAGCGTGTATTATCTGGCGCTGCAAATTGGAAAGGTCAACGACGTCTGCATCGGCAATGCCGATGGTGCCAACGCCTGCGGCGGCGAGGTACATAGCGACAGGAGCACCGAGGCCACCTGCGCCAATGACAAGCACCTTGGCGTTCAAAAGCTTCTTCTGGCCCTTTGCACCCACTTCCTTGAGGATGATGTGGCGGGAATAGCGTTCGAGTTGTTCGTTAGTAAATGCCATTACTGACCACCTCCCATGAAGTAGAGGAATTCGACGTTGTCGCCGTCCTTGAGGGCGGTTGTTGCGAAATTGCTGTTTTCAACAAATTCATCGTTCAGGGAAACGGTCACGTATTGCGGCGTTTCGACCTTTTCTTGTTCAATGAGTTCTGCGACGGTGAGGCCGTCTTTAACTTCTTTCTTGTTTCCAGCTACGGTAATAATCATGTTTGAAATTCCTTATGGGTTGAAATTTTTTTGATTTTGTCATTCCCGCCTCCGAGCGGGAATCTCCTTAGTCCCCGACTTTTTTCACAAAGAGTGTAAAGGTTCCGTCCTGATTGTCGTTGAGCTTGAGGATTTCGTGACCTTCTTCCTTGAGGCTGCGCGGCACATTCTGCACCGGTTCGCCGTCATTCAAGCGGATGGCGAGAATTTGGCCTTCGTCAAGTTCTTCGATAGCGACCTTAGCCTTGACAAATGTAGTGGGGCATTTGACGTCGGTGACGTCGACGGTATCGTCTACTTTAATTTCTTCTGACATTTTTTATCTCCGTACTTTAATTTTGATGCTAAATATAGAACGCGTTTTTTACTTTGTCCAATACTTAATTTTTATGCTGAGTTATTGAAATTTTTTATAGGTTGCTCGCGGATTCTTCGACTACGCTGCGCTTCGCTCAGAATGACACCTTTTGGGGACTGTCCTTCTACGAAATCTGCTTGATAGCTTGTTCGAAATCTTCCTTGAGGTCGGCAATATCTTCGATGCCTACGCTGATGCGGATGGAACCTTCGAACACGCCTGCGTTTTCTTTTTGCAGTTTGGTACTGTGCGTGAAAATCGTGCTATCCGGGTGGATGACGAGCGTACGCAAGTCGCCAATGTTCGTGGCTATTGTAGCGTATTTCAAGTTGTTGATGAGCTTGAAAGCCTTTTCTTTGGAGCCTGCGTCAATCGAGATGATGGCGCCGCCCTTGCCGTTAAACTGCTTTTGGACGAGATCGTAATAGGGATTGCTCTTCAATGCGGGGTAGTTGACCTTGATGCCTTCGAAACCCTGCAAAAATTCAGCGAGTTGCAAGGCGTTATCGCAAAGGCGTTCCATGCGGAGTCCGAGAGTTTCAAGCCCGAGCGAGTTCAGGAATGCGGTAGCGGGTGCGAGACAACAACCAATATTGCGCCAGACGCCGTTGCGGAGCTTTGCGAGGTACGCAAACTTGCTAAAGCGCTTGTATTCTTCCAAGCCCTTGTATTTGGTGTAATCCCACTTGAATTTTCCGCTATCGACGATGATGCCGCTGATTGCACTGCCGTTTCCGTTGATGTACTTGGAAGAGGAATGGACAACGATATCTGCGCCAAAGTCAAAAGGATGAACAAGGTAAGGAGTTGCCGTCGTGCTGTCGACAATCAGCGGGACGCCTGCTTCGTGTGCGACATCTGCAACGCTTTGAATATCAACGACATTGAGTTTCGGGTTGCCGATAAGTTCTGTAAAAACGGCCTTGGTCTTATCGCTCAGTTGCGAACGAACGCTCTCAGCGGTAACTTCTGTGACGTAACGGGTTTTAATGCCGAATGCTTCCAAATCGTGGAACAAGTCGATCGTGCCGCCAAACAATGCCGTACTTGCAATAACTTCGTCGCCTGACTGCAATATGTTCAAGAGCGACATCGTCACGGCAGCCATGCCCGACGAGCAGGCTATAGCGCCAATGCCCTTTTCAAGAGATGCAATGCGCCTTTCGAAAGAATCTGTCGTGGGGTTTCCAATGCGCGTATATGCAAAACCCGGAGCCCTATTGTTAAAAACAGCTTCGAGTTTCTCTGCGGATTCTTGCGAAAATGCACTGACTTGATAAATAGGGGTAAGCGTAGAGCCGGTACTTCGTTCACTTTCAAAATTATGATGCAATAAAGTCGTATTAAAATCCATTCAACATTCTCCGTACATAATCCTATAAATTTTGTGGGTAAATATAGAACGCAAAAGCGTAAATGTCCAATACTAATTTTATATGGCTTTTAATAGGTATTTTCTATAGGAAAGAGGTTTTTGGTTGCTATAAAAAACTCGCTCAGCTATTGAACGAGGTACTTCTATAACTAGGATTTTGTTACTTTATTTACACTTTGAAATGCTTAATTTTTCTCGTAAATCTGGTCGAAAATCCCATACTCGGAAAAGTGCGTCTTCTGTGCATTTTCCCAACCGCCAAAATGCTCAATCGTAATCAGATTGACATTCTGGTCAAATTCTTTGTACTCGTCAAGAATCGCCTTGTTTGTCGGACGGTAATGATGCTTTGCCGCAACATGCTGCGCTTCGTCAGAGTATAGATAATTCAGGTATTCCGTCGCAAGTTTGCGCGTGTTACGTTTGTCTACAATCTTATCTACAATCGCGACAGAAGGCTCTGCCAAAACGCTCACACTCGGCATCACGATTTCATATTCCTTAGGGTAATCCTTGAGCGAAAGGAACGCCTCGTTTTCCCAAGAAAGTAACACGTCGCCCTTGCGTTCTTCAATGAACGTATTCGTGGAACCGCGTGCACCCGAAGCAAGGTCAAGAACATTCTGGTATAGCTTCTTCATGAATCCCTTGATTTGCGCTTCGTCGCCGTTGAACTGCTTTTCTGCATAAGCCCAGGCCGCGAGATAATTCCAGCGCGCACCGCCCGAAGTCTTCGGATTTGGTGTGATGATGCCGATGCCATCCTTGACGAGATCGTTCCAGTCCCTGATTTTCTTGGGATTCCCCTTGCGCACGAGAAACACAATCGTCGAAGTGTAAGGAGCGCTGTTGCGCGGAAATTCCTTGACCCAGCCGTTTTCAATAAGCCCTGCGTCACGGACGATGTTCACGTCGTATTCCAGCGCGAGCGTGACCACATCCGCTTCAAGCCCGTTCACCACCTCAAGCGCCTGCTTGCCCGAACCGCCATGAAACTGCGTAATTTTCACATCCTTGCCGGTCGCCTCTTTCCAATGCTTCATAAAAATATGATTGTAATTGGAATAGAATTCACGCGTCGGGTCGTAAGACACGTTGACAAGCGTGTTGTTCTCGACCTCGGGAGCCTTTTCCGAACTGCAACCGAAAAAACAACCCGCGCCCACCACCAGCGCCACCGCAAAAACCGTCTTGAAAAAATGCAGATTCATAGTGAAATTCCTTCTTATTGAGAATGATAGTAATATTTTATTCCCAATAATTTGTTACTTCAAAAAGAAAATGCTATATCAGACTACTATTTCACAATCCCAATGGCGCAATACAATAGCGAGAGTCCCATAAGTGTATAGAATATTCTGTGGTGCTTTTTGAAAAGCCCTTGCAGTAAAACGCCTGCGAAAAGCCACGCCAAATTGCAGATGGGGCCTGTAAGCGGCAATAGTATGCCGAACAGCAGCAAGTGCGTAAAATCTTGGTGGTAGGGGAGAATGTAGGTTGTGATTGCCGTGAGGCAGAACACCATGATTTTAACGTTTGTGAGTTGCACGAAAAGACCTGTGCGGAAGCTACCGGTTGTGCGGCTGTTGCGGATTTCTTCGAGTGGCTTGAACGCTTGAATTAAAAGGCTGATTGCCAAATATGCAATGTAAATTGCTCCGACGAAAGCAAATACCCGGATGAAATTTTCAAAAGCACTACTGATAAAATAAACTATAAAAACAGATGCTAGCGAGACGATTGTGTATCCGGTGAAAAGTCCGTACCACTGCTTTATGGCGGCGCTTTTCCCGCTGCCCATCGCTACCGAGAGAGAACAGAGGTTCGCGGGTCCCGGGGTAATTCCCGAGACGAATGCGTATAGTAAAAAAGAAAGTGCTACTTCTAATGACACTAAGCGACCTGTTCAGTGGTTATTCGTCTTTGCTTTCTACAGCCCATGTGAAGCCTGCGTTTTCGATTTGGCGGAACGTGGCTTCCAAGCTTTGACCGCCTTCGGTGAGGTAACCCGAAGCGAAAATGGAATCGGCGACTTTGAAGAGTTCCTTTTCGTGTCCTTTGAAATAGACTTCGCGACCGGCGGCGCAGCGGATGTCCGATTTCGGGAGCAATAGACGGGCTAGGCAAAGGATTTTGATGCCGTATTCGAATGTGAGCCCGGAAATGTCGCGGTTGGCGAGGCGTGTGCCTTTGACCGGCAACAAAAAGTTTATGGGGACGGATTCTGGATTGATGGCGACCAAGTCAAAAAGCATATCGACCACGTCTTCTTTTGATTCGCCCATGCCGATGATGCCGCCACAGCAAATTTCAAAGCCGATGCTCTGCAACATGCGAATGTTTTGGATGCGTCGCTCGTATGTGTGGGTGCTGCAAATTTCGGGGTAAAAACGGCGGCTCGTATTCAAGTTGTGGTTGATGCGGTCAAGGCCTGCCGCCTTTAAAATGCGGGCTTGGTGCTCGGTCAAGAATCCGATGGAACAGCAAATGTGCGTCCCCGATTTCTTCATGTGCGCAATGCGTTCGGCGAGTTCTTCAATTTCTTTGTCTGTGAAACCCATGCCCGAAAGCCCGATGCAATGCCGAGACAGGTGAAATTCATCAACAAGATTATTGTCGCCGTAGAGCTTGTCGTCCGAAACGCTTTTGTATTTTTCAATGGGCGCTTGGGAATCGCGAGATTGGGCGCAATAGGCGCAATTTTGAGTGCAGTTGCCGCTACGGACATTCGTCAAAAGCTGGATGTTGACACGATTGCCTTTGTATTTCGTGCGTAATTTGAATGCTGCTTCAATTAGCAAGTCAAGTTGATTATCCGGAAAATTTAAAATTTGCAAACATTCTTCGCGAGTAAGGGTTTTGCTTTCGTCCCAGTCTTTTGTCAAATAATCTGTAATTGTCATTCCTAAACTACCGTCATTGAGCTTGTTGAATTTTGGTGACAAATATAAAAGCCAAGTTAATGCTTGGCTAATACAAAAAAGCTATGGCTTGTAGGGGCGTTATTCAAGAAATTGAATGCTCAATGGTGATGGTGGTGACCTTCGTGCATTGAATCCATGTGGTGTGCAGGGGGGTGAACCTCGGAAACAGCCTTCGCCTTGGGCTTGTAGCCTGCAATTCCCGGGTCAACCATCCCGAAGATCATGGCAATGTGAGAAAGCACGAGAAATGTGGCGAGTAGAAGAATAGCGTATGTCGTTCTTTTCTGCTCAACAACTTTGCGGAATAAAAGTTTCAAGTTCAAAAGTGCAAGCAATATCATCGGAATGCCCGCAAGGATGTAAGAGAATATTGCGACGACATCAATCCATGTCCTGAATTCACCAGCAGATGCTAGCGGAATGAAGACGTTTGGAATGAAATAGACTATGATTCCGATGAATGCGACCCCCGCAAGAATCCCCGCGGTGCGATTCACTTTGGAGAGTGTCGGGTGCGCATTTGGCGATTTGAGCAGGAACAATTCCGTGATGGCGATGGTCTCTGCGAGAATGACGGGGATTGCCATGAAGAGAATCAGGTTCCAGGGAGAATTCTGCATCAGCAGATCCATATAGTGAGTAGAGTACATGTTGTATCCTTTTTGTTATGGGTTTGACTTATTCTCCATCTCGTAAAGCAATGTACAAAAAGAAATTATCAAAAGTGTTATTGAAAATTTTGATATCTAGCGCTAAGAAAAAGTGTAATTTTTTTACACATATTTTGAAAGCGTTTTGACGTCTTTACCGCTCCACGTGTAGAGCGCGAGCATGGGTTCGTGTTCTGTTTGCATGGAGTGAACGTGATTGGACGGGTGCAGTACAAACTCTCCAGGACCGCGTACTTTTGAGATTCCGTCTAATGTCCAGATGGCGTGTCCGGACAAAATGACGTACAGTTCTGTGGCGGGGTGCAAGTGGGAGGGGTAAAAGGTGTTTTTGCCTAGGAGCGTAAAACCGAAACAAAAATGCTCGTCGTGATAGGGCGCTTCTGGACCGAGAATTTCTCCCCATCCCATTTGATCGGCCAAATCAGGCATGTCGGGGCGTGGCTCGTAATTGTATTTCCACGGCAAATAGGGGAGGGCGGGCTCCAAAGCTTTTAGCAAATCTGCAGTTTCAGGGTTCCCGTGCTTGATCGCTTCTCCAATGTAGCGGATTAGCGGCGAGTCGCTTTTTTCAAATTTTCCAATTGGCTTTGGAATGTCTCGGACTGCAAAATTGGCGGCTTCAAGCCCGATTTTGTCGTCTATTTTGGCTCTCTTGAAAAGGAACTTTTGAGATTCTTCAATTAAATTGTGGATAACATTTTTCATGGAGCCTCTATTCTAAACTTGATTTTAACACGGCGACGGTATGACCGATGACTTCGCCTTTTTTGAACGCTTCGTATGCGGCGGTTGCGGTAAGCTTTACAGAGTCTAGAGATTTTTCGATTTCAAGCGCGCGGCTGCCAGAATCCTTGACAGAAATGTTTGCGAATGCTTTTTGCAAGTCTTCAGCGCGGTAGAATCTGAACGGGCCGAGGCCAGCTTTTTCTTGCGCGGCGTATCCCGAAATCACATCTTCCGGCTCGGCTTGGACTTTCCAAGAATACGTGAAAATTTCAGAACGGAGTCCGGCGAGTTCGCCAAGCTTGATGAACGCATTGAGCGGAACGCGCCCACCAAGCGTTGAATAGACGGCTCCGTTTTCGGCCAAGTAATCGCGTGCTTGCTTGAGTGCCAAGTAATGCAAGTCGAGCATTTGCTCGTGAACGAATTCGGGGATTGCTTCTTCGCGTTTTTCCAAATAATGCCCGCTATTGCGCTTGTCTTCAATTTTTGTATTGCTTGCAAGCGGCACGTTGGGGAGGTTCTCGTAAATCACGTCGTAATTTCGCTTGCCGTTTTGGAGCGGTTGCAAAAGGTCGCCGTTGCCGAATTCAAATTCGATTTTGGAGGTCTCTTTGATATTGCTTCGAACGTTCTGTGCCGCGGCGGCGACAACGCTTCTTTGCAAATCCGTGAAGCCTACGCGCTTTGCTCCCAAAAGTTCAATGCCGGCCAACACGTCAATGCCGGAGCCTGTGCCGATGGAAACGAATGAATCAACATCGTTACCTATTTTTTCGCGAATCAGCTTGAATGCGGGGGCTGCAATGTAGGCGACCCAGTCGCTTTTAATGTCTTCTGTTTTCGGCAGGTAGGCGTGATCGGCAACTTCAATAGAGAGGTAATCTTTGATGCGCTTTGTCGCACCATTTAATGCAAGGTATTTATTGACATCTACAACGATACTCATTACTTACCGCCTTTGGTGCTTGCTGCAATAGCTTGTTCAAAGTCAGCGATGATGTCGCGCGGGTCTTCGATGCCAACGGATACGCGAATCATATCTTCAGGGATGCCTGCGGCGAGTCTGTCCTTCGGCGAAAGCTGTGAATGTGTGCTTGTTGCCGGGTGCAAAACGCTTGTGCGGGCGTCGCCTACGTGAACGACGAGGGCTGCGACTTTCAAAGCTTTGACAAACGAGCGGATGGCAGCTCTGCCACCCTTGAGGCCGAATGTGAGTACGCCGCTGCCGCCTTGATAATCAAAGTATTTGCGGATACGCTTGAAATATGGACTAGATTTGAGTCCCGGATAGCTGACCCAATTCACGGCGGGGTGCTTGGACAAAAATTCAGCCAATGCGAGTGCGTTGTTGCTGTGTTGCGGCATTCGCAAATGGAGCGTTTCAAGGCCCAAATTCAAAAGGAATGCGTTGAACGGACTTAATGCGGCGCCGTAATCGCGCAAGAATTGAGCACGAGCCTTTGCGATAAATGCTGCACGTCCAAATTTTTGAGTATAGGAGGTGTTTGCGTATTGCGCATCCGGTTTCACGAGGTCTGGGAACTTACCGTTTTCCCAGTTGTAATTGCCACCGTCAATGACGACACCGCCGAGCGCAACGGCGTGACCGTCGATGTACTTTGTGGCCGAATGAATGACAACGTTTGCGCCGAGTTTCAAAGGTTTCACGAGGAATGGCGTTGCGAGTGTATTATCAACGAGGAACGGAACGTCAAATTCCTTGGCGAGCTTGGAAAACTTTTCAAAGTCCAAAATGCCCAAGGCGGGATTGCCAATTGTTTCGCCGAAAATGAGCTTGGTGTTGGGGCGGAATGCTTTGCGGAGTTCTGCGATGGAATCTTCCGGGTCGATGAATGTCGTTTCTATGCCGAGCTTGGAAAGTCTCACGCTGAGCAATGTGTAGCTGCCGCCGTAAATGGTTTTGCTTGCAACAATGTGGTCGCCTGCTTTCACGAGGTTCGAAATTGCGAGAAGGACTGCGGCTTGCCCCGATGCGGTTGCGACTGCACCCACGCCGCCTTCGAGCTCTGTAATCTTGCTTTCAAAAGCCGCAACGGTCGGGTTCCCTGTGCGGGTGTATTTGTTGCCTGATTGCTTGAGTGCAAAGAGGCGTTCCACTTCATCGACGTCTTCGTACTTGTAAGTCGTGGATTGAAAAATCGGGAGCACGCGCGGTTCGCCAATCTTGGGCTTCCAACCCGCCTGTAAACACTTTGTTGCAAAATTCCATGTGCTCGGATCAGTAACGTTAGCGGTATTCTTTGCAGATTCAATTTTCTTTTTTGATGTATTCTTTGTCATATTAAAAACTCCTCTTTCGCGCCAAAATATAGAACGCAACTATTACCTTGTCCAATACTAAATTAATATTGTAGGTTATAAGATTAATTTATTAGTATTGTTTAATGCTGGATTTTACTGGATCCTTCACGTTGTTCAGGATGACGAAAATCGTCTTCTACGTCAGTCCCCTAGCGGGGCTTGACTTGTTCGCCTCGGATATAGAAACATGCAAGCATGTTTCTGCATCACTCGGCTCCTACGTCATTCCCCTGCGGGGCATGACTGCTGCGGTTATCCAATACGAACGCAAGCGTTCGTGCTGTCTAACCTTGCGCGTCATTCCGAACGTAGTGAGGAATCCAGTTATCTCTCGTCTATCGAAATAAGCAATTATCAGTAATTAGAAAAACTTATAGCACGCCGCATTTTGCTTTATGACGCGCAAAAATCCGTGTGCGAATGCTGTCAATCATCCCCATAAAATTCTTATATTTCGAGCTATGGCATTATCAGCAAATATTACACGCGAAGGAGCGCTTGAACTCCTTAAGAAATACAATAAGGATCCGTTCCACCTTGAACATGGCGAAATCGTAGAAAATACGATGCGTTACTTTGCTCGTGAACTAGGTTACGGCGAAGACGAAGAATTCTGGGGAATTGTCGGTCTCTTGCACGACCTTGATTTTGAATTGTGGCCGGAACAGCATTGCATCAAGGAACGCGAATTGATGCAAGAGGCGGGCCTTTCGGAAGAGCTGATTCACGCGACAACGAGCCACGGCTGGAGTATAACAGTTGATGTCAAGCCAGAACACGAAATGGAAAAAGTGCTTTATGCCGTTGACGAACTCACGGGCTTGATTGGTGCAGTCGTTTTGATGCGTCCGTCCAAGAGCGTTCAGGATTTGGAACTGAAATCCGTCTTGAAAAAGTACAAGTCCCCGAAATTTGCGGCAGGCTGCTCTCGCGAAGTGATTGAACGCGGCGCAAATCTGCTTGGCTGGGAACTGAATGACCTCATCTCCCGCACGATTGCTGCGCTGAAGACTTTCAGACCGTGATTTTTACGCCGTGATTTAAGCGGCGGATTTTTTCTTGAAAAAATTCTTGAGCCTTTTTACGCCTTCAACGCCCAAAATGGAAAGACCGCTGTACTGAAAAGTCTTGGCAAGTCCAAAAAGTACAACCCATAACACGCCCTTGGCTTCTGCTGAAATGGGGAGTGCCATTTGCGCAAATGACAATATGTAAAAGGGAATGCAGAGCAGTAAAACGATTATACCTGTTCTGAACGAGAAACTTTGTAATTTTTTTACAATTCTGTCTTTTGTTGACACCAAAAAATTCTTCATAGCTGATATTCCTGATGCCAAAAGATATTTCTTTTTTCTACATAATCAAGGGAATTTAAAAAAAAGCAGAAAAAAGTATGATTAAAAATGACAGAAAACGCTCCGAAAAAAATCGGAGCGTCTTGTGTTTTTGGTTGTTTTGGATTGCTAAATGACGACGATTGGTTCGCGAATAGATTTGTTTTCGAGTAAGAACGCGTAGTTGCCTACGGTCACAAAGAGACGGTAAATGAATACATCGACTTTTTCGCCAACGGAAATACTAGGCTCGTCGAAAGAGCGGCGCGCGGTAAGAGTTTCTCCGTTGACGAGTACTGTGATTTCGATGCCACTCCCGCGGAATGCGACGTCAGTCACGACACCTTCTTCGGCAGAATTCTTGAATTTTTGAACTTCGTTTTTCTTGGTGACCTTGACAAATTCAGGGCGGACTATCGCTTGGTCTACATTCGGGATTGTGTCAAAGCTGTGGAACTTGTTGTAATCTTTAAAAATGCTTGGTTGTCCAAAGAACGAGGCTACAAAAGCGGTTTTGGGCTTGCTGTAAACTTCTAGTGGCTTGCCAATTTGATCGATGCGTCCTTTGTTTGTGATGATGATTTCGTCGGCGACTTCGATGGCTTCGTCCTGGTCGTGAGTCACGAAAATACTTGTGACACCGAGCTTTGCAATCATCTCCTTGAGCCAGTGGCGCAGTTCTTGGCGGACTTTCGCGTCAATGGCGGCGAATGGCTCGTCGAGCAAAAGTAACTGTGGATTTGGCGCGAGTGCGCGTGCAAATGCGACACGTTGGCGCTGGCCGCCCGAAAGTTGGCTCGGGTAGCGATTTTCGAGACCTTCAAGGCCGATGAGCTTTACCAGTTCGGCGACGCGTTCCTTGATTTCGTTTTCGGATTTCTTGAGCACGCGAAGGCCAAATGCAATGTTTTCGAAAACGGTCATGTAGCGGAATAGCGCATAACTTTGGAATACAAAGCCGATGCCGCGCTTGCTTGCTGGGACGTTGTTGATGACTTTCCCGTCGATGATGATTTCGCCGCTATCGGGATTTTCAAGTCCTGCGATCATGCGGAGTATGGTCGTCTTTCCGGAACCGCTCGGACCCAGGAGGCCGATGAGTTTGCCTTTTTCGATGCCGAAAGAAACGTTGTCTGATGCCTTGAAATTGCCAAAGTGTTTGTTGATGTTTTTTAATTCTACGTACATACAATCTCCTTTTATATTTTCTTTCGACCTCTGTATTCAATCGCGCTTCGTGCAATCAAAATGGCGATGGCTAGCATCACAAGGATTGATGAAACTGCAAAGGCGGGCACATACTGGAATTCGTTGAAGAGAATTTCTACATGCAAGGGAAGCGTATTTGTCTTTCCGCGCAAATGCCCGGAGATGACCGAGACAGCGCCGAATTCACCCATGGCACGGGCGGCGCAGAGCACCACGCCGTACAGAAATGCCCACTTGATGTGCGGAAATGTAATCTTACGGAAAATGGTCCAGCCTTTAGCGCCCATCAGTGCTGCAGCCTCTTCTTCGTCGTTTCCGCGAGCTTCCAGAACGGGAATCAATTCACGCGAAATGAATGGAAATGTGACGAAAATCGTTGCAAGAACAATGCCAGGTACGGCAAAGACTATCTTGATGTCCCAACTTTGCAATAGCGGGTAAATGGGGCTTTGGCGTCCGAACGTGAGCAAGAAGATAAGGCCTGCGATAATCGGTGAAACCGTTACCGGCAAGTCTATCAATGTCGTAAGGATTTTTTTGCCTTTGAAATGGAACTTGGTGAGTGACCATGCTGCGCTCAAGCCGAAAACGGTGTTGATGATGACCGCAAGTAAAGTCGCTTCGAGGGTGAGCCAAATGGCTTTGGTGGTGTAGTTGTCGCTAACAGCCTTTGCATAAATGTCAAATCCTTGCTTGAATGCTTCGGCGATAACTGTAATCAAGGGGAGTAAAAGCATGAGCACCACAAAGGCGATGCTTATGCCAATCAAGGACCATTTGACAATCTTTGAAGAAGTCGTTACTTTGTACATTAAGCGCCTCCTTTCAGAATTTTGGTATTTCTTGTTTGTATTAAGTTCACTAGGAAAAGCGTTACAAACGAGGCTACGAGCATGACAAGCGCAATTGTCGTCGCACTCGCGTAATCGTATTCCTGCAGTTCTGACATGATAATTAGCGGTGCAATTTCTGTTTCGAATGGCTTGTTGCCTGCGATGAAAACGACGCTGCCATATTCACCGAGGCAACGCCCGAACGCAAGCCCGAATCCCGTCAATGCGGCTGGTACGATTTCTGGGAAAATCACTTTCCAAAAAATACGGCCCCGTGATGCGCCTAGCACGCCTGCGGCTTCTTCGTATGCGGGGTCCAGTTTCTCGAGTACGGGCTGCACTGCACGTACTACAAATGGAATGCCGATAAACACGAGCGCAACCGTAATGCCGATTTGCGTAAAGGCAATTTTGATGCCGAATTTTGCAAAGAATCCGCCCACAAGGCCTGTATCTGCTGTGAGTGCCGTGAGAGCGATGCCCGCCACAGCTGTCGGCAAGGCAAATGGAAGTTCGATCATCCCGTCAATCAATCGTTTGAGTGGAAATGTGTATTTTACAAGAACCCACGCAAGAATGATGCCCATTACTGCATTGATGAGCGATGCGATAAATGCAGTTGTAAAACTCACACGAAAGCTAGAGAGCACTCGGTCGCGCGTAATGGTCTCTATAATTTCGTCAAAACTCATTTGCGCCGTAAACACCACAAGCGATGCAAGCGGAATGAGCACGACAACGCCCAAAATGGCGAGCGTGATGCCTGTAGTAAGGCCGAAACCTGGTATAACACTTCTATTTGTTCTTTTCATAATTGGGCTCAAATATAGAACGCACTTTTCAGCTTGTCCAATATTTTATTTCTAGCGTCTGTTATTAAATTTTTTTATAATAGATAAAGTAATTGCCTGATTGTATGAAAAATCCTCGCCTGTTTGTGAGCGAGGACTGTTTCTATGGAGATAGATTACTTCTTTTCGTAAATCTGGTCGAAAATGCCACCGTTGGAGAAGTGCGTTTTTTGAGCCTTATCCCAACCGCCGAAGTAGCTGATGTCAATCAGGTTCACGTTTTGGTCAAATTCCTTGTACTGGTCAAGAATGGCCTTGTTGGAAGGACGGTAGTGGTTCTTAGCTGCAATGTGCTGGCCTTCGTCGCTGTAGAGGAAGTTCAGGTATTCGGTGGCAAGTTCGCGGGTGCCGCGCTTGTCAACAACCTTGTCTACAATTGCGACAGACGGTTCTGCCAAGATGCTTACGCTAGGGATGACGATTTCGTAATCGTTGGGATAGTCCTTGAGCGAGAGGAATGCTTCGTTTTCCCAAGCGAGCAAAACATCGCCCTGGCCGTTTTCGATGAATGTCGTCGTAGAGCCGCGAGCGCCAGAAGCGAGTACGAGCACGTTCTTGTAGAGCTTCTTCACGAATTCCTTGACCTTGGCTTCGTCGCCGTTGTACTGCTTTTCGGCCCATGCCCAAGCGGCGAGATAGTTCCAGCGTGCGCCGCCAGAAGTTTTCGGGTTCGGCGTGATGACTCCGATGCCGTCTTTGACGAGGTCGCCCCAGTCCTTGAGATTCTTCGGGTTACCCTTGCGAACGAGGAAGACGATGGTGGAGGTGTAAGGAGCGCTGTTCAGCGGAAATTCCTTGACCCAGCCATCTTCGATAAGGCCTGCATCGCGCACGGCGTTCACGTCAAATTCGAGGGCGAGCGTTACAACGTCAGCTTCGAGGCCGTTGGCGACTTCCAAAGCCTGCTTGCCAGAACCGCCGTGGGACTGCGTGATTTCCACATCCTTGCCGGTCTTTTCCTTCCAGTGCTTTGCAAAGACCTGGTTGTAGTTGGCGTAGAGTTCACGCGTCGGGTCGTAAGACACGTTAGTAAGTGTTTGCTTGCCGTGTTCGTGCTTTTCTTCAGAAGAAGAGCAGGCGGTGAAAGCGATGGAGAGAAGAGCGATGGATGCTATAGTAATTTTTTTGAAATTCATGTTTAAAACCTCTTTTTGTTTAAATGTTTTGGTTGTTTTTTTAGAAACGCCCTCAGCGGAATGGATCAAAGAAGCGTGAGCTGTGCTGAGGGCGCTCGGGGATGTGCTAAGTTTTATTTGAGCGATGCAGTGAATCGTGCGGCAAGAGCAACGTCAGAAGCCTTCTTTTCACTATAGACGTTCACCTGGATTTTAGAATAATCGTTGATTTTCTTGATGAAGCTTACGGTCCATGCGATTCCATCGGCACCGGCCTGCAATTCGTCTCGGTTAGAGAGGTATTCCAATTCTGCGTACAGATTGCTCAAGAAACCTGCGGTCGGAATTTCCAAACCGACGAAGAACGGAATGTATCGCGAATCCTGAGCGTATTCAGGTTTGATGGCGTTTGCTGCCTTAAGATTTTCTTCATCACCGGTAGCGATCAAAGCGACTTCACCGTAAAGGCCAAAATTCTTTTGGAAGTAGTAGCTTGCGCGACCTGCAACGCGGTGCGTCACCTGAGCCGTATGCTGAATCGGATCAAGTGCGTTCACGCGATAGGCTGCACTCACCTTGGCGTCGCCAAACTTAAGCGTTTCTTCAAGGCGGATGTAACCCGTGTTGAACTTGGCATCATAAGTACCGAGCAAGGCGTTGAATGTGGAAATGCCGTTTTCGTGACCAAAAGCGATTGCATCATGCTGGTAATCGCGGGCGAGGAATCCACGCTTGTTGAGGGCGACATCAACATAAGTACCGAAGTTACCGCCAACACTCCAGTCAGTACGGAAACGACCGAATTGAACATTGAACTTGCCGTATTCGGTATCCCACTTGTAGTTGGCATAGTATGTATCTGCAGAAATCTTGTCGTAGTTCTTGCCTTCAATCGTATTGCCGAAAGCCGGGCTGAAAATGCGCAAGTTAATTACGGCGCTGAGATTTTCAGAGTTGTACTTTGCACCGATATTTGCACGCAAGAAGGAATTGTCGAGCGTGTTGTCGGCATCGTTGTCGTAAAGTGATTTGATTGCCTGTGCTTGAACATTTCCTGTCAGTTTAAATGTGCTTTCGTTAGCAGATTCTGCAGCAGAGCAAATGGATGATACCAGTGCTGTTGTAATCAAAATCTTGGATATTGTCTGGTTCATTCGTAACTCCTTGTTATTGTTTTTTATTGTTGTTGTGTGTTTTGTTTTTTGTGCGGCAAAATATAGAACGCGTTTTTCACTTTGTCTAATACTAAATTTTTATGCTGAGATATTGATTTTTGCTATTATGAAATTTATTTGTAATTTTTGATTATTTTATTTAAAATAAGAAATGCTCGGCGGTGTGCCGAGCATTATGGTGGTGAAGAAGCAAAAGTGATTTAGTGTAATACGACTTTGCGATATGTATTAAATGAAGCCCACTTGTGGAAGAATTCTTCGCGACCTGCGATACCTGCTTTTTCGTATTCGTTAAGCAGCTGCTTAACGTCTTCATCGGAATGGACCTTGATTTCAAAGCCGCGTCCATTGATGACGGGAACGTTTCCGTAGTGGTATTCCTCTGCCGTGGTGATTTCCGCGATGCGCTTGCCACGAACCTTGACGGCCACGCTGTCACGCAAGATGATGATGTCGAAATCGTCAGGGTAGTGGTAGCTTTCGCCAGCAGTCGGAATTTCGTCGCCTACAGTGTAGTGCTGCTTGACTGGCTGTTGCTTCACCACGGAAAGCGTCGCCGTATCGTAGAAGAATTCTTCGAAGATTTCTCCACGGCCATGGCGCTCGCCTTGCACAAAGGCTGCCTTTTCGTTGGATTGAAGTTGCTTTTCGTAGAGCCCTTCAACAACGCCGCAAGCGGCTGTTGCATGCGTTACGATGTCAATGAGAATGAGCTCGCCAAGCGTTTTGTGCTTTTCAAAAAGATCAACGACAATGGCTTCGGCGAAAACAAGTTCGCAGACGGCAATCCCGTTTTTGGAAATGCTTTCTGTTTCTAAGTGAGCGCCTGTGTTCACGTCAATGGCATAGTCGATTTTCGTGAGTGTTCCAGGAATAATCTTTGTCCCGATTTTGACGAGGTAGTCTTTGCCTAGCGAAAGCGGCTCGTCATCCATCCACAAAAGTGACGCCTTGATTTTCTTGTAGCTACCGATGCTTGCATCTCTAGCGAGCACGCAACCTCTCGATACGTCAACTTCACGGTCTAGCGTAATCGTGACCGGTTCGCCAGCGTGGGCTTCTTCGACATTCTTGTTTGTGTAGAGAATGCTTTTGACGGATGCTTTCTCGTAGCTCGGAAGGGACTTGATGACATCTCCGACACGGACCGTTCCCGATTCAATTTGTCCTTGAAATCCGCGGAATGTACGGTCGGGGCGGCTCACGCGCTGCACGGGCATGTAAAATCCCTTTTCTAGTGCAGAGCTTGATGTATCGACATTTTCAAGGTATTCAAGTAATGCAGGACCTTGATACCATGCAATGTTTTTCGATTTGATGGTAACGTTGTCGCCTTCTGTTGCCGAAAGCGGAATAACTTGTATGTTGCTCAGGGAATGAGTCTGTGCAAGTTCTGCGATTTGTACCTTGATTTTGTTGAATACCTCTTCGCTGTAACCCACAAGATCCATCTTGTTCACGGCAAAGACGAAGTGGCGGATGCCCATCAGTCTGCAAATGCGAGCGTGTCTGCGCGTCTGTACGAGAACTCCCTGCGAAGCGTCCACGAGAATCACGGCGAGGTCGGCAAATGATGCGCCCACAGCCATGTTGCGTGTGTATTCTTCATGCCCCGGTGTATCGGCAACGATAAAACTGCGATGGTCCGTTGTAAAATAGCGGTACGCGACATCTATGGTAATGCCTTGTTCGCGTTCAGCCATGAGACCGTCGAGCAAAAGTGAATAGTCGATTTTACCGCTGCGGCTACCAACTTTACTGTCTAATTCCAGAGCTTTTTCCTGATCGGTGTAAAGCAATTTGGAATCGTAAAGAATATGACCGATAAGGGTTGATTTTCCGTCGTCAACGCTACCGCAAGTAATAAACTTCAATAAACCTTTCATTAGAAATAGCCCTCCCTCTTGCGGCGTTCCATGCTGCCGGCGGCTTCGTTGTCAATTACGCGCGATGTTCTTTCCGAAGATACGGCGCTCAAAGTTTCGTCAATGATTTCGTCAAGCGTTGTAGCTGTTGATTCTATGCCGCCTGTAAGCGGGTAGCAACCGAGCGTGCGGAAGCGCACCGACTTGATTTCGGGCTTTTCGCCTTCACGCAAAGGGAATCGTTCGTCATCGACCATGATGATGTTGCCATCGCGTACAACGACTGGGCGTGGGGCTGCAAAGTAAAGCGGGACGATGTCAATATTTTCGCGCTTGATGTACTGCCAAATATCTTTTTCGGTCCAGTTCGAAATCGGGAAAACACGGATGCTTTCGCCCTTGTTGATTTTGGTGTTGTAAAGCTTCCACATTTCCGGACGCTGGTTTTTCGGGTCCCAAGCGTGTGCTGAATTGCGGAACGAAAAAATGCGTTCCTTGGCGCGAGACTTTTCTTCGTCGCGGCGGCCTCCGCCAAATGCGGCTGTAAAACCGTATTTGTTGAGGGCTTGCTTTAAAGCCTGCGTCTTCATGATGTCGGTATAGGCGGCACCATGGTCAAATGGGTTAATGCCTTGTTTGACGCCATCCTGGTTGATGTACTCGATCATCTCGATACCGAGTTTCTTGGCGGTTTCGTCGCGAAACTTGATCATTTCCTTGAACTTCCATGTGGTATTCACATGCAAGAACGGGAAAGGCGGCTTTTCGGGATAGAAGGCCTTCATGGCCAAATGCAACATGACGGAACTGTCCTTGCCAATGGAATAAAGCATCACCGGCTTTTCGCATTCAGCGGCGACTTCGCGGATGATGTAAATGGCTTCGGCTTCCAGCTCGTCGAGGTGTGAAAATTCGCTCACTGTGAAACTCCTAGTATTTATTTGATTCTTTAGGGTCAATGTCAATGGATTTGACGCTCCCGTCTGGGAATTCCACAATCCAGCGAATTAGACCGTTTACTTTTTCGGTATGTACCTTGCTTCCCTTGCCGCCAATGTCTTCGCCGAGGAAAAATTGGATGGCATGAACAGGGCATTCCTTGATGCACGAAGTGCAACCCCAGCAATCTTTGGGGTACTTGATAAATGCTTTTTTGTCTTCATTTATCTTGATTAGCGTGCCGGGGCATACGTCGTGGCATCTCCTGCAGCCGATACATTTGCTTTGATCAATGCTGATGCTCATAGTGCTTTTGCCCTTCTGCGGTGAGGTCACGCAAGATGATTTTGATTTCGCCGTTTTCGAGTCTTGAATTGACGTACTTGCGGAAGTTGGCGTTGTCCTTTTCGGGGTAGTCTAGGTTTTCTGCAAAACTGTGCCAACGCGTTTCGTGACGTGCCTTGAGGTGGGCAATCACGCTCTTGCAAACTGTCAGACGTTCCTTGAGTTCGTAGATGTACATCACTTCTTGCAAATCGGCTGCGCTAAGCTTGTCTGTAAGACTTTCAATTTCGTCAATTTTTTCTTTGGCGATATTGAGTTGCTTTTCGCTGTAGCCATATCCTGTCTTGATTCCGCCTGCATATTCGTCCATGGCTATTTGCATGGCATCTTCAAGTTGTTCTGTCGTGTACAGCGAGTTTTTCTGCGATAAATATGTTTCGATTTCTGCGACATGTCGGGCGATTTCTGCTTCTACGCCATTGCGAGCTCCCTGTAAGGAGGCGAGGCGATCCTCCGCTGCGTTGATATATTCTACAGCCGACTTCGCCGCAATTTCGCCTTCGGCAAGTGCGCCCGTCACATACTTTTGCGGACATCCGCCTGCAACATCGCCAGCTGCGTAAAGCCCTTCGATTGTTGTAGCGCGCTTGGTATCGACCCAGTAACCGCTTGCCGTGTGGCCGCCTACAATGTAAGGCTCCGTGCCTTCAATTTCCACATTTGCTTTGGAGGGCGTTTCGTTTTCGAGCCAGCGAATCGTTTGTGATGGAGCCATGTTTAAGTATGCCTTCAGAAGCGATTCTTCCTGTGCGGGGGTAATCCCGACAGTGCGCAAGTAGCAGGGACCTCGACCGGCTAGATTTTCGGCAACGGTTCCGTAAACGCGTTCGGAAGTTGAAATGCCGTATTTCGTTTCGTAAACTTCTCCGAGCGAATTCACCTGCTTTGCTCCAACGCCTTGCGCGAGAGTTCCCGTCGGGGCGATTGTGTCCTTGCAACGGAGCGCTATAAAACGCATCTCGAAAGTTGTCATCTCGGCACCGTGACGGATTCCCATGGCGTAGCCCGCACCCGTGTTGAATGGCGGATACCACATTTTGTGCCTTGAAAATCCTGGATTGTTCGGGCGGTAAAGCCCTGCTGCTCCGCCGGTAGCGATAATGACCGCTTTTGCTTCAATAGCATAAAACGTTCCGTTTTCAATGCCGAAACCGAAAGCTCCGTCAATGCGGTTGTCATGTACCGAAAAGTCGATGACATTCACATGATTTAGCACTTGCACAAATGGCAATTTTGCGACAGCGGCTGCAAGAATCGGCTTGATGTTTTCACCGTTAATCTTGATGTTGCGATTCCCGCGCGTGACGTATTTGCCGTCCTTGTCTTTTAAGATGACAAGTCCGAGCTTTTCCAAATGCGCTGTGACTTCATTGAACTTCTCGGAAATGGAATACAGGAGATCTTCGCGCACGATTCCATCGGCGTCTTTCTTTGCGTATTCCACGTAATCCTTTGGCGTACGGCCTTCGGTGATGTAGGCGTTCAGGGCGTTTACACCGGCTGCAAGGCAACCGCTGCGCTTGATGTTCGCCTTTTCGACGATGAGAATTTTCAAGTCTTGCGATTTGCCCGAATTCCGTGCTGCGGCTGTAATGGCTGCGTAACACCCAGCTGTTCCGCCACCGATGATTAGCAAGTCTGTTTTTATTTTTTCAATATTCATTACTTGTTATAAACTTCTCGTATTTTTTCTGCGAATACATCGCGGCCGACGCGGTCGATCGTGTACTTGAAACGTTCACCGCTCTTTCCGTTGTCTGCAAAGAATTGAATCGCAGCATCGCAAATGTCCAAGAGCTTCTGCTTGTCTTCTACAAACGGAATAATCGTTTCGCCCTTGTTGATGTTGTTGCCGAAAAGCCCGCCAAACGATACGATGTAGCCGTGAATGTGGCTCCAGGCGTCAGTGGGGCAGGACTTGTAACAACGGCCGCAGTAATTGCATTTTTCCTTGTCGAAAATGACCTTCTTGTTTTCGATCTTGATGGCCTCTTTGCGGCAAACCTTTGCGCAAAGCCCGCAACCGATGCACTTGTCTTCGAGCCAATCCACCTTGATGGCGCCCTTGATGCCCACGTCGTTTTCTTCGGCCTTGAGACAGTTGTTCTGGCAACCCGTCACACCGAATTTGAACTTGTGCGGAAGTTCTCGTGCAAAGTAACGGTCATCAAGTTCCTTGGCGATAGCGTATGTGTCAATGCAACCGCTCGGGCAAACGGCTTCACCCTGGCATGCCGTAATGGTACGCACGCGGGCTCCGCAAACGCCTGGTTCAACGCCACCCTCGGCAAGTGCGTTTTTCACATCGTCAATATTTTCAAGCTTGATGAACGGAATCTCGACGCTCTGTCTCGAAGTCAGGTGAGCGTAACCTTCGCCATATTTTTCAGCGACTTCGGCGATTTTGGCAAGCTGTGTTGCAGTGAGGTTCCCACCAACAACGCGAACGCGCAACGAGAAATTGTTCTTCTGCTTTTGGCGCATCCAGCCGCCCTTTTTAAGAGTAGAATAATCAACTGCCATAGAATGTCTCCCATTTTTGAGAAACAAATATAGAGAACGCAAAACCCTTTGTCCAATACTAAAAAAATATCGCTACTAATAGAATTACTTTATTAGTAGTTTCGTCCGACGCATTTTAAGGTACAAAAAGGAATGTCAAAATGTGTTATTGAAAAAAAGCACCCCGATTTCTCGGAGCACTTATCACAAAGGACGTTGCCTGCGCTCGCTCCCAAAGGTAGCAAGCGCGGCGGACCTCATTACGCGTTTGTAGCGACCTTCACTTCCTCAATCTTCTTGAGAACGGAGCCGTCTTCCATAGCCTTAATCGCCTTGTCGAAGCCTTCCTTGATGCTTGCAGCCTTGTTGCTGATGTAAAGCGCTGCACCGGCGTTCAGGGCGCAGGCATACTTGATGCCCGGACGGCCCTTGCCGTTCAGCACGTCGAGAGCGAGGTTGAAGTTGTCCACGCCCGTACCGCCTGCGAGGTCTTCCGGGTCCACAGCCGGGACGCCGAATTCCTTCGGGTCAATGCGGTATTCGCGATACTCGCCGTCTTCCAAGATTTCGGCAATGGTCGTCGGAACGCACGGAGAGATTTCGTCGTAGCCGTCATCGGAGATAGCGACCATCACGCGCTTGGCACCGAGGGACTTTGCAGCCTTGGTGAACGGTTCGAGAATCGACTTGCTGTAAACGCCGAGCATGAGGTATTTGGCTTCGGCCGGGTTCGTGAGGGGGCCGAGTAAATTCATGATGGTCTTCACGCCGAGTGCGCCACGAACCGGGCCTGCAAAACGCATAGCGCTGTGGTAAACCGGAGCCATGAGGAAAACAAAGTTCGTCTTGTCGATGACGCTTGCTGCTTTTTCCGGAGTCATGTCGAGCTTGAAGCCTGCAGCCGTGTAAAAGTCGGCGGCACCGGACTTGCTCGAAACAGCGCGGTTGCCGTGCTTGGCAATCTTGGCGCCACAGCTTGCTGCGATAAGGCCGGAGAGAGAGCTCACGTTGAAGCTACCCTTGCCGTCGCCACCGGTACCCACGATATCGGTGAGTTCGTCACCGCTGTACGGGAACTTGCGCTTCTTGCTGCTGAGTACCTTCGCGCAACCGGCGATTTCATCGGTCACGGGGCCCTTGCTGGAAAGTGCGGTAAGGATTGCTGCCATCTGGCGTTCGTCCATGATACCGTCCGTCAAGTCTTCCATGAACATTTCGGCGGTTTCGCGAGTCAAATCCTTGCCTGCAGTAAGCGTGTTCAGGATTCCGCGGATGTCAAGCGGTTCGCGACGGTAGTTGAGGAATGCCTTGAAGAATTCGTCGGCGCGGCCGCTAGCGATGGATTCCGGGTGGAACTGCACGCCTTCAATCGGGAGCGTCTTGTGGCGAATGCCCATGATGTCGCCGTCTGTTGCGCGGGCGGTCACTTCGAAATCGCCCGGGAGCGTAGATTCGTCGATGACCAAGCTGTGGTAACGCGTGAAGATGTTCTTCTTGCCGATGGTGCGGAAGAGACCCTTGCCATCGAGGTCGATTTCTTCGGCGATGCCGTGCTTGATGAACTTGGCCTGCACAATCTTTGCGCCAAAGGCGTAACCGATAGCCTGGTGGCCGAGGCACACGCCCAAAATCGGGAGCTTGCCTGCGAAGTGCTTGATGGCTTCGACGGAAATGCCCGCATCTTCGGGGCGGCCCGGGCCCGGGCTTACGATAAGGCGGCTCGGGTTCAGCTTTTCGATATCTGCAATGGTGCATTCGCGGCTACGGAGCACGCGGATTTCTTCGGTGGTAATCTTGGCTAATGCCTGATAAACGTTGTAAGTAAAAGAATCGTAGTTGTCGATAATGATAATCATGGTTGTAATCTCTTTTTTAAAGTTTTGGGGTGTTACGTCATTGCGAGGCTGAAAGCCGAAGCAATCTAGTTGTCACCCTCCAGTACAGCCCTGATTGCTCCGAGCTTTTCATTCGTTTCTTCAAATTCGCGGTCAGCGTTCGATGCCGCCACGATGCCACCGCCTGCCTGGAGGCTGATGGTCTTGCCCTGCTTTAAGCAGCAACGGATAGCGATGCAGAAATCCAAGTCACCGTCCGATTCAATGTAACCCACGGCGCCAGCGTAGAAGCGACGCTTGATTTTTTCGAGACCAGAAAGAATTTCAATGGCGCTGATTTTCGGAGCACCGCTCACCGTACCTGCCGGGAAGCTGGAGCGCAGCACTTCAATTGCCTTCTTGTTCTTGGAAACGCGGCCTTGCACGTCAGAGACCAAGTGGATCACGTGGCTGAACTTTTCGCATTCCATGTACTTGGTCGTTTCGACCGTACCGGCATCGCAAACGCGGCCGAGGTCGTTGCGGGCGAGGTCTACGAGCATCAAGTGTTCTGCGCGTTCCTTCGGATCGCCCTTCAAATTCTTCATCAATGCTTCGTCTTCTGCGTCATCCTTACCGCGGCGGCGGGTACCTGCAATCGGGTGGATGGTAGCGATGCCTTCACGCACACGAATCAAGCTTTCCGGCGATGCGCCGATGAACTGGTGTGTGCCGTAATCCAAGAAGAACATATACGGAGACGGGTTCACCGTACGGAGGCGGCGGTAAATGTCGAGCGCTTCGATATCGCTTGCGAATTGGATGCGGCGGGATGGCACAGCCTGAACGATGTTGCCTGCCACGATGTGCTTCTGCAATGCGGCGACCTTTTCCACGTATTCCTTGCGGGACTGTTCCAGGTCGGTCATCGTAATGCCCTTGCCGTACTGCTTTTCCGGAGCGAGGTAGCTAAAGTCGAGGTCAGCAAGGCGTGCCTTCACCTTTTCAATTGCGGCCTTCAGGTCGATCTGGTGTTCTTCGTAGTTCAGGGCGAACAAGTGAAGCTTTTCGGTGAAGTGGTCGAATACAATGTAAATGTGGCCGACTAAAAATTCAGCTTCGGGAATGTTGAGTTCATCCACCTGCGGGGCAAGGCGAATCGTATCGCAGCGGGCACAGAATTCGTAGCCGAGGTAGCCCACGCCCGAAGACGGAATAGGAATCTGGTTTGGCGGCACCGTGTTTTCTGCGGAAATCTTGAGCAAGGCGTCGAGAATATCGCCATCACCTTCTGCCAAGAATTCGCTTTCCTTGCCGTCCACGACAATGCTCACGTTCTTGTCGTTCTGGCGCAGGCGGAATCCTTCATCGACCATCAAAGTCGAGTAACGGCTACGACCGTGGTCAAAGCTTGCCGATTCGAAGATGGCCTTTGCGCCGAGCTTCTTGGCGAGTGAAAACGGGGTGTAACGTTCACCGGGGAGTGCAACGTAAATGCTGTCAGTACGCGGAGCGTAACCCGGGCGTTCGGTGATGTGAGTAATCTTAGTCATTTTAATCCTCTAGTTTTAAAACTCGTTTGCGTTTTGCAAAGGCTTTATTTCCCGGAGGATTTCGTCAATTTTCGGTAAAAAGGAAGGCCTCCGTGAGTCCGGAAGCCTTTGCCTAAAAATCTTGGGTGATTTGTAACAAATACCGGGCTCTATGTTAGAGTCCGCGCCACCAACGACGGTTGAGAGTTGCATTTGTAACAAAATTCATCATGCCACAAAAATATCAATCCAAATGACGCATGGCAAGGGGTCAGTCTAAAATTTATTGAAAAATCCTATAAACCTACTGTGAAATTGGATATTGTTATAGTTAAGCTCTATTTTTACCAGATAAATATTGAATTTTGCTATAATAAAACTTATCCCTGTGCTTGTCATTCGTCATCCTGAGCGAAGCGATATACGAGACTTGGGGCTTCAGTCCCTTAGTGGAGTTAGGTTCGGAGGAGCAGGATCCAGTGATTTCTCGAAAAACAGTTGACATTTTTCATTTAAATAACGATATATTGTTAGAACGTTAAAAGGAGTTCTTGATGATAATTGCCGTCGCCATTATTTGCGCTGTATTAGGGATCGCAATTGGTTATTTATTGGGACATAGTGCAAAAACAGAAGTTGCTGTATTGAAAAGCCAACTTGAAATGACAAAAGCCGAGGCGGCCCGAGCTTTTGAAGAGCAAAAAGCTCGCTTCGATGATATCTCGCAGCGCCTAGTTGCCGAAGCGAAAAACGCTACTGAAGAAATGCTTAAACAGCGCGAAAAGCAAATTTCGGAATCGGGCCATGCCACCATGGAACAGCTCGTGACTCCGCTCAAGGAAACCATCGCCAAGATGGAAAAGACCATGAACGACACGACGCTACAGCAGACTGCGGCGAATACCTCGCTGAAGGAAGTTCTGCAGCAATCCATCAATTCTAACAAGGCGACAAAGCAAACTGCCGATGACTTGATTCGCGCTTTCAAGCACGATAGCAAAATTCAGGGCGACTGGGGCGAATGCGTCCTCGAAGAACTGCTGCAATCGCTCGGACTCCAAAAGGGAATTCATTTTGAAACGCAATCAACACTGCGCGATGAAAAAGGCAATGTGCTCCGCGCCGAAGAGACTGGAAGCATGATGCGCCCGGATGTTATCGTCCACCTGGATACAAAAAAGGATGTCATTGTCGATTCTAAGGTTTCCATGAATGCTTTTATGGACTATGTCGCTTGCGAAGATGTGGAACAGCGGAAGCTCCTTTTGAAACGTCATATTGAAAGCCTCAAGAAGCATGTGGATGAACTTGCCAAGAAAAAGTATTCGACATACGTGAAAGCTCCGAGGGAAACCGTTGATTTTGTTATCATGTTTGTCCCTCGCTCAGCCGCTCTTTGGACGGCGCTTTCCGAGGAACCTTCTCTTTGGCGCGATTCCATGGACCGTGGAGTCTATATTGCCGACGAACAGACGCTTTTTGCCGCTCTCCGTATCGTTAAGTTGACCTGGCGCCAGGTGCAGCAGGCTCAAAACCAGCAAAAGGTCTTTGAACTTGCGAACGAAGTGCTCAAACGTGTGGGCATGTTTGTGAAAAATATGGAAGATATTGGCTCCGCCCTTGGAAAAGCTCAAGACGCTTACAATAAGGGAATGGCGAAACTCGATGATAAGGGGGCTAGCATAGTGCAATCTTGCCGCAAACTGGAACGTCTTGGTGCAAAACAAGACTCCAAAAATCCGCTCCCGCCAGACGTCGATGCTATTGAAATTCAAGAAATCGAAGAAAAGTAACTGCTTAACTTTATTTGAAAAAATCCCCGCGACTTCGGTCGCGGGGATTCTCGTCTTTAAAAGGTGATGCCCGCTCGGCGGCGGGCATGACATTGTACTAGTCGTCCAAGCAGTCGTTCATCACCTGGATGATCTTCTTCTTGTCCATGTGCTGGCCAATGAATACCAAGCGGATGATGCGGTCGCCGTACTTTTCGTCCCAAATTTTCTGGAGCTGCGGATTTTCGGCGAGGATGCGCTGCTGTTCGGCCTTGCTTTCGGCGGCGAACCAACGTCCAAAATTCTGGGCAGAGGCCTGCTTACCGGCCTGTTCGAACAAGTAGCTTTCACTGCGTTCATCGCTGAACCACAGGAGACCCTTTGTGCGGATGATGCTCGTCGGATAGTCGTCGAGGAACGCTTCGAACTTTTCGCGGTTCAGCGGACGGTGGTCTTCGAACACGAACGTGCTGATGCCATATTCGTCGCCATGCGGATGGTCCTTGTCGTGGTGGTGGCCGCAGTGGCAAACGCCATGTTCGTGGTCGCAATGGCTGTGGTCTTCGTCTTCGTGGTCGTGATGATGGTGCTCGTGCTCATCGTGGTCATCGTCATGGTCGTGGTGGTGATGTTCATGTTCGTCATGATCGTCATCATCATCGTCATCGTTGTCGTGACCTTCTTCGTTGAGCTTGATAGCCCAAGTACTCGATTCGGCAACCTTGTTGAAGTCGAACTGCTTCGTGTCGAGAATGTCCTTCATGTCGACCTTGCCGTAGTTCGTCTCGATCATCTTGGCGGTCGGCTGCAAAGCCTTCACGATGGCCTTCACGTGTTCCAAGTCGTGCTTGTTGAGCGCGTCAACCTTGTTCAAAATAATCGTGTTGCAGAATTCAATCTGCTGGATGAGCAAGTTTGCGATATCTTCTTCTTCGAGATTTTCGTCGAGGAGCTTTTCGCCACCGGCAAATTCGTCAGCGAGGCGGAGCACGTCCACAACGGCGACGATGTTGTCCAAATGGCAGGGGAGAGGTCTGCCGTCCTTGCTACGGAGCTGGCTACCTGCAAAGCTAATGGTCTGGGCTATAGGAATCGGCTCGCAGATACCGCTAGCTTCGATGAGGATGTAGTCGAACTTGCCCATTTCCAAAAGTTCGGCAATTTGTTCGATCAAGTCGGTCTTGAGCGAGCAGCAGATGCAACCGTTCGAAAGCGGGACAACCTTGCCCGAATCTTCCTTCGTGATGTTTCCGCCCTTTTCAATTAAAGTTTGGTCGATGTTCACTTCGCCAATGTCATTTACGATGACGGCGACGTGATAGCCCTGCTGATTGTTGAGAACGTAGTTGAGGAGAGTAGTTTTGCCGGCTCCCAGGTAACCGGTCAGGAGCGTTATAGGTACTGATTTCATGCGCTAAAATTTACTAAAAAAAGGATTTTTAGGCAATGTGACACGGATTACAGCTTTAGGGCGCATTCCAAATTGTACTATTAAACATCTTGCCTTTTTGTTAAATTTTTAATACATTTGTTTTTAGGGATTGAAGCGAGGGCTTTTGAGCCGAGTTTTATTCCGAAACGAGCTGCTTTGGTTTTCTACCTTTCCTTGAAGGTGGCAGATTGTAGCTTCGCTGTGCTAAATCTTTAATCAAAACAGTTCTGGGCGTCCTTCGGGACGCCTTTCTTATATGTCATGCCGGACCCCGTTCCGGCATCACCTTCTTGTATTGCGAAAAACTATAGATCCAGCGACATTTGATCTTCAGCGGGCTTTGTTGCGCTGCTCGCATCAGCGGGTGTGGCATCTTCGTTCGCGCTCTCGCTGGCATTCGCGATCTGAGCCATAAGCCATGCTTCGTCGTGTACGGGAATTCCGAGCTCGTTTGCCTTGGTGAGCTTGGAACCTGCCGCTTCGCCTGCCAAAACCCAACTCGTCTTTTTACTGACGGAACCGGAAACCTTGCCGCCATTCTCTTCGATGAGTTTGCGCGCTTCATCGCGGTCCATGTTCGGGAGCGTTCCCGTGATGACCGCCGTTTGCCCTTGGAACAATGTTTTGACAACGCCCTTGAATTCCGTCGGGAGTCCGAGCGCTACGAGTTCATCAATTTCATTGGTATAAAGCGGCGTGTGGAAAAATTCGTAAACGGATTTTCCGATGCGTTCACCGACGTCAGTCACGTTTTGCAATTCTTCGACCGTAGCTGTGCGGATTTTTTCGAGCGTGCGGAAATGCTTTGCGATGTTACGGGCACTGGTGCGGCCGACAAAGCGGATGCCGAGACCGTGCAACAGATTTTCGAGACTGCGCTGTTTTGATGCTTGGATGGCGTCAAAGACGTTTTTCGCACTCTTCTTCGCCATGCGTTCCTGCGATTCCAGGTCTTCGAGCGTAAGTCGGTAAAGGTCTGGAATGCGCTTGATTTTGCCAGTGGCGAGGAGGCTTGCGATAAGCGCCGGGCCGAGATTTTCGATGTTCATCGCTTCACGGCTCACGAAATGCTCGAACAGACATTGCACTTGTGCTTGGCAGTGCATGTTTTCGCAGCGTAAAATCACTTCGCCGTCGATGTGTGTCAGTTGCTCGCCGCATACAGGGCATTTTTCGGGAGCCACAACGGGGGAGGCCCCGGCGGGGCGCAGCTCGCGCTTGACGTCGGTGATTTTCGGGATAATCTCGCCACCCTTCTCTACGCCGACTGTGTCGCCGTAGTGCAAGTCAAGCCTTGCCACTTCGTCGAAGTTGTGGAGGGTGGCGCGCTTCACGGTCGTGCCGGCGAGGCGCACGGGTGCGAGATTGGCTACAGGCGTCACGGCACCGGTGCGGCCGACCTGGAATTCTACAGACAAAAGCGGCGTGTAAGCGCGTTCCGCCTTAAACTTGTAAGCGATGGCCCAGCGCGGGCTCTTGCTCGTGCTGCCGAGTTCTCGCTGCTGTTGCAAATCGTTCAGCTTCACGACCATGCCGTCAATGTCGAACGGGAGGCTGTCGCGGCTCGCACCAATCTTCTCAGAAATCGCCATGATTTCATCGACCGTATTGGCGGTCCAATAATCGTTCGTATGGAAACCGAGACGCTTGAGCTGCTTCAAGTTCTCTTCGTGAGTCTTGTTGTTGCTCTGCGGAATGTGGTATGCAAAAAAGCGCATCGGGCGCGTCTTGCATTCGGCAACGCTCTTGAGCTTGAGCGAGCCCGAAACCGTATTGCGGCAGTTCTGGAAAGTCTTCTTGTTTTCCAAGATGAACTGCTCGTTCAAGCGTTCAAAAGCCTCGCGTTCCATGTAGACTTCACCACGGACTTCGAACGTCCCCTGCGGAATCTCGCTCGGGTCAATCTTCAATTTCTTCGCGTCAAAATATTCAGGAATATCTGTAATCGTGAGCGCATTCAATGTCACGTCATCGCCCTGAGCGCCGTCGCCACGCGTCGCCGCCTGCTTCAGACGACCATTCTCGTAAACCACCGAAAGGCTAACCCCGTCGATCTTCCTCTCGCAAATCCACGTCGCTTTCTTGTCATTCCCGGCGCCTGTCCTCGCTTGACGGGGATGACCGGGAATCTCCCTTTCATCCTGAGCGCTGCCTTTCTCGTCATCCTGAGCGCGAATGCGCGAAGGATCCAGTGAAGTCTCGAGACTCGCGATTCCTTCTTCCGCAGCCTTCACAAACTCGCGCATTTCTTCTTCGCTGTACACGTTTGCGATGCTGAGCATCGGCACCGCATGTGCCACCTTCGCAAAATCATTCGTGAGGTCGCTACCGACCTTCTGCGTGAGCGAACCCTTCCCGCGTAGTTCCGGATACTTCGCTTCGAGAGCTTCCATCTCCTTGAGCCCAAAGTCAAAATCCTGGTCGCTCATGGGGGAGACCCCGTCCTTGTAATAAAGACGGCTAGCTTCTTCCAGTTGTTTCTTTAACTCAAAATAGCGGGTACGGTCGATTTCTTTCTGCTCACTCATGGAATGCAATATAGAAAGAGTTTGTGGTGGTCGCACCGAAGGCGCTACACAAACATCTTCACGCCAATGGCAATCAAGATAATCCCGGCGATAAATTCCGGAATCTTGGTCTGGAAACGCTTTGCCGTATGGCGTCCAATCTCAAAACCGATGACGCCCATAGCAAAGCTTGCAAAAGCAATGGCCGAGGTTGCTAAATACATGTTCACATTTACGAATGCAAAAGAAATTCCGACCGCAAAGGCATCGATGCTTGTCGCAATCGACAATAGCAGAATATTGGTTATGGATAAGTTCTTTGCTGCGATTTGCTCACCTTCTTCTTCGCCGGCGTCTCCTCGAACTGCACCCCAAATCATGCGGATTCCCAAAATGCTAAGAATCGCACAGGCAATCGGAGTGCCCACCGCATTGAACCAACGCTCGGCAAAACTGCCCAAGAAATACCCGAGAAGCGTCATGCCTCCCTGAAAAACGCCAAAACTTAGGGCTTGTAAAAATGCCCTGCTGTAACGGATGCTTGACTTGGCTAGTCCCGTAGAAACGGAAACCGCAAAACAGTCCATGGCTTCTACAATGGCGATGACAATGATTTCGATGAGAGTCATTTGTTAAAATGATTGAAATGTTATTTACTGAATTTGTAGCGACCTAAAAGATCAAAATATGTGGCCTTCGGCGAAATCTTTGGTGCTGGGCGCTGCTTGCGAATAGCGGTGGTGTATTCTTCCGGGACAATCATAAAGTATTCTTTGTAGTTGGGGCTCGTAACTTGCACCATATTGTACATTATGGAATAGCCTTTATCGTTTTTTGTGAATTCTAGCTGTGCTCGAATTTCTCCCTCGTCGTCATATTCGGTGCATTTGGAGTCATCTTGCGGGTCTATGACTGTGATGGATTTATATGTGTTTGTCTCGCCCGATTTGTATGTCGATGTGGTTTGGACAACGAGGGTGTCGTTGCTGAAGAATGTTTTTTCTACGGATACTTTGCCTGTACTTGGTTTAATGAAAGTTCTTTCTGCATAATTATCAAGAATCTTTATGATTTCTTGATTTGTCTCTGTTTGTGTAATTATTAGAGTGTCGTTGACCGTTTCTCTTGATATTTTTGCTGATGCACCGTTGTGTAAAAGAGTTAAAGTTCCTTTTTCCCAGTTAAAGGCATAAATGTATCCTGGTGTAGTCGCTTTTTGATGATACTTGAAAATTGTGTCGATGACTCCGTTCTTATAGATGTATTTTTCATCGATTTCGTAAGTCAATTCATTTTGATGTGTGGAATCCAGATAGGGCCTGTTGTTTGAGGCGAAGTAATTGTAAGCATTAATCTCGAACCAAGCCTTGGTGCAAGAATTTGCTGATGCATGAATGGCCAAAAAAGCTAGACAGAGTAGGATTTTTTTCATTTGATTCTCCTGATGTAAAAAATAAAAAAATATATTGTATGTGGAGAGACGCGAACGTTGAACAACAAAGTCGTTACTATAGTTTTTATTGGGTTGTGCTTGTTGCTCCTGCTTTCGGTAGGGGGCTCGTTTTGGGATGGTTCTATCGACCTTCTTTTGCACAATGGCGGTAACTGGAAATTCCCTAAGGCTTTGTTCATATTCTGGATCGGCATGTCGCAGGCTGGGGTCTTGCTCTCGGCTTTTTTGCTTGTCATGAAGGTGAAAATTCACCGGCGCACATCGCTTTTGTTAGAACTTGGTTCTCTTTGCAGCCTGGCCGTTGCGGTCGTTCTACCGCTGCTTTATTCTCGTTCAATCCAAATGAATAGTGATATTCATAGTGACGTTTACAGCATTGGCATTGTCGGCTTTATTTCGCTTTTGTTCTTTGTGACGCATCTTGTGGCTGCCGATTCTGCTGAAGACATGACGCTCTGCAAGGAACTGGCTAAAATCCGCCGCCCGCTGGCATGGATTATCCTCCCGACGGTGTTTTGGGTCGTCTCGGAATTTGCGTTGGATTTCGCTTGTCACGAAAATTCTGTTTGGCAGGGAGCGTTCTTCCCGCTGTACGTGGTTGCAATTGTCTTTTATATGGGGCTAGCAAGTTCAATTGCTCTCCTTTCGTTTGAAAACTATTACAACCGGTTAATTGAACGGTTCCTCCTGCTGTGCAGCTGGTTCATGTCGCTGCTTTTCCTTTGGCTTCTCCTTGTCAAAGGCGAGGGGAGCGTTTTGGCTTTTGTATTTGCCTGCGCTGTTCCGCAGTTGCTGTTCATTGCTGCGGTGCGCGAAAGCTTGTGGGGACGTGTGCTGGTGGTGGCTAGCATCTTTTTTGGCGTGATGCTCAAGTGCGACTTTGTTGTAAATCTCGACGATTTTCATTTCTTCTTGAATGCCACATTTGCAAATGTCAGTCTTATGTTTGCGTGCGGAACTTTGTTCGTGGCTCTTTTCTTTGGGGTGCGTCTATTCCTTTCAAGATTCTTTGAAAATGACGAAATCCTGATCGGCGAAGAGAGCGATAGCTCGGATGGCGAAGTTCCTGAAGCTGTTGAACGTAATTATTACTCGCCATTTTCGGCTCCGGAATTCAAGGTGGTGCGCTTGCCTGTGCTGTGTGGCGTACTCGCGGCTGTCGCTTATGGCTATTTCACTGCAGACTGGGTCAATCTTGCGGGGCCGTTTGGCGCGTACGTAAGTTGCCTCTTGGTCTGCTTGCAACCTTTTGTGCATCTAGGGTTTTCCAGAAAGCGTAGGGGAGGCGGTAAATGAGCGTCTTTGCAAATGCCGTGGCTTGCCTCTTGTGCCTGATCTTTGTGGCGTTTCTCTGGAAAATGAAGGGAATGCTCCGCATTACGCTTGTCATGTTTTTGATTGTCATGACGAGTTGCCTTTACACGGCTTTTGCGGGGAACCTGGCCATACCGACTTTGGAAAATTATCCTTTCCGCATGGTGGCTCTGACGTTCTGTGTATTTACGACGGGACTTCGCGAAAACCGCAGGCGCTTTATGGTGCTTGCTCAGACGTTCTGGCTCTGGGTAGAACTTGTCGGGAATGTTTCGCTTTACCAAGTGGGCGAAGAAGCGCCGTGGATCCGCTTGGCCGCTATTGCCGAGATAGCTCTTGGGTGTAGCTTTATGGCTCGAATTTCAAAGGAAATCGAGTTCGGGCTCATCGTTTTATGGATGGCTGTCTGGATGTTCTTTTAGTGAGTGTCTTCTAGAGGTTGATTCTGATAAGCGGCTTTGTTTGAAAGCCTCTTTTCAAAGTCTTCTCTAGTCAGGGGCTTATCGAAAATGAATCCCTGGATGATGGAGCATTTGGCGTTCTGCAAAAAGTCCAATTGCTTGGTATTTTCGACGCCTTCGGCAACGACTTCAAGATTGAGTTCGTTGATCATGTTGACCATGTTCTTGATGACAACTTCGTCGTGGTGCGTTTCGTCGCCGATATGGTCAAGGAGCGACTTGTCAAGCTTGATGACATTGACGTTCAAGTCCTTGATGGCGGCAAATGTGGAGTAGCCTGTACCAAAGTCGTCAATAGAAACAGAAATGCCGTGCTGGCGCAGCCCGTTCACGAACTTCTGCATGGCAACTTTGTCTTCAAAGTTCGATGTTTCGGTAAGCTCAATTTCAATGAACTTGCTGTCTATCCTGAACTCCTTCATGATGTTGAGGATATCTTCCGTCAGGTGCGGGTTGCTCAAATGGTGTCTAGAGAAATTGGACGAAACGCGGACCGGTTCAATGCCTGCATTTAACCAGGAACGGATGTCTTCGCAAACCTTGCGGAAAACGTAGAAGTCGAGCTTGCAGATCGAAGTTTCTTTTTCGAGAATGGGCAAAAATTCGCCAGGAGGAATAATCTCGCCATTGCGGTTCCAGCGCACAAGAGCTTCACAGCCGCAAAGCTTTTGGTCTTTGACGGATACTTTGGGCTGGTAATAGACAATGAACTCTTTGCGGTTCAGCGCTTCGCGGAAAAGCGAAGAAATCTCTTTTTCGTGGTAGGCATCCTCGAGCATCTTTTGGGTGAAGTAAACGACATCGTTTCCGGGGTGGCGTCTAGCTTCGTTCAGCGCGACAGAACTGCAGTGCATGATTTCGTTCATGGAGTCCTGGGGCTGGATATCGTAAACACCGATGCGGCTCTGGATGGTCAGCGGAATGGACGGCCCTTGTGGAACGGGAACATTTACGTTCATTGAAGACAATGCCTTGACGAACATGTCCCTGTTTTCTTTTTTCACAAGTACAAAGAAGTTGTCGCCACCGAGTCTTGCGATCATTTCGTCATCGCGGCACATCGCCATGACTACATGTGTAAAGGTGGTAATGCCCATGTCGCCCACAGCAGGGGACTTGGACTGGTTGATGTACTTGTAGTTTTTAAGGTTGATGAATAGACCGGCGAAATTGTGTAGCTTGTTCTTAGCCTTGAGTTCGATACTGTGGTGGACGAGCTTAGCTGTATTCGGGGTACCCGTCATCGTATCAGTTTGGCTTGCATAGTGGACGGCGCTCATGAGGCGTGAACGGCCAAGAATGATGAACATGTCATCGCAAATGAGCTTTACGGCCTGGAGTTCGGGATTTGTAAACTTACGGCCCTTCTTGGCTCGTATTTCGATAGTGGCCATGCCGTTTTCACCCGTTCTGTAGGTCTGGATGAGGGGCATGGATTCGTACCCGCTTTGGTCTTCGTAAATAATTCTTTCTTCGTTTAAACCGTTTCGTGCAATGATGGAGCTTGGGGCAATGAGTTTAAGTTTGATAAAGCCTATGTTTAAAATATTACATATAGGAGGAATGGCCGCGCTGATTCGTTTGCTCATCGCTGCCATATCAGGAATATTATCTAAAATCGCATCCCTAAAATCTTTATAAACACTACTGAAAATGACGTAGTCCATTTTCGCCCCTTAAAGTCCACACATTATACACCAATTAAGTGTTCTAAATGTAAATAAAAATTTTTAGAAAGGTTAAAAAATATTTAATATATCACAATATTTTTATTCCATTTTAGAACTACACTTGCCTTGCTCCCAGCCTAGTGAATCGGTGGGAAGAATATGTAGGCGATGATGATGGCGGCGATGACTCCGACTGCATCTGCAATGAGGGCGCAGGTGACGGCGTGGCGTGTCTTTTTAACGCCAACGGAACCGAAATACACGGCGATGATGTAGAATGTCGTGTCGGCTGCTCCCTGGAACATGCAACTGAGGCGACCTGCAAAACTGTCCGGGCCAAGGTTCTTCATGGCGTCGATCATCATGCCGCGAGCACCGCTACCGCTAAGGGGCTTCATGAGGGCGGTGGGGAGGGCGGGGACAACGTCGTTACCGACACCGATAAGACCGAGCAATGCCGAGATGCCGTTCATCACGAGGTCCATTGCACCGCTTGCGCGGAACACGGCGACACCCACGAGAATCGCGACAAGATTCGGGATGATCATCACGGCGGTGTTGAACCCTTCCTTGGCGCCTTCGACGAATGCTTCGTATGCCTGGACTTTCTTGTAGCAGGCGAGGCCGAGAAATGCAACGATGACTCCGAATAGCACAAGACCGCTAATGAAAAGGCTCGTAGTGCCGAGAGCTTCGGCGGTGAGATGGCTAAAGTAGAACATCACGGCGATAACGCAGGCGCTAATGCCGCCAAGCCACATCACGGTTACTGGGTCTTTGAGCTTGATTTTCTGGAAAAAGCTGAGTGCGAAAATGCCTGCGATAGTGCTGAAGAATGTCGAGAGCAGGAGCGGGAGGAACACGTCACTCGGGTTTGCGGCGCCGAGCTGTGCACGGTAAGTCATTATGCTGACAGGAATTAGCGTAAGTCCGCTCGCGTTCAAGACGAGGAACATGATTTGCGAATCGCTCGCGACGGTCTTGTCGTCGTTCGGGTTTAAGTCCTGTAGCTGTTTCATGGCCTTGAGGCCCATCGGGGTTGCCGCATTGTCGAGACCGAGCATGTTCGCGCTGATGTTCATGAGCATGGTGCCCACGACCGGATGGCCCTTTGGAATTTCAGGGAAGAGTCTCGAGAAGAGCGGCTGTACAATTTTCGCCAAAATCTGGACGGCGCCTGCTTTTTCCCCAATTTTAAGGATGCCGAGCCACAAGCTCAAAATGCCCGTGAGGCCAAGAGCGATTTCGAATGCCGTTTTGGACATGTCGAAAGCGCCGAGAATAGCCTTGTTAAAAATGCCGGTATCGCCGAAAGCAAGCCACTGGACGATGCATGCGATAAATGCACCGAAGAAAAACACGAGCCAAATTACATTTAAAACCATGGCTCAAATGTAAGAAAAAAATAGCAGGTTGATTGTCATGCCCGCCTCCGAGCGGGCATCCCCTTTGTCACCCCGGACTAGTTCTCTTTGACCACTTAGAGCTTTAGCTCTTACGTGGTCATGATCCGCGTATGGGGACGGGGTCGCCATCTTGTATAGCTATATGCTCACTGCCTTAATTTCCTTGCCATCTTCCAGCGTGTGGATGCTGAACTTGGCGTGGGCTGGCTCGCCATCTTTGGCGGGCGTACTTTCGTACAGCCCGAATGTCGGCGGGTTCCCGCCTTTCGGGAGGCTCGTCGAGCCGGGATTCACGAGAAGCACATTGCGGAAGTTCTTTTCGAGCTTCCAGATGTGCGTGTGGCCGTACAGATACACATCAATTTGCGGCTTTTGCGGAGCATCGGCTTGAGACTGCGCCGTGGATTGCGCCGCTCCCGTAGATTCGATGGCGTTTAGCGCATCTCTCGGGAAACATTCCGGCATAAAGATGTGCCCATGGCTCATGAACAAGTGGAAACCGCAATCTTCAACGACCTTGTATTCGTTTTCGATAGGGAAGTCGAGCATCATCAAATCGACATCGGCATCGCAGTTGCCGCGAACGGCGACAATTCTGTCTTTGTACGGCGCAAGCGCTTCGACGACTTGCATGGGACCATGCCCTGCCGGGAGCGGGTTTCGCGGACCGTGATAGAGCGTATCGCCCAACAAGAAAATCTTGTCGCAGTTGAACTTTTCAAAGAACGAGAGTGCCTGCCTTGCTGCCAAGGCTGAACCATGAATATCGGAAAGAATTAATGCGCGCATTGTTATTCCTATTTCACCGTAATCATCGGGCTCGTTTCGCTCAAGAGGTAGTTCCATTCTTCGCGAATCTTGTCGTATTCGCTTGGATCGGCGTAGAGAGCAAACGTGGTCCACTTGATGCCGCTAGAAGTCTTGGACTTCGGCTGCTTTTCGAAGCTCACGTAATCCGGGGCGCGGTTAAGCGGCTTTGCTTCGGTGAGCGATACCGAGTGCCCACTAGCCGTCTTGATGTTGAGCTTGAAGCTGAACTGCGTTTCGTGCGGCATGCGGATGGGGTGGTGGCGCTTTGCAACCTTCGGGAGCTTGAAGAGGCTACGTTCCCAGACGTTCGGGAAACGTCCCTTGAGTTCGGAACCGCCCTGACCAAAGTAACCCTTGGAAAGATACGTGTTCACGATGATGAGTGGCTTGTTGAACTGGTCGAGATTCTGGATGCGGATGTTGCCGATGCTCACGTCCGGCACGCCTGCGGCGAGGAACTGTTCCAAGAGCTTTTCCTGATCCTTGACGTCGCGGCCAAAGAACTTGTTACGGATGGCACTGGCGAACTTGCCCTGAAGCTGCACGGAATCGCGGAATTCGCATTCGCCGTTAGCGCCGATGAACAAGTCGTGCTGAATAGCAATCTGGTGTTCCTGATTGTCTTCGAGAATCGGCGTTGTCACCACGTGGCTCTGGTCGCCGTCAATTACGAGGGCAACTTTGCCTTCCATGTCGAGCGGAACCGGGCGATCGTTGCCCGTCTTGTCGGTCGCATCAACCCAGCGTTCGCTAATCTTCCCTTGCTTCGGGATGTAGAGGATCATGTGGTTGAACTGCTGGATGGTCGGCAAGTGCGAGAAACCTTCTTCTGTGAGGTGGATGGCCGTGAGGTAGCTCTTCACGCCAATCGCTTCGAGCATGTCCTTGAGCAAAAGTGCCATGTCCTTGCAGTCGCCGCGGTGTTCCTTGAGAGTCACTTCTGCGGTCTGCGGAATCAGGCTGTGGCCGCCGAATCGCACATCGCGGTAGCGGATGTCTTGACGGACAAAGTTGATAATGGCCTTGACGGCTTCATCGCCAATCTTGTTGCCGCGTACTTCAAAAGCTTGTTCGCGAACCTTAACGGCCTTCTTGAACTGGTGGCTGATGAGGTTCTGGTAATCGTCACCAACGTCGCGCCATTCCTGCTTACCTGTGAGCATGAGGCCTGCGCCGAAGTCGCGGTACACCGGCATATAAAGTTCCTTGCGGACAATGACCGGGTTTTCAATCTTCCATTCAATGCCGCCCTTGATGGCGGTCTTTTCGAGCGGACCGTATTCTTCGGTGACGAAGCGAGTCGTGTCAGCGTAAATGCGGAACACGGATTCTCCGACCGGCACATCGCGGCTGCTTTCGTAGTTCGTGTACGGAATCATGCCCTTGTTTTCAAGATTCGTGCGGCTGAACTGCATGTAGATAAAGTCACCTGGAGCAAGTTCCGAAAGCGGGAAGTGGGCGGTCTGGCTTTCGTTACCACCGCCAATTTCAGTCGCGTATGTAATATAGGCTCCGTTGAGTGTTGCCTTCTGCTTGAGTTTCCAGTTGCTGTCGTAAACTTCGAGCGCGTTCAAGAAAATGCGGTCGTAGCCCGGCAAGAAGTCGAACGTGAATTCGCGATAAATGGCGGCACCGCGCTGGTCCAGAACTTCGAGGAGCATTTCTTCGCTACGGACCCAGTTGGCGTTCTTTTCTGCCTTGAGAGATTCCTTCTGGTAATGGATTACGGCAGGGAAGTCACCTTCCGTGGCTGTCTTCTTGGCTTGCGGGCGGAGGAGAGTCTTCAAGTCTGCGACACGTTCTTCAACGGGCGTAATTGGCTTTTGGAGCGTGCGGTTGTCTGCCTTGCCGAGGTAAGCCTTCGTGGCGGAGAGGAAACTCTTGGCATCTTCGTTATCCGGCTTGAGGGCGAGGGCCTTGGTAAGTGCCTTTTCGGCATCGCGGTAATTGCGGCTGTAGAACAAAATCTTGCCGTGCATCGTCCATACTTTATAATCATTCTTGGCCTTGGCGAGCGTTTCGTCGCTGATAGCGCGGGCTTCTTCGTAGCGTCCGAGGAACATGAGGGCATCCATGAGCGTTTCGCCAAGTTCCTTGCTCATGCCAAAGCGACCGCGAATGCCGTACAAGATATCGACGGCTTCGGCGTACTGGTCAAGTCCCATGTATGTCTTTGCGAGGTAAACGCCAAGGCGGGAACTCGGCTGCGTATCGAAAAGTCTCTGCACCACAATGAGGGACTGGTGGCGCTGTCCCAAGCCCCAGAGGGCATCGCTCAAGTTGATGACGTATTCCGGATTGTTTGGGGTGTAGCGGAGGGCCGCTTCGGCGCATTCGCGGGCGTGACCGTAGTCGAACAAAGCTTCGTACATTTCGCCGAGAATGGAGAGCAATTTGCCGTTCTTGCGAACAAGATCCATCTGGCTTGTGAAATAGCTGATGCCTGGACCGTAAAGTTCCTTCATCTGGTACACAAAACCACAGTTAATTAAATATAGTGGTTCTTCCGGGTCCATCTTGTTGGCGCGTTCAAAGTAGCTGAGGGCGACAAACGGCTGGTCTTCGAGCAAACGGAGGATGCCGACCTGGCTCATGACAGCTGCGTTGAACTTGTTCTGCTTCTTTTGGGCTTCTGCATCGCTTGCCATTTTGGGCTTTTCGCCGACCTTGAGGCCGCTAATCGCGTTCTTCATGACGGATGCGTATTTCTTCTTGTTGATGCCCTGCGTCCAGGTGGCGATCAAGATGCCGCGTCCATTGTCGTAGAAATATCTACCTGTATAATAGAAGTCAAATTTATTGACGACGTGGGTGAGCGTGAATTCCTGGGCGTAGCGGTCGCCGACCTTGACTCGCTGGACTTCAAAGCTAGCCTCGTTCATGGAAAGTCCAAGACGGCTTAAGAGCACCTTGAACATATCTTGTTGCCCGACTTCGTCGCCCGGGACAATTGCTCCGTACACAAAAAGCGAAATGTCTTCTTTCTTGTTGCTGAGCACCAAGTCCGGGTCTTCGTTCTGGCGGGCGACACCCGTCCAGTTGTGCCAAAGCGTATCGCTTGTGCTCCAGGAATAGCCGAGGTCTGCGCTGGCGTGCTGCATGATGCGTTCGGCAGAAAGTTCCGAGACTTCTTCTTTCACGACGTCTTTCAGCTTGAACGTTGCAAAGAAGTCTTTCCATTCTTGCTTGAGGGCGCCTGCGGGGAGCTGCGTGTCCGTTGCGGCAAGCGTGAGCGTGAAGGTGCGGTTTCCGGCGCCAATCACGAGACCGACGGCTTCGTAGGGCGTGTCGTAGCGTTTGCCGGCCACATCAAAGAATGCACCGGTGGTGCCAAAAGCTTCTTCCGGGTAAGTTTCGGCGAGTGTTGCCTTCTTGCCGCTCGATTCGAACGACTGCATTTCGATTTGAGCGCGGTCCATGAGGCGGAGCGGTTCACCTTCGGGGAGGGTGACTTCCACGAGGACGGCGCGGCGTCCAGTCTTCGGATTATAAAATTCGTAGGGGGCGTTGTCTTCGCCACCGATGATTGTCCATCCGTTGTCTGGCGCGGTAAACGTATAACCGCTCGTTTCGATGGTGCCGCCGGTGGCCCTGGGCGTAACCGTTTCTTCGGAAGAGTAATCGATGTCGGAGGATTCCTCGTTGTACGAATTATCTTCTGCGGAACCCGAAACTTCCGTTGCGGGGGAGGTGTTTACATCGGGGGTGTTACCCGCGCAAGAAATCAGGAAAAAAAGCCCGAATGCCACTGTCAGGCGGGCAAGCAAATTCTCTTTTTTTACAAACGAATAACGCATAATAATCTCGGGATAAATTGTTTAACACCCTAATTTTAGAAAAATAGGATACGCCTAAAGTAGTGTCTTGCGATACAAACAAGAATAATCTGATTATCCTTTCCTAATGTTTACAAAAGCGATGCGTGGATGAAAAAAAATATTTTCAAAGAGTTGCTTAAATTGGGTTCAAAGATTTTTTCTATTTTGAATACAAATGAAAAATGTATTTTGGATTCTCACTTCTCTTGTCTTGTTCGTCGCTTGTGGCGATGATCGTTCGTCTTCACCTAAAATTTCCGAGCTGCCTAGCGAAGTGGCCGATATGGACGAACTTAAAAAGTTCGAATGCGGCGATGACTTCATCGGCGAAAAGGTCTATGTGAAAGACCTCAAAGCGGACTACGAATGCGATGGCGACCATTGGTTTGAAACCATCAATACGGGCAAGTCAAGTAGTTCATCCAAGAAAAACGGCGATGCCGGAACGGAGTCTGGCATGACATCTAGCAGCGCGAAGTCCAGCAGTTCCGCGAAGTCCTCGTCCAGCGTCACATCATCATCGTCATCCTGTAGCGAAGCTGTAAAATTTAGCAGTTCTGCCGATGCTTCCAGCTCATCTGACGCTCAGTCAAGTTTCGGCAAAAATTTGCAAGTGCCTGCTTGCAGATCTAGCGACGAAGACGACAACTGTGAATACGGTTTGCTTACCGACGACCGTGACGGCAAAACATACAAAACCGTAAAAATCGGTGAACAGGAATGGATGGCCGAGAACCTCAAATACGAGGCTGAAGATAGTTTCTGTTACGAAGACAAAAAGGATAGATGCAAATCTGGTGGGGTGCTCTACACTTGGAAATCCGCATCGATTGCCTGCCCCTCCGGTTGGCATCTCCCGACAATGGCTGAGTTCGAAACGCTGATTGCGTCCGTAGACGGCGGGTCCAAAGAATCGAACCGCGCTAGCAAAAATCTCTTGGACGGCGAAACTGACGACTATGGATTTTCGGCTACGGGCAGCGGATTTAGGTGGGTCGATGGAACATACGGCTTATTTAGCGGTTCTGCGTTTTTTTGGACTTCTACGGAAAATGACGAAAATAATTCTTTCTGCCTAAAATTGGACGAGCCAAACAGCATAAATGGTAAGGCGTATCTTTTTATAACCGATAAGGGGATGGGACGTTATGTTCGCTGCCTCAAGGGAAAATCGACCAAGTTGGACGCGGCAACCGAGTCTGCTTATTCTGGTTCTTATGGCTCCCTTACCGACGAGCGTGATGGTCAGACTTACAAAACCGTGAAAATCGGAAGCCAAACCTGGATGGCTGAAAACCTCAATCTGGAAACAAAAAATAGCATTTGCTACGGTGGTTCCTCCGAAAACTGCGAAAAATACGGACGCTTATACGATTGGAGCATCGCAATGGACATCGATGGCATTTGGGGCGAAAACATCAGGTCTTGTATTGATTTAAGTATTGAATTAAGCGACTGCTCACCGATATACCCGGTGCGCGGAGTATGCCCTGAAGGCTGGCATCTACCTTCCTATGCAGAGTTCGAAACTCTTATCGAGGTTACCGGTTCAAGAACAACCGCAGGTCGAAAGCTAAAATCTACAACTGACTGGTTTGGCAATGGTAACGGCACGGATGCATACGGCTTCAGAGCCCTTCCGGCGGGCTACGGCGGATCCTCCGCCGATTCCCTCAACAACCAAGGCTTCAGCGCTAATTTTTGGAGTTCTACATTAAAGAAATATTTTAAATACGCTCATCATTTATACATCACATTTTCCGATGACGATGTTGGGTTGAACACTATCGAAATGAACAGAAAGCTCTCCGTCCGCTGTATAAAGAATGACGAATAGCGGTTTAGCCGGGGCGTTACGGGGCGGCGAGCCCCGTAGTAGGGGTGGTGGAAGACCCATCGAAAGCCTGCTTGCAAAGCGAACAATTCCGCAGCCGAAGGCGAGGACCTGTTCGCGTGCAATGCAGGCTGAGGTGGGACTGCAAACAGGGGAAGGCTTCCCCCTCCAAACCTCATATGGCGGTCTTAGCCCGTTTGGACGGATTCTGCCCCCTAAAACAGCCCCCAAATCTCTTTTTTTTCGATTATTACTACACAAAAACTTTGATTTTTTGTATCTTTCCAGCCAGCAAAGCTCCACCGTGTAGGTGGGTAGCAATTTCAACAATAAAAAAAGGATCCAATAATGGCTCTCAAACTCGGTATTAATGGTTTCGGTCGTATCGGCCGTATGGTGTTCCGCGCTGCTGTGGAAAACTTCGCAAATGACATCCAGGTTGTCGGTATCAACGACCTCCTCGACGCTGACTACCTCGCATACATGCTGAAGTACGACTCCGTCCACGGTGCTTTCAACCACGACATCAAGGTCGAAGGCAACTTCCTCATCGTCGACGGCAACAAGATCCAGATCTTCGCTGAAAAGGATCCGACCAACATCACTTGGGGCGCTCTTGACGTAGACGTCGTTGTTGAATCCACTGGCTTCTTCCTCACCGAAGAACTCGCTTCTGCTCACCTCAAGGCTGGTGCCAAGAAGGTCATCATGTCTGCTCCGTCCAAGGATGCAACTCCGATGTTCGTCTATGGTGTTAACCACAAGACCTACGCTGGTCAGAAGATCATCTCCAACGCTTCCTGCACCACCAACTGCCTCGCTCCGATCTCCAAGGTTCTCGACGAAAAGTTCGGCATCGTCCGTGGCCTCATGACCACCGTTCACGCTGCAACTGCTACTCAGAAGACCGTTGACGGCCCGTCCAAGAAGGACTGGCGCGGTGGCCGTGGCATCCTCGAAAACATCATCCCGTCTTCTACGGGTGCTGCAAAGGCTGTTGGTAAGGTTCTCCCGCAGCTCAATGGCAAGCTCACTGGTATGTCTATGCGCGTTCCGACTTCTGACGTGTCCGTTGTTGACCTCACTGTCGAACTCAAGAAGGCTTGCACTTACGAAGAAATCTGCGCTGCTATGAAGGAAGCTTCTGAAGGCGAACTCAAGGGCATCCTCGGTTACACCGACGAAGCTGTTGTTTCTACCGACTTCCGTAACTGCCCGAAGACCTCCATCTTCGACGCTAAGGCCGGTATCCAGCTTGACCCGACCTTCGTTAAGGTTGTTTCCTGGTACGATAACGAATGGGGCTACAGCAACAAGGTTTGCGAAATGGCCCGCGTGATCGCCAAGTAAGATTTCTGAATAGTGTTAGTGGTGTGGGCGTAACGCTCAAAGCAAATTGATTCCCACACCTCCGCTAGAAACCTTTCAAAGACCCTGCCACTCGGCGGGGTTCTTTTTTTTTGTATGTAATGATGGCTTTTGATGCTGATTTTTGAAATTTGGTGTGTTTTTACGTGAAAAAATGAAAAAAGAATATATTTATCACGTAAATTAGGACTTTTTTGAAATTTCGGGATTTTTCTGCTTATTTTGCAGTCACTTCTTTCAGAAAGTCCGCTTTGAGCTTGGAGAGGAGTGTTGCTGCTTTGCGCTTTTCTTTGCGCTGTTTGCGGTTGCGGAGTAGCGTCAGAATGACGCTTGGATGGTGGAGTGCAAATGGCACGGATGCTTCTGCACCAAATGCTTTAGACAAGACGATTGCTGTTGACTTGAGGTCGCGCACTCCCATAAGACCGCGAGCCTTTTCAGAGCTTGCGTTACTCACAACTGTCTCGGCTTCTTCGTTTGTTGCTTGTGCAACCAAATACGGCACGGAGAACATCTTGCCGCCGGCGTGCATCATGCGGAGCGTAAAGTCTGCAAGCCTTGCGTATTCCGGAAGCGTTGTGTCAAAGCCTCCGGTGCGCTGGATGATGCGCCGAGAAAATACGGCGAGGAACGGGTGCGGGGCCGCCACATAGCGCAGTGGAGCGTTCTCGTCGATTTCTACAAAGCCGGAACCTTTAGCGGCAGGCTTTAATAAATAACCGCCTAAAAATTTTCCTTTGTCTGTACGGATTCTTGGAGCGAAAGCATCGACCATCGGGAAAGAGTCTGTAACCTCGGCAACGTTGTTCAGAAAGTTGCGGTTAATCTTGATGCTTGGGTGCGCAAAAATAACCCATTCCCCTTCAATCTCGTCGAGATGCTTGTTCCAGTTGCTTGTGAAAAACCAGCCGAGTTCTGGATCTGTGAATGGCGGTTGGGGGAGCTTGCCTTGTGCTTCGTCGTAGTTTTCGTCAAAAACAAAAACATCGAACTGCCGCATGGTGTATCTCTTTTTAGAATTCTACGCGAAGACCAATTCTGTGTTCGTAGCCCAAGCTTTCGGGCAGAACGGAGAATGCGTAGTCAAAGGCGAATAAACTAGAATTGTAGCCAAGGCCGAGGCTGAACAGGCGGGCCTCGTTTGTTTCGTCAGGTCTGCTAGACGATGATGCCAATTCCTTGAAGTCTCGGGAGAGATCGAGCCATGTACGTGTAAAACCAGCACGAATGCGGAAGTATTCGCCAAGTGCGTATTCGGCACCGAGGTTCAAATCCGGTTCGGCGTAACGAGGAAAGTCTGCTTCTCCAAACAAGGTCAAGCGCGGTACGCTGCGGGGCTTAAAGAAGCCGCCAAAGGCGAACGTCTGCGATAGCGGATAGTCATCAGAGCCGTTCTTGACGTAACTGCGGAGCATGGCGCCAAAGTCTCTTGCGACAAATGAAAAACCGTAGTTCTTGGTGTCGGACATCCATGTCAAGCCCCAGTCAAAAGCTGCAGCCATGGCGGTCTGGTCGCCTGTATCGCCAGTCAGTTTGTCCGAAACAAATTTAAGGGTCGCACCAAAGCGGATGTGCTTCATCGGGAATGCGACTGTTGCGGTTACAAGCTGGCTAAACGGTTTGTATTCGCTGCCATTTTCTTCGCCGTATTCATCGTAGCCTGTAATTGAGCCGTACGAAATCCAGTTGTATGAAAACTGCAGGATAAACTTTTTGTACTGCGTTGTGTACGAGAGTGTTCCCTGGTTGTCTGCGAATTCACCTGTTTGCCAGTGGGCTTCGGCAACGCGCTTTTTGCCATCGGCAATGAGTACTGCAGCTGGGTTCAACTGTACAATGGACGGGTCCGTGGTCGGAAGTGCTGCTGCCGATTTTTCAAGGGCTGCATTGCGCGGACTGTCAAAAGTCGATAGGAATGAAAAAACTTCTTGCCCTGCATCGTGCTTAGAAAAGTAGCCAAGTTCCGCTGCCGGACATGCGATGGCGAGAGCCGCTATTGCTGATAGTTTTTTCAGTAAATCCATGGTGTAAATTTATAAAAAATCGAGAGAAAGTTTTAAGATTAGGGCGCTGTATATGCGAAATTTTTTATTTATTGAGCATTCCTATACCTTTACAATACAAAAATGTTTTTATATATTTGCTCCTGCTCGGGCTACTAGCTCAGTTGGTAGAGCAACGCCCTTTTAAGGCGTGGGTCGAAGGTTCGAGCCCTTCGTAGCTCAGTAATCGGTTCCGTTTAACGGAGCCGATTTTTTTTATATTGAATAAAAACGTTTTTGAAACATGGAATGTCCTATGGCCTGGATTGAAATTGATGCTTGTAAATATGCAGAACACTTTGCGAACCCCCTTGCTTGCTATTTGCGCTCTGATTTCAATTTGTTGAATGCCTCCAAGGTCGATGCGGTCCGTTTTTTTGCTTTTGACCATGACGGTTTTCGATTGGGGTTTGCCGTGGGTGAACGCGGATCGCTGTGGCTTTCTCCTTATTCGGCGCCTTTTGGAGGCTTTGCCTGTGCCAAGGGCGTGACGATTGATGAAATTGACGAAGCCATTGGGGCCTTGCCTGCATTTGTCTCGTCCGCTCAGAAAAAGTTGCACATCACGTTTGCTCCTGTATTCTATAGCCAGACGTACCTCACGAAATGCGTTTCGGCGATGTTGCGTTTTGGATTCAAGCTCTTGTATGCCGATTTGAATTACGCTTTTGATTTTACGGACTCGAAGCCGTATGAAAAACGTCTTTGGAATATGGCGAAGCGTAATTTGAAGCAGGCCGCCAAGTTGCCTTATGAACTTCGCGAAGAGACAACTCGTGAAGGTGTTGCGACTTGCTATGACGTTATCCGGCAGAATCGTGAGTATAAGGGCTATCCGCTCAAGATGTCGCTTGAAGCGTTTGCGGCGACTGCTGCTGTTGTGACAATCCAGTATTTTGTCCTTTATTTGGAGAGTAAGCCCGTGGCTGCGGCGATCGTCTACCGAGTCTCTCCGCAAATTTGCCAGTTGATCTATTGGGGCGATGCGCCTGGTTTTGAATCTTCGCGACCGATGAACATGCTTGCGCTAAAGATGTTTGAACTGTTCAAGGCGATGGGCGTAGACTATCTCGACATTGGGCCTTCGAGCGAGGATGGAATTCCCAATGCGGGGCTTTGTGCGTTTAAGGAAAGTGTCGGCTGCACGGGTGACCTAAAGTACACGTTTGAATTCGACGGAACCGTTGAAAATCGCTAGGGGGTATTATGGCTAAAGTTCCTTTTCTCGACCTTAAAAGTCTTAATGCTCCGTACATGGATGTCTTGAAAAATGCGGCGTGTTCCGTTGTTGAATCGGGCTGGTATATTCGTGGGCATTTTTGTGAACGCTTTGAACAGGCGTTTGCTGAATATTGCGGTGTGAAGTACGCCGTAGGCGTGGGGAACGGTCTTGATGCCTTGACTCTTATTTTGCGGGCTTCCATGGAATTGGGGCGCCTGCATGAAGGCGATGAAATTTTAGTGCCTTCGAATACGTTTATTGCGACGGTTCTTGCTGTTAGTGCTGTTGGGCTTAAGCCTGTGCTTGTGGAGCCTTCTGTAAATACGTACGATATGGATCCGAAGCAGCTTGAAAAAGCATGCGGTGCACGAACCCGCGCCATTCTTGCTGTGCATTTGTACGGGCGCCTTTGTGATATGGATGATATTTGTGAGTTTGCCAATACGCATGATTTGCTCCTGTTCGAAGACAGCGCCCAGGCTCATGGTGCTCGTATGAGCGATGGTCGCTGTGCGGGCTCGTTTGGTTCGGCGGCTGGTTTCAGTTTTTATCCGACAAAGAATCTGGGGGCGCTTGGCGATGCGGGCATGGTCCTCACGAATGATGCCGATATTGCAAACATGGTGCGCGCTCTCGGAAATTACGGTTCCGAACGTAAGTATGTGAATAAATTCAAGGGCGTGAATTCCCGCTTGGACGAGATGCAGGCATCGTTGTTGCTTGCAAAGCTTCCGCACCTGGACGAATCGAATGAACGCCGCCGTGAAATTGCGGTCCGTTATTGTTCAGAGATCAAGAACTCGAAAGTCATTTTGCCCGAGATTCCTGCAACGCCTTCGGAACATGTTTATCATGTGTTCGTGATCCGCCTCAAGAGCGAAGAATCCCGCAATGAACTCCAGAATTTCTTGAGTGCATGTGGCATCGAGACGCTTATTCATTATCCGATTCCTCCGCATGAACAAGAGGCGTATGCGCACGAGTTTAACGGCGAGTATCCGATTGCCGAAACCTTGGCAAAGACGGTCCTCAGCATTCCCATGAGTCCTGTGATGACCGATGAAGAAGTCTCCGAAGTGATTGGGGCGATTAATGAGTTCTAATTCTGTGAATTTCTGGAAAGCGTTTATGGGTTCGGGAATGGTGACGATCCTGAATGCATTGCGTGTTTTTGTCGTGAACAAGCTTTTGGCCGTGTTCCTTCCGCCAGCGGCTTTTGCATGCGTCGGGCAGTTCATGAATTTCATGACGATAGGGCAGGCGACTTCTTCTCTGGCGCTCCAGAATGGCTGGGTAAGCCTCTCGGCGCAGAATAAAAGCAATTTGGAACAGTTGCGCGGTGTGTGGCGTGGCGGTTTTCGCCTGACAACTTTTGCGAGTATTGCGACATTTGCCATTGCTCTTGTCCTTTGCTTTATGCTCCCGCTTGAAAAATTTTTCCCGGGCATTCATCCGCGTCTTGTGCAGGCGGCTGTTATCTTTGCTTTGCCGGGCGTTTTTGCGACAAATATCATTACGATTACAGCTTCGGTGATGAACGGGCTTGGGCATTACCACCGTTGGGCGCTCATCAACATGGTGTCTTCGCTGTGGCAAATGTTCTGGGTCGCTTTCTTTCTTTATTCAGAACGTTTGAGTGTCCTTTCGATTGTTGCAACGCAGTCCGTTGTTGCTGGCATTTTTGCAGCGCAAATTGCATCCCGAGCTGGGTTTAGCTTAAGTGAAATCCGCAAGTCTGCGCTTGATATCCGTGCTCCGTGGGTTTCTTATGCGTTGATGGGTATTGTCCCGATGGTGCTTTCGCCTGTGGTGTTGACGTTCATGCGAATGACCATTGGCGAGAATTTGGGATGGGATGCGGCTGGCATTTGGCAGGGCATCTGGAAAATTTCGGATTTTTTGACGGCGTTTTTCTCGGCGATTCTTGGCGTGATTATCTTGCCGAAGGTCTCTGCGAAAATGGTTAAATCGGAGTTCTGGAACATGTTCCGCCCGATTCTTTTGAAGTCGATGGCGCTTGCGCTTGTGGCGGTTTTGATTCTCTATTTTGGCCGTTCGCTTTTTGTCGCGCTGATGCTTTCTTCGGCGTACGCAGGCGCTGCCGACTATATGCCTATGCAGTTGCTGGGTGATTTTTTCCGTGTGGGCGGATGGGCTCTTGGGCTTGTGCTGATTGCCCGCCGTGAAACAAAAAAATTCCTGATTCTGGAAATTTGTTCTGAACTAGTCCTAGCGAGTGCCACCGTTGCTTTTGTTAAGCTCTATGAATTTAACGGCCCGATGATGGCGTATGCACTCGAAAACTTTTTGACGCTTGTCGCCTCGTTTATTCTTGTCGGTTGTTTGGATTGGGCTAAAACGGAAGGGTCCAAAAAATGACTCCAAAAGTTTCTGTAATCTTGCCGAGCTATAATCACGAGCCGTATGTCGAATCGGCTGTCCGTTCTGTGATGGAACAGACGGGTATTGATTTTGAGTTAATCGTCATTGATGATGGCAGCAAGGATCGTTCTCCCGAAATTTTAAAACGACTTTCTGAAGAACTCGGGTTTATGTTTATCCATCGCCCGAATAAAGGTGTTGTCGCCACACTGAATGAGGCGCTTTTGCTTGCTCGTGGGTTGTATGTCTGTTCGTTCTCGTCAGATGATATTATGCCGCCGGACAGGCTTAAGAACCAGAGTGATTTCTTGGATGCTCATCCAGAAGCGGTCGCTTGTTTTGGGCAAGTCATGCCATTATTCGAAGATGGCAAATTGGGTGAAATGGATGTGCGCTATTTGCGAAGTGTACCGCAAGTGACTTTCAAGGAATCGTTCCTTGGGCAAAAGGCTTTGCATGGTTGCGCAGAAATGTTTGTGCGCGAGAAGATTTTAGCCATTGGCGGTTACGACAATCGTTATTATTTTGAAGATTATCCGCTTTACCTTAAAATTCTAGACCATTACGGTCCGCAGCCTGTTTCAAAAGATTTTGTATGCTGCTATTACCGCGAACATGGCGATAATTTGCATGTCAATCATGACCGTATTTATGGAGAAATCCTACGTTTGCTTGCCGAAAACTACAGTTCGCATCCGTTGTATAAAAAGGCTGTGCGAGCCTGGAAATCAAATTGGTTCTCGGCTGTTGCTGCGCAGAGTAAATTGAAGGCGCTTCGCTTGATTCCGAGAGTGATTTCGCTTTCCCCACGTTTTTGGTTCAGGCTTCCAAAACTTTTTATTCCGCGAAAATTATTGAAGTACTAGAAATTTTTTGCCGTAGATTCTATGCTTTAATATCTTCTACAATCTCGTACGGCACATGCCCAAGCAGTGCTGCGTATTTCGGGAAATTCGACGGATACGTCTTGTATTTGCGATTGCGGTAGAGCTTTGCTTTCGTAGCTTTTGAAATGAGGAAAAATTCCGTGAATGCTTTCAGGTAATCTGTGGCGTTCTTGGAACTGTTGAAATCGATGTGGATGCTCTTGCCCTTGACCGTCACGACATTCGGCATGTTTTCAACAGCCGCAAGGAACGTCGGACTATCCGCTGTTACAAGTATTTTACTTGTTTCATTGACGAGAGGGGGATGCCCGCTCACCGGCGGGCATGACAATGTTGCATCCGATCTGTCATGCCCCACTTGATGGGGCATCTCCTTCCTTAATACATTAATCGCTGCGCTCATCAGCTTGCGCTTGCCGTTCTCAGGCAATTCCTTGAACGTGAATTCCTTGAAATCCCCAAGCTTGTTCTGGAAGCGGAACGAAATCGCGGTATAGCTTTCACCTAGCAATTCGCTGTAATGCGAAAGCTCTTGTTCTAAAATTGGCGAGGGCTTGAATAGTTCGTTAAAGTATTTTGAAAAATCTTCGCCGACTGTATCCACGCACGAATAGAGATGGAACTGCTTGTGTTTTGAATCAATCTGGCGTTCTAGCGCGGAATCATTGTTGAAATCTTCGCGGTATAGCAGCACGGGCTTGGCAACTTCACAATTGCGGCTAATTTCTTTTTCTCCAATAACCCAATTTACGTTGTTCGGTTGCAATATTTCTTGAAGTTCAAACGGCGATGTGTGATAAATCTTGAAATCGAGATTGTGCTCTTTCGCGAATTTATATGCACTTGTCATTCCGCGCAAGCGATCCGTGAGTCCGCCGTGCATCCATTTGCCGTCGGCCATGAATATGAGCGTCTGGCGGCTGTCGCCATCGTCGCAATTCTCGCTATAATTTTCGTAGCCGTCGCGTAAATGCCTTAACTTGATTCCTCGCTCAATCAAATGGTCGTGAACGCGATCCTCTCCGAGAATGCGCTTTGCCATGCGGATTGCAATTTCTTTAGGTGTTAAAGGAATCACGAAAGACCTTTCTTCAAAAGCTTGAGAAACAAAAAGCGGGGGAGGTACGAAATCAAAATGGCCATGCGGTTGCGCATGCGGATGCTCATGTCAAAGAATGTGCCAAAGCGGTATTTGCGAATTTGCTTGAGCGCTCTTTGACGGCATTCGGCGAATTCTTCGGTGTCCTGCGTGCGCATCAGAATGCTGAAACTCGCGCTCACGAGCATGCTACGGGCGGCCTTGTAAAGCGCCTTCGACTTTGGCTTCATCGCTTCAAAAACGTTTTCGGCAATGTCGAGCAAAAGGACGATCTTTTTACGGTCTATCTGCGTGGCAAGTTCGCTTCCGGCGCGCTTGCGGTATAAGTACAATTTTGATTTTGTAATGGCGACCTTATTGGCGGCTAACAAAATTTCAGGAATGACGGCGAAATCTTCGTAGATCGTTCCGGCTGGGAAAAACTTGTTTTTCCAGAGACTTGATTTGTACAGCTTGTTCCATGCGGAATAGTCAGGAACTCTGTCTTGGTATAGCGCAATTCTTGCGGCTTCTTCTGCGGTGAGCAATTTGGAAACGGCTATGTTTGGCGTGTTTCCGTCGGCGACATAATTCTCGTCGATGTTTTGGCTCTTACAGCATGCAATGTCTGCCTGGTGCAATTGTGCGATGAAAAAGAGCGTCTCAAGATAGTTTGGGGTAACGCAGTCATCGCTATCGATAAACGTGACGTATTCGCCACGCATAATCTTGAGCCCGGTATTGCGGGCTTCGGATGGTCCCTTGTTCGGTTGTCCGATGAGCCTAAAGCGTGTGTCCGAAGAGGCGTAACTGGCAGCGATTCTTGCTCCGCCGTCGGTAGATCCGTCATCGATGATGATCGCTTCAAAATCCGTAAAAGTCTGCGCAACGAGACTGTCGAGGCAATCCTTGATGTATGCCTCGGTGTTGTACATGGGGATGATGACGCTTATGGCTGGCATTATTTGCCTTCGCCCTCTTTTGTGATGCCTTGAATCACTTCGACCCAGCCGGCACGAACAAATGCTCCTGCCTGCACAAGATCGTTTTGCGCCTTCTCGTAAGCCTTGAGAATGTTGTTGTATTCAGATACGTCGCGGACCATCTTTACGTCGTGGTGGAGCTTCTTTTCGAGCATGTCCTGCTTCCACTGGGCGACATCGGCAAGGCACTTGCAAGAGGTGTCAAAGTTGTCTAAATAAGCTGGCACGGTGTCGAGAAACGTCTTTTCGTACGGCTTAGCTTTCTTCTTGGCTTCTTTGACGAGAGCTTTTTGCGAAACCACGTTCTTGCGCAACTCGTCCATGAGCCTTACGATACGGACAAAATCCACCTGCGGCCAAATAAGGCTGAACGGCCACATCTTTTTCCAGTGGAATTTGAAAATGGATTCGTGCGCGGTATTCTTGGCGCGCATCATTTCCTTGAGGTTGTTGTAGATAATCTGGGACGGTAATTTGGAAAAATCTTCGCTCATACGAGAAGAATATAAAAAATAGGCGCGGAAGTGCTCTATTTTTACTTTAAATTTGCTTGTTTTTTTTAAATTAAAGTTTAGATTGTTTCTGAAACGTCTTTTTTTAAAGGAATACTATGGATAAAAAGAAAATGAAGATCCTCGTCGTGGCTGACGTTGTCATCCTCGTCGCTCTCATCATTATCCTGATGACGCTCAAGGGCGGCTATGAGGAACAGGCTAAGCGTACCGCAAATGAACAGGAATCCGCTTATTTGGAAAAGAACACGCAGGTTCTCGTGGAACAGTGGCGTTCTGTGGACCAGTACAGCATGGCTTGGAAGCTTGTTTACACGGTGCTCTCCGGCGCAAAGACCGAAGCTGCTTTCAATTCTAGCCTCGCTGCCATTCAGGCCGATAAGGATGCCCGTTTCAAGCAGATTTCTCACCTTTATTCTAGCGTTGGCATCAATGATGCTGTGCAGAACGGCATTTACGAAAAGGCTGGCCTTGCCGAAGGTTCCATCCTCGTCAAGAACGAAAAGGGCTCTAAGGAAGTCGCTTGCGGTAAGAATTGCGTTGTGAAGTTCAGCTTCGCAAAGGGCAAGCTCAAGAACGTCGACTATAGCGCTCTTGTCCAGTATAACCTTGCAAACAGCCTCATGATTGAAAAGCCGGCTGAATACCATTTCGAATAAGGGAGAACGTCATGAATTTAAAGAATATTTCCATTGCTCTTACCGTTCTCGTCTTTGGCGTTATCGCCATGCTCTTCATGCAGAAGGGCAACTATGTCAACCAGGCTAGAGAACATTACGAAGCTACGACGAACAAGTCCTTCAAGGGCAACACCATGGTTTTTGACCTTGTCAATAGCGCTATTGAAACGAACAAGGGTACTTGGGCAATCGCTTGCGGCGCTCTCCAGACTGTCAAGAATACCCAGGACATGGCTAAGCTCGAGGCTAAGTTCTTCCCGGCCACCAAGGGCTCTATGAGCATCACGAACAAGACTCGCCGCTTTGAAGCGAACTCTGCAAATGTCATCGTTTCGAACTTCGCTAAGGTCGAAGAAAACAAGACGACGGGCGTGAAGAGCCTCGCAGGTCTCGTTTCTGTTGATGTGAGTGTCTTGCTCGGTAAGATCGCTCCGGCTGAACCGGATGAAGGTGCCGACGAAGAAGGCGCCGAAGAATAATGCGATATCATGCCCACCTCTGTGCGGGCATCTTTCATCTTGGCCTCAGTGCCTGTCTTGTCATGCCCGCCTCCGAGCGGGCATTGCCTTTATACAGTCGCCTTGTTTTTATGTTGATTTGTCATGCCCGCCGGAGCCTGTGCTGAGCGCAGTCGAAGTAAGCGGGCATCTCCTGTTTAATAGAGCATTCTCCTATAATATGGAATAATCATTTCTTACTTTTTTGATACGATAGTGCGCTGGACGAGTATATATTTACTTTGAGCAATGATAAAAACTATCCAAAAAAGGAGGGTTCTTCATGTTTAAACCAGTCAATGGAAAATTTGAAATGCCAGTGCTTCCGTACGGGATGGCTGATTTGGCTCCTGCATTAAGCCAGGAGGCGATGCTCTTTCATTTTGGCAAGCACTTGCAGACTTACGTGAACAATTTGAACGCTGCACTTCCTAGGAGCGCTTTTGAAGGCAAATCGCTCGAAGAAATCGTAAAGACAGCCGATGGGGGCGTGTTCAACAACGCTGGGCAGATTTTGAACCATGCGATGTATTTTTTGCAGTTCAAGGCACCGACGATGAATAATGTCCCGACGGGTGAAATTGCAAAGCTGATTGCTCGCGATTTCGGAACTTTCGAAAAATTCCAGGAAGATTTCCAGACGAAGGGCGCTGGGCTCTTTGGCTCAGGCTGGGTTTGGCTTTCGGCTTTGGATACGGGCAAGCTTGTGATTACGCAAGAGGGCAACGCCCAGAATCCGATTACTAAGGGACTCAAACCTTTGCTCACGTTCGATGTGTGGGAACACGCCTACTACATTGACTACCGTAACCGCCGTCCGGATTACTTGAAGTCGCTGTGGAGCCTCGTCAACTGGGATGTTGTGAACGAACGCCTCGGCTAAGATTGTCATCTTGCATTCTTTGTCACCCCGGATTTATTTTCTTTGACCACTTAGAGCTTTGACGCTTTGCGTCAGCATCTTCGGCTCAATCATGACAGTCTGCAAGCAGCCTGTCGCGACACTCGCCTTGAATGCAACTAGCTCTTATGTGGTCATGATCCGCGTATGGGGACGGGGTCGCCTTATAAAAGAATCGCACGGGTCATCCCGTGCGTTTTTGTCGTTCCCGCCCCCGAGCGGGAATCTCCATTTCTAATCTTTATTGTCTCGGCGGCATTTTCGGCAGCACGAGTTTCATGATAATCGGCACGAATACCATAATCAGCACTTGTGCTACGGCAAGGCAGACCACCTGCGAAAAGACGAACATCGCAAGGAACGGCGGCTTGTGGCCCTCGGGCATCATTGTGAAGTACACGAAGCAGACCATGGCTGTCGTGATAAGCGGCGTGTAAATCAAGTTCGAAGCAAGTGATTCCACGAAATGCGCCTTTGGCGTACGCGGTTGCAAATGAAACTTGCGGGCGAGGGCGGCATTCACCTTGGGAATCGGCACGAAAAAGCCAATCGCAAAGCTAATCACAAAACTCAAGGCAAAACATTTTAAGAATCCGATGACGATAGCGATTGTCGGCATCTCGGGCGGGTGTTCCGCCATTAGCTGGCCAGTGAGCGAAAGCCCGAAGCTCATTAAAAGCGCCATGATAAACGCAATTTTCAGCCCCACCTTTCTCATTTGCTTTTGTACTTCTGCCGAATGGATGTTCTGTTCTTCCATTTTAATCTCCATACCCTAAAATTTGTTTTTCTCCGTTCTCCTTAAAGAGAGTACTTATAATATATCATCTTTCTTGCAAAACTGTAAACAAAAACAAACGTAATTTATCAAAATACCAATAAATATTGTAATTTATTATTGTCCGTCATCCCGGAGTGTTTTTATGGACAATGAACTTAAGCTTTTAATTGGCAAAGACGAAAAAATCATTTATGCGGGGAAACCCAACAAAAAGTGCTTTATCTTCGAAAGCATTTTTAATCCGTTGCTCCCGTTTGCATTGATTTGGGGCATTATTGATTTTGGTTTTATTGGCGCTTCGTTCTCGTCCAAAGATGAACACATTGGCTTTTTCTTGGTCCCGTTCATGTTGCTCCATCTGATGCCTGTTTGGATTTACTTGGCTGGCGCACTGTTGTCGTTTAGGCGTTACCAGAATACAAGTTATGTTGTTACGGATAAGGCAATTTATGCCTCGGGAGGCGTGTTTAGCCGCACATACAAGTCGAAACCGTTTGCAGAGCTTTCGCACGTTGATTTGCACCGTGGCATTTTTGACCAGTGGTTTGGCGTGGGGGATGTTATCACGACATCTGCTCAGGCAAATCCTGTAACGCGGAACGGAAGGATGACTTCAACGAATTCTGGAATTTCTATCGATAGCATTTCCAATTACATCGAAGTCTACAACATCGTGAAAAAGCTCCAGCAAGACGTGTATGCCGATGTGATGTACCCGAATGACTTGCGCCCTCGCGAAAATCACGGGTACAATACAAAGTATCGCGGATAGCTAGAGCGTTTTTTCCATGCGGGTGCAATCAAAGACGCCCCAGCGGTGCGGCTGATCTCCGATGAGTTTGTACCCAAGCTTCTCGTAAAAGCCCGTGGCTTCCAAACGGCTGTCGATGACTATCTTTTTGTAACCGCATTCTGCAATCCATTTTTCAGCTTCGCGGACGGCCATGGCGCCAAGCTTTTGACCGCGATATTCCGGCATCACGACTACGCGCCCGATTGTTGCTGTTTCTGCGTCAATCTCGTAGAATCTGCACGTTGCTACAGGATATTCATCGTCAAGTAAAACGATGAACTTCGTGCCGTCGCAATCGTGCTCGTCGAATTCATCACGGAGCGAAATATGGTATGCTCGGTTCATAGCCTGGATGCGTACGCTGTACGCGCCTGCGCGTTGCCATTCTTCTGTTGCGCGGAGAACTTTGATGTCCATTTGGTTGCCTTTTAATCTAGTTTGTCGAAGAATATATCGCCGTTTTGCTGGACAATGGTGATGGTGTGTGTGCCTTTGTTGCCCATATCGTTGTAATGGACGAGGTATTTGCCGTCGCCAAGAGATTCAATCTTTTCGATTTCATGAATGTCTTCGCCATCTTGGGCGCCACTGCGGAATTTCCAAACGGCGTAGCCGCCACCATCGCTGAACTCGTCGTTGTACGCTTTTGAAAGCTCTTGTGCGAGTTCCTTTGTGCAATACTTCGCGATGACAGAATCGCTTGCGAACTCGTCTCCGAAAATGTAATTGGTGTAGAACGTTAGGATTTTTTCGAAAACTTTTGCATCAAGAGCGTTACTGATGCTTGAGGATGACTCCACTGCACTTGAAGAAGATTCTTCTGCTGATGACGACATTGTAGTTGTGGTACTGCTTGACTGTTGCTGTTGTTCTTGCTTGTCGCTACAGGAAAAAGCTGTTGCGGCCATTAATAAAATTAAAGATTTTTTAATGGAGTTCATGTTTTTGCTAAGGTAGAATTGTTATAGGTGTTCCGTCTTTGACGGCGTTGTATATTTCTTCGATTTCGTCGTTCGTGACCGCGATGCAACCCGCGGTCCAGTCTTTCCACTTGTGCCAGAATTTAAAGAGAAACGCTGGAATCTTGTTTGGGTAGCCGTGGATCATGATGTCTCCGCCGGGCTCGTAGTTGCCTTCTTTCGCGGCCTTGATTTGTTCTGCATTCGGGTACGAAATTCTCAGCGATAAATGAAAAATGCTTTTGGGATTGTGTCTCTCGATGGTGTAGTTGCCCTCGGGCGTCTTGTTGTCGCCGGATTTGACTTTTGCTCCGACTGGATTCTTACCCAATGAAATTCTGTATGACTTGACAACGACATCGCCGTTGCGCAAGTGCATTTGGCGCTTCGCCTTTTCTACGAGAATGTTATCGATGGGTGTGGTGAGCATGATTTTGGGTGATTCCTTTTCCGGTGAGCAAGAGAACAAAAGAAATGCTAGCAAAAGTAGAAGTGTGTTTCTTTTGATTTTCATCAGTTTTTTTTGAAATGTTGTATGTTAAACATTTTGTAATATACAAAATGTTTAATAGGTTGTAAGCAGCGAATATGGCAAGCTTTAGGCGAATTTGATTACCAATTTTTTTCCGAGTGCCGCTGCAATTTTGTAGAGAGTTTCTACGGTAGGTGTGCCTTTGGGGGTCTCAAAACGCTGGTACGCTTGCGGTGTGAATCCGGCTGCTTTTGCAACTTCTGCTTTTGTTTTGCCACGGCGGGCTTCAAAAATTTTGTACGCCACTTCAATTCTTGGGGATAGTTGAATGGCGACAAGGTTTTTGTCTGCATCAGGCATCGTCTTTGGATAAACGAACGAATAACCCATATCAAGGTCGCATTCCATTGCTCCATCAAGTGCGTCCTTTGCCTGCTTAATAGCTTCTTCGCGAGTTTCGCCAAATGCGTTTACGTTCGGTAGGTCCGGGAACGAAACCACGTATCCCATGTCTTTATCTTTTTCAATTTTTGCAGCGTAATCCATGATGTCCTCCCGATTAATCAAATTGCTTTAGAATGCGCTTCAAGTATGCTCCCTCGATTTCGTGCTTGTTTCTTTGTATCGGCACTGATTGTCTTCCGGGCTTGGTGTAGATGTAGTGATCGCCAGAAACTCTAGCTTTAACCCATCCATGATCTTCGGCGTATTTGCATATTTCTCTAAATTATCATAATAAAAATACAACCTTTTTGTTGATTTGTCAATATATTTGTTTATCTTTCGTGGCTAAAAAGGTGACAATATTTGCTTTTTTTGAATGTAAATAAAAAGAATGTCGTATTTTGACATTCTGGAAGCTTTTTGAAAAATGCTGGAAGTGTGTACGAAGGAGGAGGGCTTGTTGTTGAATTGAAAATAACTTATATCTTAAAGACTATGAAAAATAAATTTGAAGCTAATATAGCCCAATCCAAAATGCAATCTGAGAAAATGCTGAAAACTATGCAGCAACTCTCTGCGGATGCGGTTTATGCTGGCGCCTTCGAAATGTCTTTGGATGAAATTAACGCTGAAATTGAAGCTGTGAGGAATGGTCTATAATGCTGTCTTTTAAAAAGCATGCGAAAAAGTTCAATCTAGACGAAGAGGAACAAGAAATCCTTGCCGATTTCGAGGCAAATCATGCTGGAAAAACTCAGATTACCGAGGAACGCAGAAAAGAACTTGCATCGTTGGCTAACGGTTTTTACAGGCATGAATCCTAAATCCCCTTACATCCCGCATGCCTTTTTCAGATTGTCTTTATCATCTGGGCAAGATTCCATGATTTTGCAGGCTTCTTCTTTCTTGTTATCGCGGTAAAGCTGGTAGGCGTAAATGCAGGCTGCTTTTTCGTTGCCCGCTTCGATTTCGCTCATGAACAGGTTGTCTGCATTGGCGAGCTTTTCGCTGTTGTTTTCGGCCTTGGCTTGTTCGCGGAGAACGATGGCATATTCGGGGTTCAGAATTTTAGTGTCGCCTCCGTGGTTGAGGGCCTTTTCATAATAATGCTTGGATGTTTCGAAGTTGTTCAGGCGTCCTTCGGCGGCGGCAAAGCCCCAGTAAGACTCGTAGCGGGTAGAGTCTATAAGTCACGCCTGGTTGAAGCGCTTGATGGCGGTCCCGATATCGCCTCGTTTGAAAAAGGACCATCCGACAGCCATCATATGGTCAAAGGATTCTTTTTCCTTGCCTTTTGTCAGGGCTAGAAATTCCTGGTCTGCTTGCAACATTTCTGCACTCTTGGGCTGGTTGCCGTATTCCGGAATTTCGTTGATGCTGCGTTGACGAGGAGCGCTCGCGCAGCCGACAAGTGCGATGATACTCAATACAGAAATGATAGTCGAAAATTTCATATAAAACCTCCTTAAACGAAGGTAGTTTTTTTAACAAACGTAAATGTACAAAATAAAAAAAACGCCCAGGCTTTTAACCTGGACGTTTTTGAAAGGAAGGTGCCCGCTCGGAGGCGGGCATGACATTTTTACAGTCTACTTCCTACCGTCTACTTCCTACTTCAAGAAGTTCATGTACGGGAGCTTCTTGGCGAGTTCCTGCACCTTGTCGGCGTTGGCCATGAGGGCGGAGCGTGCGTGCCAGGAGCCGTCGAGGAACTGACCGCGGGGGCCGTCGGCAAGCGTGAGCTCGATGGTTTCGTCACCCATCTTGAGCGTGCGGCTTTCGGTGCTCGTGACGAGTTCTTCGCTCGGGTGTGCTTCGATCCAGGCGAGGATCTTGTCGGCCACTTCGTGGCTTACCTTGTAGCAGGGCACGCCAATGGCGACGCAGTTACCGAAGAAGATTTCGGAGTAGCTTTCGGCGATGATGGCGCGGATGCCCCAGCGCTTCAGGGCCTGCGGAGCGTGTTCACGGCTGGAACCGCAACCGAAGTTTTGGTTCGAGACGAGGATGGAGCCGTTCTTGTAGGCCGGATCGCGGAACGGGTGGACCTTGCCCTGAGCGGCGAGGCCTGCGATATCGTCGGCAAAGGCGTTTGCGCCGAGGCCTTCGAAAGTCACGCACTTGAGGAAGCGTGCCGGGATGATACGGTCAGTGTCGATGTCGTTACCGCGTACAGGAACGCCGGAACCTTTAACAATGTCGATAGAATTCATTTTTTAAATCTCCTTGCGTTACTTGATGTACTTGCGGACGTCGGTGATCTTGCCTTCGATGGCGGCAGCAGCCACCATGGCGGGGCTCATGAGGATGGTGCGGCCCGTCGGGCTGCCCTGGCGGCCCTTGAAGTTACGGTTGCTGGAGCTTGCGCTGACCTGGCGACCCTTGAGCTTATCCGGGTTCATGGCGAGGCAGAGCGAGCAGCCTGCTTCGCGCCATTCGGCACCGGCTTCCTTAAAGATCTTGTCGAGACCGAGCTGTTCGGCTTCCACCTTGATCTTCATGGAACCCGGAACGACCCACATCTTGACGGTCGGAGCGACCTTGTGGCCCTTGATGATTTCGGCGGCGGCCTGCAAGTCGGAGAGGCGGCCGTTGGTGCAGCTACCCACGAAGGCGATGTCGATCGGGCGGCCAATCATCTTGGAACCTTCTTCCCAGCCCATGTATTCATAAGCTTCGGAGATGACCTTCTTTTCGCTGCCTTCGAATTCGTCGATCTTCGGCATGTTGCCGTTGAGCGGGATGGCCTGAGCCGGAGTGATACCCCAGGTGACCATCGGTTCGAGGTTGTCGCAGTTGATTTCGACTTCGTCGTCAAACTGTGCGTCGGCGTCGGTAGCGACGGACTTCCAGTAAGCAACGGCTTCGTCCCACTTGTCGGCCTTCGGGGCGTACGGACGGCCCTTGAGGTATTCAAAAGTCTTTTCGTCGGGGTTGCAGTAACCGACGCGGGCGCCGCCTTCGATAGCCATGTTGCAGACCGTCATACGGCCTTCCATGCCCATTTCTTCGATGACCGGACCGGCAAATTCGTAAGCGTAGCCAACGCCACCGTTCACTCCGAGCTTAGCGATGTAAGCAAGGGCGACGTCCTTGGCGGTTACACCCGGCTTGAGCTTGCCGGTGAACTTGATGCGGCGAGTCTTGAGCGGGCTCATGGCGAGCGTCTGGGTGGCCAAAACGTCTGCCACCTGGCTTGTGCCGATACCGAATGCGATAGCACCGAATGCACCGTGCGTTGCCGTGTGGGAGTCACCGCAGGCAACGGTCATACCCGGCTGCGTAACGCCTTCTTCCGGGCCTACGATGTGGATCACGCCCTGTTCAGCGGTTGCGGGGCCAAAGAACTTGATGCCGTTATTCTTGGTGTTGTTTTCGATATGGGAGAACATCTCTTCGGAAATGCCGTCCTGAAGCGGGCGGTTGCGTTCCGGGAATGTGGTCGGGATAATGTGGTCGACCGTTGCAAAAGTGCGTTCCGGGAACAGCACCTTCTGACCTTCTTCGCGGAGCTGGGCGAAGGCCTGCGGACTCGTCACTTCGTGGCAGAGGTGAAGCCCGATAAAGAGCTGGCACTGGCCGCTCGGGAGCTTAGCTACCGTGTGGCTTTCGAAAATTTTCTGATAGAGTGATTTTCCCATAGATTTGTCTCTTTTAGGTTTGTTTTATTGCGGGCGTAAATATAGAATTTTTTGAAAATACTTAAAAGGTAGGTATTGAATTTAGATTGCTATTAGAATTGTGTCTGGTGATCCCGGAACGGAGTCCGGGATGACATGAAAAAAACACGGCAGAGTAGCCGTGTTCAATGTAGTCTTAACAAGAAAAACTTGAATTAGAACTGTTCAATCTGGGTGTTGAACTTGTACTTGTCCTTGTAGTAGGCAAGCATTTCGTTGCTGTTGGAGAATGCGCGGCGCAGCGGATCGCGGAGGGCCGGTTCTCTCTTGACCTTCTTGTTGATTTCCGGAACGACGTCCTTGAAGAAGAGTTCGTTGCTAGCAGCAGCGACGTGGTTCTGGTTGAAGTCCATGTGGTAGCGGCGTTCGACCATCTGGAACAAGTCAGACTGGCAGGAATTTTCGGGCGGCATGTGGCTTGCAACAGGCATATAGCACTGCTTGATGTAGTCTTGTTTCATGCTGACGATAAGGCTGTCAATAGCAGGAATATCGTGTACCGAATCGGTATGGGTGGCGAGTTCGGCCTTTGGGGTCACGACTCCAGAGCATGCAGAGAAGAATGCTGCGACGAGTGCGAGGGATGCCCAAATGATGGAATTTTTCATGTCCTAATCCTTTTGTTTGACATTGTTTTTTTACTACATCAATCCCGTGTTCCAAAGTTACTTAATTGTGGATAGATTTGCGATAGTAAGGGTGTAAATTTACAGTTACGAAAGGCCGTTTTTCACATATTTTTACGTTACGTGTGACGTAAAACACCAAAAAATGTTATTTGTTGGTCGGCTTGAACTTGTAAAACCACTTGATAGGGTCAATTACGTCGTATTTGACATTGCCAATACGCTTTTTGCCCTTCTTGCTCACGAGCCCTGTAACAATGTGGGCGTGTGGCCCTGTGGTGTGCCCGGTGGTTCCGACGGTTGCAATCGGGTCGCCCGGCATGACTTCCTGGCCGTTCAGATAAAGGAGCTTGTCGCAGTGCATGAACAAGATAACGTCTTCCTTGCGGACAAGTGCAATGATGACGCCGCCTCGTTCATCGCGGCTCGTCCAGGCCTTTGCGCCGAATGGTGCTAAAATACGGGCCCCCTGGCGGCTTGCGACGTCGATACCGTTATGCTTTCGTTGCGTGGCTGTCGCTGTTTCGTGATAAAATTCAGTAATGTAGGCGATGCTATCCGAAATGACGGATGTCCAGTATTTCCAGGCGGCGCCGATTGTATCTGCCGAGGCGGGGCGCTTGATTTCGTCCGGTCTCGAGAAGCGTATGGTCGTCCCTTTAGGCGGAATGTTCAAGTTTCCTCTTTCCCATTCGACGACTTTATATCCGTTGTCCTCAAGCGTTTTCGCCACGTAGTTCTTGATCATCTTGTCGTTGGTGATGATGGCGTCAAAGCGTCCGATGGCGTAACGGGCGATGCGCTGCATACTTTCGTTTCCATCGAAGGTGTATTCAAACGAAGGGGCTACGGAGAGCTGGTTTCGTTCCTGGATGCGGTCGCGGAGGTTCGAATCGCTCCTGTCGATGTCTGTTACGAACAGGAACGGGGCGATAATGACCGCAATGAGCAAAAGCGGGAATAGGTTGCGGATAATTCTCGGGAATCCGTCCAGCGGATTCTTGACGAGAATGGATACTTTATGGAGTTTCCTTACAACCTGGGCTAGTTTTTCTGGATTTTTCTTGAAATCGATGGAAAAGGCTTCTTTGGTGGCGCAGGCGTTTCGGCTAATGGCTTTGCGGGCCTTGGGGTAACTGCGTCTGGCTGGGCGTTCCTTGGAAAGCCACAAAATCTCGATTTTTTGAGCCTCTTTGACGTCTTCGATGAATGCGGCTGCCGATTTCATTGAAAGGGGCGTCACATGCATAATCAGGAGGCGCGCCATAGAGACGAGGTGTCCGACGTTCTCGACTTGCTCTGTCGAAATGATGCCTATGACGTGCGGGGCTATCTTTTCGAGGCTTTTGATGTTGTGGTAGAGCTTGCGGAATGCGTCGTCCGAAGTGGGGAGTGCTTTGGTCCCCGTGAATGAAATACTTCCGTCGTCAGCAAATGAGGCGGAAATTTTTTCGATTTCTTCGGATGAGAGGATCTTTTTTGAAAGGTCTGCGGCTTGAATGGGGGCGTTCCCTTCGAGAGGGCGCTTCCCAGTGAAGTCAATTACAACAAAACGCGCACCGGCGTTAAGTGCCAGTGCGAATTTATGCAAGGCTTCTATGGGTAACGCTTCTTCGTCAGAAATGGCGAAAAGTGTAAGCCCGCCTTGGTTGTAAAGGCTTTCTAGGACCTTTCTTTGCATGCCTTACTTGGCGGCTCCGCGCGGATAGGAGTAGCCAGAAGGAGGAGCGGCGACGAACTTGTCGACCTGGAGATAAAGTTCTTCAGCGGATGCGGCCGGGTTGAAGAATATTTCCTGGTTTCTGTTCTGGCTGCGGCCCTTGATGGGTTCGTTGCGGCGGCCACGGCTGACGATGCCGAGCGGGAGCACTTCAAGGAGCGGGAGGAGGCCGAAGTAGCGGAAAAGGCTGAAGTTCTTCTGCCAAGTGGTGCGTTCTGCCAAGATAGCGAATGTCCCTTCGATGATGGACTTGCTCTGGAGAAGGTCTTCAGAGGTCATCGTCACGAGTTCGTGATTGGTCGGGAAGTTGTTCTGGAAGTTGACCATGTCGCCTTTGAGGTAGTTGGCGTCGCAGAGAAATACGAATTTCATTGTGTTTCCTGGTTAGATTTAATCGGTTTATCTCTAAAACTAGCTTTTTTAGCTCAATTTGTCATATTTTGGAACCTTCTTGCGAGGGGCTGATGCCTTAAAAAATCCAATTTTTACAAAAAGTTTACAATTGCGGGCGGTTGGAGGGCGCTTTTTTCGGAAAAATGGCGTTTTCTTGAAAAATGGCGCCTGTTTTACTTTTTGGGGGGATTTTTCTGTAAGTCGTTGATAGTCAAAAAGTTACGTGAAATAATTGGAACGGCTGGACAAAAAAGCCTTTTTTTGTTATGGAAAAACATTTTTGAAATATGAAAAGATTTCGCAGAAAAGCATTATATTTAGAGACGTTTTTAAGGACGTGTGAAAAATTTCACAGTGAAATTTTGATTGCGTATATGGAATCGGAGATCTAAAATGAATAAACTGAAGCGGTCCATGGCGACCTTGATAGCTTCTGCTAGTGTTATTGCAACATCGTCGTTTGCGCAAAATCCAGCACCGGCTCCACAGGCTGAGCCTGCAGCTCCTGTGAACGAACCTGCCCCGGCGCCAGAACCGGCTCCGGCAAACGAGCCTCCTCAGATTGGTGGTATTCCTGGTGAATCTATTCAGGAAGGTGGAACTTTCTCGAAGTTTAAGCTTGATAACTTTGTCACCGACGATGTGGACCAGCCCTCCCAGATTCGCTGGAAAGTCAGTGGCAACAAGGCCCTCAAGGTGAATATTGCTCCGGACCATACGGTTGAAATTACCACGCCGGATGCTCTTTGGAATGGCTCTGAAGACTTGACTTTTACGGCTACGGACTCCAAGGGCGCCTCGGCTTCGGAAACCGTAAACTTCTCCGTCGAATCTGTGAACAATCCACCGGTGGTGGCTCAAATTCCAAGCCAGGTGATTACGGAAGGCAAGCAGTTTGCAAAGATCCGCCTGGATGACTTTGTGAATGACCCAGACCATAAGAAGAACCAGATTACGTGGGATACCGAAGTCGTTCCGGCTGGTGGCCCGCAGGCTGATGGCGATTTGTCTGTGACGATTGACGCTAACCGCGTTGCGACGATTGTCGTGCCGGATGCTCACTGGTATGGTGCTGCAAGAATCAAGTTTATTGCCAATGACCCGGATTACGGTAGCGATAACAAGACCGCTGCATTTACGGTTCAGCCCGTGAACGATCCTCCGACGTTTACGAAGAAGATTCCGGACCAGGTCATCGACGAAAAGAACCAGTTCGACATGATTTCCCTTGCGGACTATGTCACCGACCCGGATGACGATCCGATGAAGCTCAAGTGGACAGTGACGGGCAACAAGGACTTGAAGATCGAAATCGATAATTACGGTTCTGCCATCATTACCACTCCGAATGAATTCTGGAACGGCCAGGAACGCGTGACGTTTACCGTGACCGACGCTGCTGGTGCTTCTGCAAAGCAGGATGTTTTGCTCAAGGTAAAGTCTATTAACGACCCTCCTGAGTTTGTTCAGAACATCCCGGACCAGACAATTGACGAAAAGCAGGAATTTACTCCGATTCAGCTTGGCCAGTACGTGAAGGATCCGGACCACCGCATCGAAATGCTCAAGTGGGCTGTTGCCGGTGCCAAGGACCTGAAGGTCTCTGTTTCTGGTGGTGTTGCCACTATTCGCATTCCGAACAAACTTTGGAATGGCTCTGAATCCATCAAGTTCAAGGCTACGGACCCGGAAGGCGCTTCTGCTGAATGCGAAGCCGTGTTTACGGTCAATTCCGTGAACGACTTGCCGAAGATCATTCGTCCGATTCCGAACCAGAACATCAGCGAAAAACAGCAGTTCACGAAGATCAAGCTTGATGATTTTGTCAAGGATGAAGACCACAAGAATTCTGAACTCTCCTGGGATGTCGAAGTCAAGCACCAGGGCCCGATGCCGGAACTCGGCACGCTCAACGTAAATATTGACGACCAGCATGTGGCTACGGTTGAAATTCCGGACCCGAGCTGGAACGGTAACACGATTGCTACGTTCACGGTCACCGACCCGGAAGGCGGTTCTGCAAAGCAGGATGTCGCACTCAATGTGAAGTCTGTGAACGACCCGCCGGTATTCAAGAAAATCCCGGACCAGGCTGTTGAAGAAAAGAATGAATTCACGTCGTTCATTTTGGATGACTACTTGAGCGATGCCGACCATGACTTCTCCAAGCTCAAGGTCGAAGTGACGGGCAATAAGGACCTCAAGGTCAATATCGATAACAGGTCCCATGAAGTCTCTGTGAAGATTCCGCACGACCAGTGGAATGGTACGGAAAACTTGACCTTTACGGCCACGGACCCGGAAGGCGCTCGTGCAACAACTTCTGCTAAGTTCACTGTAAAGGCTATCAACGACCCGCCGGTCATGAAGGATATTCGTGAACAGACGATCAAGGAAAAGGGTGAATTCCAGACGATTGAACTTGATAACTTTGTTGAAGACCTTGACCATGCCAAGAACCGCCTCAAGTGGACGATTACGGGCAACAAGGAACTCAAGGTGGCTGTGGATGCCGCTCGTAACGTGCGCATTACTCCGCCGTCTCCGCAGTGGCATGGTGCCGAAGCCTTGACGTTCAAGGTTTGCGACCCGGATAACGCTTGCGACGAACGTACCGCAACCTTTACTGTGGAATCCGTGAACGACGTTCCGATGTTCGTGAAGCAGGTGATGCCGCAGACGATTCGCGAAAAGGGTCAGTTCCAGCCGATCAAGCTTGCTGACATGGTGAAGGACTTGGATAACAAGCTCTCTGAACTCACGTTCTCTGTCTCTAGCAAGCCGGCGGCAGGTTCCAAGAAGAAAGATTCTGAACTCAAGGTTGAAATTGACGACCAGAAGGTTGCAAAGATTATCATTCCGAACAAGTTCTGGAATGGCGCCGAAGAAATTACGTTTACGGTGACGGACCCGGAAGGTGCTAAGGCTTCCTCTTCTGCACTCTTCACCGTGGAATCCGTGAACGACCTCCCGGAAATTAAGCAGGTGGCCGACCAGACCATCCAGGAAAAGGGCGAATTTACTCCGTTCAACGTGTCTGAACTCGTGTCTGACCCGGATGACCGCTTTGAAAGCTTGAAGATCGACTTTACCGGCAATAAGGACCTCAAGGTCGATATGTCCAAGGCCGGCATTGTTACGGTCAAGACTCCGAACAAGATGTGGAACGGCTCTGAAAAGGTGACGTTCACGGTGACGGACCCGTCTGGTGCCAAGGCTCGTACAACTGCAACATTTACGGTTGTTTCTGTGAATGACCCGCCGGTCATGAAGGAAATTGCAAGCCAGACTGTCAAGGAAAAGGAATCGTTCAAGCCGATTGAACTTGACAATTACGTTGAAGACCTTGACCATGCCAAGAATCGCCTCAAGTGGAAGATCGAAGGCCAGAAGGAACTTCGCGTGACGATGGATGCAACGCATAAGGTGACTGTGACTCCGCCGAACGCAAGCTGGAACGGTTCTGAAAAGATCCGCTTCACGGTGACGGACCCGGATGGCGCCTCGGATAGCAAGGAAGTGACATTCACGGTGCTTTCTGTGAACGATGCTCCGGAATTCGTTCGTGATATTCGCGATCAGTCGATTGATGAAAAGAAGCAGTTCCAGCCGATTAAGCTCGCTGACTTCGTGAAGGATCCGGACCACAAGATTAGCGATCTCAAGTGGACGTTCAAGGTAAGCCCGATTGGCCAGGGTTCTTCCAAGAAGAAGGGCAAGAAGGATGACGAAGAACCGGCTGGTGAAAAGCTCAGCGTGAACGTTGATGCAAACCAGGTCGCCAACATTGTTATCCCGAACAAGTATTGGCACGGTGCTGCAAACATCACGTTTACCGCAACTGACCCGGAAGGTGCTTCTGCAAGCAAGACAGCTCGCTTCGAAGTGCGTTCTGTGAACGACGCCCCGATTATTTCGAAGGACGCTCCGATGGGTGAAACGATTCTCGAAGGCGGCCGCTTCAAGACGATCGACCTCTCGACTCTCGCCGAAGACCCGGACCATCCGGCATCTTCCTTGAAGTGGGAAGTTTCTGGCAATCGTGACCTCAAGGTGGATATCCGCAAGGACAACACTGTGATTATTTCTGTTCCGGACAAGCAGTGGAGCGGTAAGGAAAACCTCACGTTCTCCGTGACGGACCCGGAAGGCGCTTATGCTCGCCACAAGATGCTCTTTGAAGTGACTCGTGTGAACGATCCTCCGACGTTCGTGAAGAGAATCCCGGACCAGAAGATTAAGGAAAAGGAAACCTTCAAGCAGATCAAGCTTGACGAATTTGTGAAGGACCCGGATAACAAGCCGAATGAACTCCGCTGGAGAATCACTGGTGCAAAGCAGCTCAAGGCTGAAATTTCTCCGAGCCGTGTGCTTACGGTGATGGCTCCGAACAAGGATTTCTGGTGCGCTCCTGAAATGATGATTCTCGAAGTGAGCGACCCGGATGGCGCTAAGACTTCTCAGTCCATTACGTTTGAAATTGTTTCTGTGAACGATCCTCCGGTTTTGAGAGATATCCCGCCGCAGAGAATTCGTGAAAAGGGCCAGTTCAAGGATATTGACTTGAGCAAGTTCGTTCGTGACCCGGATAATACCATGGAACAGCTTTCTTGGGCAGTGAAGGTGCTGAAGCCTGAAACAAAGCCGGTCAAGAAGAGCAAGAAGGATAAGAAGAAGGGTAAGAAGGATGATGACGAAGAAGACGAGGAAGCCGTAAAGGATCCGTTCAGTGTCGTAATTTACAAGGGTGGCCTTGCCCACATCAATATTGCCGACCCGCACTGGCATGGTGAACGCAATGTCGTGTTCACTGTGAAGGATCCGGATGGTGCTACGGATTCCAAGACAGTCAATTTCGTTGTGGAATCTGTGAACGACGCTCCAGTTATCAGACCGATTCTTGCTCAGACAATCAAGGAAAAGGAACACTTTGAACCGATTGACTTGACCAAGTTCATCTCTGACCCGGATCATCCGACGAGTTCTCTCAAGATCGAAGTTGCCCAGACCCGCGCTCTCAAGGCAACGATCAATGCCAAGAAGCAGTTGGTTGTGACGACTCCGGACAAGTACTGGAACGGTTCTGAAAAGATCCGCCTCGATGTGACGGACCCGGAAGGTGCAAGAGCTTCTCAGCAGATTGATTTTGAAGTGACTCCGGTGAATGACCCGCCGACAATTGTCAAGCAGATTGGCGATCAGAAGATCAAGGAAAAGGAAAAGTTCACGATGGTGGACCTTACCAAGGTTGTGCATGATCCGGATAACAAGCCGAATGAACTCAAGTGGTCTGTTGCTGGTAACAACGAACTCGTTGTGGATATCAAGAATGGACGTGCAACGGTGACGACTCCGAACCCGAACTGGTTTGGTAAGGAAACGCTCGTGTTCACGGTGATGGACCCGGCTGGCGACAAGCAGTCTGCCAAGGCTACATTCGAAGTGACTCCGGTGAACGATCCTCCGAAGTTTAAGACGATTCCGCCGCAGGTCATTGACGAAAAGAAGACCTTCCCGGCAATCGACTTGACCAAGTATGTGACGGATCCGGATAACAAGGTCGATGAACTCAAGTGGTCTATCGATGGCGAAAATCCGTTTGCTTCTGCCGCACCTGCAAAGTCCAAGAAGAAGGACAAGAAAAAGGATAAGAAGAAAAAGAAGCATGTTGAAGAAGAACCGGCTCCGACCTTTGGCAAGCATGAACTGAAGTACAATATCAGTGAAAAGGGTATTCTCACTGTTGAAATCCCGAACAAGTACTGGAACGGTAGCGAAACGGTGACGATCAACGTGTTTGACCCGAGCAAGGAAAAGGCTTCTATTGAAGTGCGCTTTACGGTGAAGTCCGTGAACGACGCTCCGGTGGTGAAGGAAATCCCGGGACAGACGACTCTCGAAGGCAAGGCTTTCAAGTCTATCAATCTCGATGACTTTGTCTCGGATCCGGACCACAAGAAGAATGAAATCCGCTGGAAGGTCTCTGGTGCCAAGAACCTCGACGTGAGAATCAACGCCAACCGCGTTGCTGAAATCAAGCCGAGAAGAGACAACTGGTTCGGTGACGAAACCATCATCTTTACCGCAACTGACCCGGCTGGTGGCACGGACAAGTCTGTTGTGAAGTTCATCGTGAAGCATGTGAATGCAGCTCCGGTGATGCGCGACATTCCTGACTACACTATTAGGGAAAATCAGAACGAAGGCGTTATTGCTACGATTAAGCTGGACCAGTACGCTCGCGATAAGGACCACAACTTCGACGATCTCAAGTGGAAGTTCACTGGCAATAAGCAGCTGCAGGTGACTTATGACAAGGCCAAGAAGACTGTAATCGTGGCTCAGCCGTATTCTCACTGGAAGGGCAAGCCGGAACGCATCACGTTCACGGTCACCGACCCGGAAGGCGCTACGGCTCACAAGACAGCAACGTTTACGGTGATTGCTGTGAATAACGCTCCGGAAACGAAGCCGCTCTCTTACCAGACTCGCGAAGGTGAAGTGCTCAAGGTCCCGGCTGCAACAGGCCTTATGTCTGCTGCGAAGGACCCGGACGGCGACAAGCTCGAATCTGTGAAGACCGTGATGAAGCCGCGCAATGGTCGAATCGTCTTGAACGAAAAGAATGGTTCCTTCGAATATACCCCGAACAAGGGCTTCTCTGGAATCGATGAATTTACGTACAAGGTGTTTGACCCGTCTGGACTCGGTTCCAAGGTGACGAATGTGGAAATTAGCGTTCAGTTCAAGCCGAAGGATGTCCGCGGAAATAACGCTAACAAGAAAAAGAAATAAGGATTTCCTTGTAAAATAAAGAGCGCCTCGTGGTTAAAGCCGCGGGGCGTTTTTTGTTGCGTTTGAATTGTGCAAATGTCATGCCGAGGTGCAGTCCGTGCATACGTCATGCCGAGATGCTGTCTGTGCATACGTCATACTGAGAGGCGAATAGCCTCGAAGTATCCAGTGACATTTGTGTGATTGTCACCCCGGCCAATGTGCCGGGGGCGCCTATTACGATTGTGTTACGTCATGTTGAACGAAGTGAAACATCCAGTGATTCTTGGCTAGAATTAACTGGATCCTTCAGCCTACGGCCTCAGGATGACAACACGTGTTGATGTGTCACCCCCGACTTGTTGTGCGTTTGTCATGCCGGACGGTGTTCCGGCATCTCCTTTCTCGTATTAAGCGGAAAGAATTGCCTTATACGCTTCTACGAGTTTCTCGAATTTGACGGCGCAGTTGGCGGGGGAGGTAGAGGGGAGTTTTACCGCCTTGATTCCGGTTGCAGCTTCGCAGTATTTTTCGTAGAGCTTGTGGGCGGTGGTGCCTGTGCAAAAGATGCGCTTGATTTTCGTTTTGGCGAGGAGTGTGGCGATGTCGTTGGGTACGATGTCTTCGATGCTCGTGTCGCTAGCCCCGATGATGGTGCAACTGTCGAGAACGTCCCAAAGGGCGATGTGGTGCTTTAAAAGCATCGCTTTTTTCGCGTCGATGGTCGCAGGGAGAGGCTCGTTTAAGACGCTTGCGAGAACTTTCCAGAAACGGTTTTGCGGGTGTCCGTAGTAAAATCCCTGTTCGCGCGATTTGGGCGAGGGGATGGAACCGAGCAAAAGAACTTCCGAATTATCATCGAAAAGTGCGGGAAACTCATGCGTTACCCGAGTCCTCGTATTCTTTGCGGTTCTAGATTGCGTCTTCTTAGTTGCCATATCCTTAAAAATAAAAAGATATTTCGAGGCTCTCGCTCAGGATGACCCCATCATTGAACTTAACCCCTAAAGTTACTATATTTGGCGCCATGAATCCAGAAATTGAAAAACGCCGCACTTTCGCTATTGTCAGCCACCCTGACGCCGGTAAAACCACCATCACCGAAAAGTTCCTGTGGTACGGGAATGTGATTCGCGAGGCTGGTCACGTGCGCGCGAAGGCCAACAAGAGCTACACTGTTAGTGACTGGATGAAGATTGAACAACAGCGTGGTATTTCTGTTTCGAGTTCCGTGCTGAACTTCCCGTTTGAAGGTTGCATGTTCAACCTCGTCGATACCCCGGGGCATCAGGACTTCTGCGAAGACACGTACCGTGCGCTTACTGCCGTGGACGCTGCTTTGGTGCTTATCGATAGCGTGAACGGTGTTGAAAAGCAGACGATTCGCTTGATGAATGTCTGCCGTATGCGCCACACGCCGATTATCACGTTCATCAACAAGATGGACTTGGACGGTCGTCACGTGCTCGACTTGCTCGATCAGATTGAAAGCGTTTTGCAGATTAAGACCGCTCCGTTTACGCTCCCGATTGGCGTCGGTAAGCTTTTCAAGGGCGTCTATTCCATTGCCGAAAACACGTTCCACACGTTCAATCCGGACGATGGCAAGCAAGAAATTATCCAGATGGAAGGTCCGGACGATCCGCGCTTGGTTGAACTCTGCGGTGAAAACTGGGTTGCGCAATTCCGCGAAGAGTATGAAATGGTCACAGGCGGTATGGATCCGTTCGACCACGAAAAGTTCCTCAAGGGCGAAATGTGCCCGGTGTTCTTCGGTTCTGCTGTGAACAACTTCGGTGTGCGCCAGCTCTTGAACGCTTTTGCAAAACTCGCTCCGCCGCCGATGATCCGCGACACCGACAAGCGCCCGGTCAAGCCGGACGAAGACGCTTTCAGCGCATTCGTCTTCAAGATTCAGGCCAACATGGACCCGAAACACCGCGACCGCACGGCATTCCTCCGCATTTGCTCGGGTAGCTTTACCCGTGGCGAAAAGGTTTTCCACGTGCGTACTGGTCGTGACATCCGCTTGGCTGCTCCGACCGCCTTCCTCGCTAAGGATAAGGAAGTCATTGACCATGCCTGGGCGGGCGACATCGTGGGTATCAACGACCCGGGACTTTTCCGCATTGGCGATACGCTTACGGATGGCGAAAAGATGAACTTCACGGGTATCCCGGACTTTGCGCCGGAACACTTTGCCCGCGTGACACTTTTGAATCCGCTCAAGTCTAAGCAGATGGCGAAGGGCCTTGCAGAACTTTCGGAAGAAGGTGCAACGCAGCTCTATGAACCGCTCAAGTCCGCTGTGCCTGTCGTGGGCGTTGTGGGAGAGCTCCAGTTCGACGTGCTCAAGTTCCGCTTGCAGAGCGAATACGGCGCCGATGTACAGCTCGACCGCGTGCCTGCTCATTGCATCCGTTGGGTTAAAGGCCCCGAAGCTGACGTGGGCAAGTTCGCCGAAGAATATGCCGGCGACTGCATGATGGACAAGGAACGCAATCTTGTGTGCCTCTTCCCGAATGAGTACCGCCTGAACCTCGCGCTCAAAAATTACGAACGCCTGAGCTTCGCCGAAACCTCGCAAGGGTAGTTTATTCTTGTCATTCTGGAGGCCCGACGGGCCGATAGAATCCAATGATTTTTTTAAACGGCAACTTTTGACGAAGTTGTCGTTTTTTTATATTGAAAAGCATGAAATCATTACTTTTCTTTCTTCTCCTTTGCGTTGCCTGCGTGCAGGCTCGTGGTTTAAACTGCATTGAAATGCTCAATGTGGATATTGCTTTTGATAAATTTAATGTCCCTGAAAAGTTTATGTTCACGTTTGGGAATAACGTAGCTTCGAGCGAAAGTTTGACATTGTTCCCTGTAAAGAAAGCTGTTGATTATGATGGTGTTGTTCAGTTCAAGTCAAAGGATGCTATTCTGACATATCATATTTCTTATGAAAATTCCGAAAATGGCAATATGGTTGACTCGGCTGATGTAGTACAGATAAAGTCTTTAGCTGGAAAAACGGATTCTGTCGCTCTTGCCGATTTGTGGGGCGCGGGGGACTTGTTTTCAAAGGGCTCCCTTAATACGGAAAAGGTGATGACCGTACGGTTCCTTATTCCTATGCTTGAAAAACGGAATAAGGACTATGCTTTGCAGAATTATGCCTGTACCAATTGGCATGACTTGCGCGATGTAAAAAATAGAAAGAGAAAAAGCTCAAAAGAAGAAATCATCAGATAAAAATGGCTTAAGTCCCAATTTTTGGGATGATGTGCAAAATAATATTGATTTGTCGGATTGCTATTGAAGATGAACGTTAAAAAGATAATCAAAATCGCATTTGCTTTTATCGCTAGCTTTTTGCTAGTGTGTTTGGTGTTTATTTTTTATGTGATGCACGATGAATCACCGATGAAAAAATCGTTTACAATGAACACGTCTTTTGTCGAGATTGAAACGGACTGCTTTGATTATTGCTTTACAGAAAAAGACCGTTATTTCTTGAAAAATGAATTGAAAGTTCTTGATAAGGATACCATTCGTTTAATGGCCGAATTTCATGGCATCAAGAGCGTAATCGGAGTCGTGAAGTATGAAGAGAGTAAATATGTTGATTTTTTGAATGGCTATGATAGGACGGGCTATTACATTGTTTTGGGAAAACATTTCTTTGGGCCTTTTCGGGAAGTAAATGCTGTTTATTAGTGAGCCTAGATTATGAAAAGAATACTTTCTTTTTTTGTTGTTATTTTGGTTGCTTTGTTTCCATTGGAATTGGCTTTGCTTAATAAGGATTGCATCGATTCTGAAATAAAAATCGAATGTAAAGGAACTGTATGCGCTATTCAGCCCACAAGTTCAAATGAACCGGTTGAGTTTGAAGCTTTGGTATTTGATCCAAAATCTTTAAACGATGAACCGATTGAAAATTCTTTTGAGTCATCAGTTGTTAGAATTTATTATAAAGACGAAAAAAGGGAAAAAATAAATTTTGTTACGATTAAGAACGGAAACGTGATGACTTCTTTGAACTTTGATGATTCTGTGGGATTGGCTCAAGTTGTTACTTCAAAGTTGTTGGAATATGAACCTTTTTTCTATTTGACAAAGACTAATTCTGATAAATATTGGCTAGAAGAATCTCGTAAAAAAACTGAAAAATTTTCGGATAGTTTAAAAAAATGACAGGAAAATTTTGCGGCAGCCAAATCCGAAAAGTCCTTATGGGCAGATGAGTGATAAATTCCAAGATCCGACCTTCCAAAAAGAGATTGATAGTGTCCTTCGAAAGTTGAATATGTTGAAGTGGTAATGAAAGACTTAGATGATGATGAAATTGTTGGCTTAGGCTGTTGTGTGGGAATAATTATTATCCCTATTATATTGTTGTTGCTATTTCGTTTTCTTAAAGCGAATCTTGGGGTTCCTTTGTAAATGCGAAATTTCTCTTCGTGGCTGCTGTTGTTCCCGTCAAAAAAGTATATTACCTCAAATCGCCAAAGTCAATACATACGGCGGATTTAAGGCGACCGACTTTTATTTTCGCGGAAAAACATCAAATAAGATGTCCCGAGCGCATCGGCTAACTTCTTTGACATGAGCATAGAAATGGGCCTGGCTCCTCGTTCAAGCGAATTATAATTTTGTTTTGCGAGACCAACTTTTTGTGCCAACTGCGCTTGCGTAAGTCCTGCGTTTATGCGCATTATTTTCAGCGTCTTGGCTGGATTTATATTTTTTTTCGCCTTCTTGTACCAATCCATTTCTTCCACTGGCTCGAGAACGTCATCGTCGTCTTCGATACGGACGGAATCGGGGAACAGCGCGTCCAAAAAGGCAATGACAGGTTTCGGAATATTCTTGCCCGAAACCTTGAACGACACCGGTTCATCAGTGTTCTGCATAGGGGGCGCTTCCACGACTGCCTGCATAAGTAACCTCCACAGTTATTCCTTTTTTCGTTTCAACCCAACACGCCACCCATTTGTGGGAAAGGTGGCAATGATGAGTAGACGTTCCTGCCAATATTCCGTAATTTGGCCAATTTGTTCTGACGGGACCATTCATTCGTATGTCATCAACAAGCAACGCAAGTTTTTCTTGTTGCTTTTGGGGCATTGCTGAAACAGCCCGAGAGACCCTTCTCGACATTAAAATATTGTACATAATAAATATATATTACTTTTTATTACTCGTCAACCTCCGTATTAAAAAAGGAACCAGTCGCAATTTGCGACCAGGTTCCATCAGCAAGTTTATGTGACACTTTTCACTTCCTTCATCATCAACTCCTTTGCGTTACAAGCCAAAAAAAACGCAAGATTACTACGCCACCAAATATACATTCCCATTTTGTCACAAAGTGTCAAAATGAGCTTGTTACGCATGGGCGCCCCTCCTGATACTGAGAGAGTGTGTGGGGGGGGGGAATGCGTCATGAAACTACGATTTTTACGCTTAGAGGGCTGATTGCGGGATACCGGCGGACTTCTATACTCTACGCTTCAGTCTTCCGATTTGTTGTGAAAATTGGCTTTTTAAAAGGTTAATTTCATGCCCATTAAAAAAATTAATCCGCATAACTTAAATTGACAAATATATGATAAAATTCTAATTCGTTTTCATGAGTATTTTTCAAAACTTTAATTGAAGCATTTCCAAATTCATTAGAGATATCTTTACAAGACAAACATTTAAAATTGTGTGGATACACGACATCTGAATTATTGGATGTTTTTTGAGTAATTATTTCCCAATGATTCAAGAAATCAGAATTGTTTCCTTCATAATACAACAAGTTAACGAAAATTCTCTTTGACGAATCATAATGGAATATTTTTAAAATATGTTTTCTTACATTTTGATTAAACGAATCACATCTTACGGCTTCAAAAACAACGGAATATGTATCAAAATCTAATACAAAATCCAACTCACCGGCTTGTTTCTTCGATGACGAAAGACCTCGATGCGGTTGATCTTTATCGTTTTCGTAATTTAAAGTCTTTAGATATGCTTCAAGTGTTATCTGAATTAAATCAGTTTTATTATCTTCTGGCAAAAGTTTTAGTGTTTTAATCTTCCGAAGAATTTTTTCCAAGCAAAAATATATTGAATGAATAACAAAACTGCCAACGTTTTCTCGATGTTTACACACAACATCCGGCAAAACTTTGAATCGATCTTCTTTGCTTAAACATATGATTTCCCTATAAGAACTAGCTAAGCGAGAAATTTCATCTTCTGCTGGAATGCTTTTCTTTAGTTTTTCATATTCTGTTTTTTCCTTTTCAGATGGTCGAATAGCATTACAAACTTTAAAAGCTTCTATATTCCGTCCTTTATTGAGCAGACAAGTCGCAACCGGTTTGGCGAAATCCAATTTGGTATGATAATTATTTTCTACAGAATTATAGAATTGATAGAGCTTATCACAATCCCCAATCTTTTCTAAAAGACTCGCTTTAGCGTAGTACAAATATTGAAGTCCTTCATACGATATTTTTTTATTTTCTCCCATTTTATTTTTTGTCACTCTAATTAGCGAGTCACATTGTTTTAACAATTCTGCATAATTGCAGCTGTTTTTCGAGTAAAAAACGGATATATAAAGTGCAAAAGACTTGTACTTCAAAGCAAAATAATCAGAATCTTGACATCTAATCTTTTTTACATTTTTCTGAGCTTCCTCATTCTTTCCATTTTTCATATACATTCGAGTCAGCAAAAAGTACCGCTCATTTTCCAAACTAATCAAGCCATCTTTATACCGTCCATCTGGATCCTTATAAGGACACTTGTATTCAAGTAAACCCATTTGATTGTTATGCCAAAATAGACTATATAATTTCAAAATTTGCGCATTCAATACAAAGGGCGCGATTATCAGTCCCTTTGCTCTATTTTTGATGGAACTATCCAATTTTTCAAATAGCTTATCTGCGAACTCATTGTTAATATGTGAATTATATAAATCTTGCAAAAAAGAAATGTAATCGTCAAAAAATGAGATTGATTTCTCGACATCTGTTGAAAAGTCCATCAACCCCTTTAAAAAGCGTTGATCTTCTTCATCATCCATTAAATTATACGTCTTTGTCATCAGTCTTAAGTCATCGCCTTTTGACATTGCCAGCAGAACCTTCTTTCTGTTCGGCTCAGAAAAAGACTTCAATACGTCAATCACCTGCGGAAACAGTTCCGTACTAAAATCAAAACCCAAGTTTGATTCGTATAGTAGGTCAAAAATGGCTATCTTTTTCGATTCAATTTTATTTACAAAGCAATTTTGAAGAATTATAACAATACATTCTTCCAGCCTTTCCGCTTTCTCATTGCTTTCATACTTACGCCATTCAGAATAGACCGTGCACAATAATTTTAGATGCAAACGAAGTTTTTTTGGACCAGAATACTTTTTATCAAAATCACTTTCGCTCTCATCAAAATTGAGATAATTGAAAATATCTAAGCAAAAAACTTTTAATTCATCTAGTTCATAGAGTTGATTAAAAAAAACTCCCCATTCAAACGAATCAATTTCATTCCATTCTCTCCAATAATTGAACTTTTCGTTTTTTAGAACAGAATTTTCGTACAATGTCTTTATCAAATCAAAACATTGTTTTTTCTCAAACGATTCAGCCTTTATATAAAAAAAGAATAAATATTTAAATTCACTTATTTTTATTTGCCAAATACGCTGAGTCCATATATCTTTGGCATTTTTTTCAAAGCAGTCCAAAGCCGCCGCAACACAAGATTTTGTTGGTTTTTTAAATATGGGTGATGAGCAAACCTTTTCATAAACATTTCTGTATAAAAATGGCCATTTGCTGTTGTACATTCCTTCAATCAAAAACACTAAAAGCAAAGAAGCATCATGATAATTCTCTTTGCAGATCAAATTCTTTTCACAAAATAAAATCGTGTATTTATCAACTAGTTTAAAAGGAATATGTTCATCAGCAAACTTTTTTTTGAACGAATCCTCACATAATATGATAAATGAACAAAAGAAAAATAATCCATATCTTTTATCATCAATAAATGCCAATAAATGAGTAGGATTAAATCGAATTAGGTAAAAGATTGTTTGATATAGTAAATATGACTTATTTTCAAATAAGTCTAAAACATTAATGACTCGTGGATTCTTTATTGCGTAAATCAGCAGTGATTGCAGGAGCTTTACACAATCCTCACGAATCGAAAAATCTAAGAGATCTACCCCTCTCTCTCGATTTGAAAAGAATTTTAACCACTGAACAAAAGGTTCTTTAGATTCTATAGTGTAATCAGACAATCCATTTCTCAATATAATGTCTTTTGCTGAATAAAAAGAGCAAAAACTCAAATCTTCGTTCAATAAAAATTTTTCATTCTCACGACCATCTTCCAAATCATATTCATTTTTCAACAATTCCAGGGCTGTTTTTATAAAACGTTCTTTATGCCATTCAGAAAGGGATTCAAATGCTTCTGGACAAAAAATAAACTTTGTGGCAATCAACCATTCTTTTAGTGATTTTGCATCCTGTGAGGAATCTCTAATTTGGAACAATGAGTATAAAATGTACGACGATAAAAAGCCTTTATCGACTTTTAGTTCTAGCCTCCACAATACAAAGACATATTTATCCTCTTCTTTTGTTATTGAATATTCCTGCAAAAGAGTATCTAATTCGGACATTTGGGGGTAAAAATTCTTGAATCCTATGTATATTGAGTCAAATACTTCCGAGGAAATCTCGCAGGTTCTTGAATCTTCGTATTTGTATTTTTTTACTAAGAACTCCATAAAAAGGAAGTTTTCTACTAATTCATCGTCTTTAATCTCTTTTGGTATTTCTACAATTTTATCATCCAAGAACAATCGTAATACTGCTCCTGAGATTTTTATTTGCCCCAAAACATTTCTTAACCAGAATCGGTTTAACAAATAATCTAGCGAAACATTCGTTCCTTTTGCTTGGTTATATTCAACAATTTCTGTATGTATGGCCGTTTCGGTTAACGCCGTATGATTTTGCGAAGCTAGAATGATTTTTGCAAAGAATAAGGTAGGATTCCAAGAGAAATCAATATACTTCTCTTTGGGAGGAAATTCATTTTTTTTCAAATATGAATTTATTATGTTCCGGTCTTTCTGTAAAATATAATCATCTATCATTATGTTTTCCTCTTTTCTGCTTCAAGCCTTGTTATTCATCACCCTTTAACTTTTTCTGAATTAGTTCTACAATCAATTTTAGAAATATCGTTTCTTTATTTTTTTGTTAAATTAATATAGATCTTTTTGACTGAAGAGCCTTTCGTCATTCAGTAAAAAACAGATGCTTTTATAAAATTCAGGGCTTTGCGTGCGGATAGACTCTCGCTTTAAATGCGGAAATCGTGGGTGAGTCTTTTATCCGCGGGTCAATGGAATGCTTATCTAAAATGACGAAGAATTCGGCGCGTTTGGGTGCAGTTTGCGGTTCCCTAAAATGGCGTAAAATCCAAAAATGTGCTACTAAAATGGACGAATCTCTTCTTTGGTAGCATGAATTTTATACAAACTATACGGATTTGTGCCGTGTCTGGTGTTTTTTCGCATTGAATATGCTACTAAAAGTGAAAAATGCCAGATTTTGTAGTATGTACGCTTAGTTTTCGGTCTGAAATTTGTTAGACAAAGTAAAAAATGTGCTACTAAAAACACAAAAATACTATTTTAATAGCATAAAACTGGCAAAATGGGGCTGTATGTTCTGTTTAAGGCCGCGAACTTCCTACTTACTACTTCCTACTGTCTACTAAAAAGCTATCTTTACCCCGTTCAAATTTAAGACGTGATTTATTCACGAGGTAAATAATATGGCAATGCAAGACATGAATGACCAGGTGATGGCTCGCTTGGCTAAGCTCGACAAGTTCAAGGAAATGGGTGTGGATGCTTATCCGCACAAGTTTAACAGGACCCATGATTCCAAGGTTTTGAAGGAAAACAAGGATGCCTTGATGGTGACCAAGGAACCGGTTGCATTTGCCGGCCGCGTTGTGCGTTTCAATCGCAAGGGCAAGATGTGCTTTATGCACCTCAAGGACCGCTATGGCCGCTTGCAGGTTGTGGTTGCCCGTGACGAAGTGGGCGAAGAAAACTACGAAATCGTGAAGATGACTGACCTCGGTGACTTCATCGGTGTGAACGGTACGATGTTCGAAACGCAGAGCGGTGAATACTCTGTGCGTGCCGAAAAGGTGACGATGCTTTCGAAGGCTGTGCGCCCGCTCCCGGTCGCCAAGGAAAAGATTGACGAAAATGGCAATAAGGTTGTGTTCAACGAATTTGCCGACGTGGACACCCGCTACCGCCAGCGCTATATCGACATGGCTTTGAACGACGATGTGAAGGAAGTCTTCATCAAGCGTTCCAAGATTATGCAGGCAATCCGCGAATACCTCATTGAAAAGGGATTCATCGAAGTCGAAACCCCGACCTTGCAGCCGATTTATGGTGGTGCAAACGCCCGTCCGTTTACGACGCACCACAATGCTTGCGACATGACGCTTTACTTGCGCGTAGCTCCGGAACTTTACCTCAAGCGCTGCATCATCGGCGGTATGGAAAAGGTTTTCGAGTTCTGCAAGAACTTCCGCAACGAAGGTATGGACCGTACGCATAGCCCGGAATTCACTGGCCTCGAATTCTACGAAGCCTACGCCGACTACAACGACATGATGGTGCACTTCGAAAACATTTACGAACGCGCTTGCATTGCCGCTAACGGTACGACCAAGATCAACTACCAGGGCAAGGAAATCGACTTCAAGGCTCCGTGGCCGCGCTACAGCATGATCGAAGCCATTGAAAAGTTCGGTGGTATCAAGGTCAACGACATGAGCGACGACGAAATCAAGGCCAAGATGGAAGAACTCGGTGGTCACCTCGATGGTGAATTTACTCGTGGCCGTGGCATCTTGGAACTCTTCGACCTCACGGTGGAAGGCAAGCTCATCCAGCCGACGATCATCAAGGACATGCCTACCGAAAGCACTCCGCTTTGCAAGAAGCACCGCACGACTGCAGGCCTCATTGAACAGTTCGAACCGTATGCCAACGGCTGGGAACTCGGTAACGCTTATACCGAACTTAACGACCCGATCCGCCAGCGCGAACTCTTGGAAGACCAGGTGCGTCGTGGACGCGGTGGTGAAGGTGAAACCCACCCGATGGACGAAAACTTCATGCACGCTGTGGAAAGCGGTCTTCCGCCGACGGGCGGCGTGGGCTTTGGCATCGACCGTATGGTCATGCTCCTCACGAACCAGCAGACCATCCGCGACGTGCAGCTCTTCCCGCTCATGAAGCCGGAAGTGTAGCATCTCGTTTATTTCTCGCCTAAGATGAACAAACTCGAACTCCTCATTGCTTGGCGTTACTTGGGGGCTCAACGCAAGAGCCTCTTTGTTTCGCTTATTGGTATTTTCAGTATGCTCGGCGTTTCCATTGGCGTGTTTGCGCTGGTGGTGGCGCTTGCGGCGGTCAACGGTTTCGAAGAAGAGGTCACAGCCCAGATGATTGGGAAGGACGCTCACTTTGAACTGATGGCGTATAATGGCAATCCGATTGGTCCGTACGATAGCCTCACGCAGGAAGTGCAAAAGCGTGTGCCTGACGTAGTCGCTTCGTCGCCGTTTATCGTTTACAAGGTGGGCATCAGCTCCAAGAAGGTGAACGATGGCATTGTCATTTACGGCATTGACCCGGCGACTGCTAAGGGCGTGACGGATATCCACAAGTACATCAAGTGGGGAGAATACTCTGTCGATAGTTTGCAGGACATGGGTGGCAAACTCCGTCCGGGAATTATTCTCGGGACTGGGCTTGCGGCGCGCTTGCGCGTTGTCGTTGGTGACAAACTCGTGTTGCAGACATTCCAGAGTCCAGACGAGGCGATGAGTGCTGGTGGCCCGAAGATGATGATGTGCGTGGTGAGCGGCATCTTTGAGACGGGTACTTACGAATACGATGGAAACCTTGCGTATGTCGGCATTTCGGATTTGCAGAAGTTGCTCGGCATGGGGAACACCGTGACCGGCATCCAGTTCCGCATCAAGGATCATTGGAAAGCGGGCGAGGCGGTCGATAGCATGGCGACTTGGCTCTCTTATCCGTACTACGGGATGGATTGGAAGTCCAAAAATATCACGCTCCTCAAGTGGATGAACTACGAAAAGTTCATTGTGGCGGCGGTGATTTGTTTGATTATCTTGGTCGCTGCATTCAACATCATTAGCTCGCTTATCATGGTGGTGATTGATAAGACAAAGGAAATCGGCATCTTGCGTAGCATGGGCTTTAGCAAGGCGGGCGTGATGCGCGTGTTCATGCTGATGGGTAGTTTCATTGGCGTGGGCGGTACCGTTGTGGGTGGCTCGATTGGGCTTATCTTGTGCAAACTGCAAGAGGCTTACCACTTCATTAAGTTGCCGGGCGATGTGTACGTGATTCCGTATTTCCCAATTTCGGTGCATGCGATTGACGTCATTTTGATTTTTTTGATTGGTATTGTGCTTTGCGTGTCTGCAACGCTTTTGCCGGCATGGAAAGCAAGCCGTTTGGATCCTGTGGGGGCGATTAGACATGAGTAGTTTATTGCAAACAGTCGACCTTCGCAGAGTTTTCTCCGAGACGGGTGAAAAACTTGAAATCCTCAAGGGCGTGAATTTTTCGATGGATGCGGGCGAACTTGTGGCGCTCACGGGTTCGTCGGGCTCCGGCAAATCGACGTTCTTGAATTTGGTCGGAATGCTTGATACGCCGACTTCGGGTGAGATTTTGTTCAAGGGCAAGCCGCTCAGTAAATTCAGTAGCGAAGAACGCGATATGTACCATCGGAAGCATGTTGGGTTCGTTTTCCAGTTCCATCATTTGTTGACGGAATTTACGGCACTCGAAAACGTCTGTGTGCCGGGCCGCATTCTCGGGACTCCCGAAAAGGAATGCCGTGAACGTGCTGAAATGCTTTTGGAAACGGTTGGACTCAAGGAACGCCTCAAGCATTTGCCGCGAGAACTTTCGGGCGGCGAACGCCAGCGAATTGCAATTGCGCGTGCGCTCATGAATAGCCCATCTCTCGTTTTTGCAGATGAACCGAGCGGTAACCTGGACGAAGCGAATTCGGCGAAATTGAACGAACTCTTTGGCGAACTTAATGAAAAATTCCATCAGGCGTTCTTGATAGTGACGCACGATGAAAAACTGGCTCAGTTTGCAAAACGCCGTGTGATTATGCATAATGGTGTTATTCAGAATGCGGAGTAGGTGGAAGGAAATTTATGGCAGATATTAACGGTATTTTTTCAGCTAAGGCAAAAGCAGCGCTGCAGGCGGCACGTATTGCGGCCCGCAATTTAGGGAGCGACTGCGTAACGGTAGAACACCTTTTGTTTGGTCTTGTTCGCGAGGATTCTGGTGTTGCCTCGGAAACGCTCAAGGCTTTGAAGGTCAACCTGACAGAACTCAGTGAAACCATCCAGCGTGCGCTGAGTACGAACGGTGGCCTCATGACGGTCGGTGGCGATGCCCACGGCGGCCTTTTGACTTTTACGGCGCAGTGCAAGGCTGTGCTTTACAATGCAGCAAAGATTGCCAAGGAAGAGGGCGTCCAGTTCATTGGCCCCGAACACTTGATGCTTGCCATTTTGCAGCAGACCGATTCTCCGGCGGCAGCAACGCTCTCGACGTACAACGTGACGTTTGAAAACTATCAGGAAATGCTGATGCAAATCAAGCGCCAGGCTGACGGACAGCCGATGGATGATGGTCAGCCCGAAGATGAACCGCGTGAACGTTATACGCAAACTCGTCAGGCGAATCCGCAGTCCCGTTCCAAGACGCCGATTCTTGAACATTTCGGTCGTGACCTCACGGCGATGGCTCGCGCAGGCAAGCTTGACCCGATTATCGGTCGTGAAGCAGAAATTGAACGTTTGATCCAGATCCTTTGCCGTCGCAAAAAGAACAACCCGGCGCTCATTGGTGAACCGGGCGTGGGCAAGACTGCGATTATTGAAGGCCTTGCTCTCAAGATTGTGCAGCGCAAGATTCCGGATTTGCTTGCGAACAAGCGCGTTGTGACGCTTGACGTTGCCGCCATGGTGGCAGGTACAAAGTATCGTGGCCAGTTTGAAGAACGCGTGAAGGGCCTCATCATGGAACTCCAGCGCGTTGGCAATTCCGTGATTCTCTTTATCGATGAACTCCACACGATTGTGGGGGCAGGCGGCTCTGAAGGCAGCCTCGATGCTTCGAACATCTTTAAGCCCGCTCTTGCACGTGGTGAACTCCAGTGCATTGGCGCAACGACTTTTGACGAATACCGCAAGTACATCGAGAAGGATCCGGCTCTTGAACGCCGCTTCCAGACGATTGTCGTGAATCCGCCTACGGTCGAAGATTCTATCCAAATTCTCGATGGCCTCCGCCCGAAGTATGAACAACATCACAATGTGCGTTATACGCCGGATGCTGTGCGTGCTGCCGTTGAACTTGGTGAACGCTACATCAGCGAACGCTTCTTGCCGGACAAGGCCATTGACGTGCTCGATGAAGCGGGCGCACGCGTGCGCTTGAATTCCATCAAGATTCCGCAGGATTTGCAGAACATGGAAGACGAACTTGGCGAATGCCTCCAGAAAAAGGAAGAGGCTGTCGCCAACCAGGATTACACTTCGGCAGCCCAGCTTCGCGCTCGCGAAGAAGAATTGCAGAACAGCATTGCCGAACGCAAAAAGCAGTTGCAGAGCGAAGAATCCGAAACGCCGATTGTCGATGACAACGTTATCCGTGACGTCATCAGCAAGATGACGGGAATTCCGGTTCGCAGGCTCGGTGGCGAAGAAGCTCAAAAGCTCATCCACCTTGGCGATGAAATCAAGCAGCGCGTGATTGGGCAGGACCAGGCTGTGGATGCAATTGTGAAATCCATTCGCCGTAGCCGTGCAGGCATCCGCAACAACAAGCGCCCGATGGGCAGCTTCCTCTTCTTGGGCCCGACGGGTGTGGGTAAGACGGAACTCGCGAAGGTGCTTTGCAAGGAACTTTTCGGTAGCGAAGATTCGCTTGTGCGTATCGACATGAGCGAATACATGGAAAAGCATAGCGTGAGCCGCTTGATTGGCGCTCCTCCGGGATATGTGGGCTTTGAAGATGGCGGTGGTCAGCTGAGCGAAAAGGTTCGCAAGCATCCGTATTCTGTGGTGTTGCTCGATGAAATTGAAAAGGCGCATCCGGACATTTACAACTTGCTCCTCCAGATTTTGGACGATGGCATTTTGACGGATAGCTATGGCCGCAAGATCAACTTCAAGAATACGATTATCATCATGACGAGTAACGCTGGTGCCCGTGAAGTTCGCCATAGCAGTGGCATGGGCTTTACCAAGATGGGCGAGACCGACGATTACGAACGCATGGAAACCGCTATTCGTGAAGAAGTCAAGCGCGTGTTCTCTCCGGAATTCCTGAACCGTGTGGACGAACAGATTGTGTTCCGAGCTCTCTCGAAGAAGGACCTCGTTTCTGTCGTGGATATCCAGATGGGATTCTTGCAGAAGAATCTTTCCGATCGCGGTATCCTCTTGGAAATGAGCCAGGAAGCAAAGGAATTTGTCGTAAACCACAATTACGATGCTTCGCTGGGTGCACGCCCGATCCGCCGCTCCATTCAGAATCTGGTGGAAGACGAAATCGCCGAAGGGCTTTTGCTCGGGACGATGACGGACTTCTCCACGATTTACGTGGGCGTTGAAAATGGCAAGCTCTCGTTCAAGTGCGAAAAGATCAAGTCGTAGTGCTTTGTTACCTCGGCTGAGCCTGCCCCGGACGAGTTCCAGGGTGTCGGGGTCATCTTTTTTTCTATATTTGTCGCGAAAATTAACAATCAACCTATGAGGTTATAAATGTCTCAGATTTCTGCAGTTCTTATCTTCGGTGCACCGGGTTCTGGCAAGGGCACTGTGGGCGCAAAGCTCGCCGCTACGACCGCTCTCAAGCACCTCTCCACGGGCGACATCTTCCGTGGCATCGCTCCGTCTAGCGAATCCGGCAAGCTCCTTGCTTCTTACTCCAGCAAGGGTCTCCTCGTTCCGGATGAAGCAACCGTTGAAATCTTCGGTCGCTTTGTCGAAGGCCTCGTGAACACGAACAAGCTCAACCCGGAAAAGGACACCCTCCTCCTCGACGGTATTCCTCGCACGGTTGCTCAGGTCGATCTCATCAAGCCGATCGTTGACGTGAAGCACATCTTCGTTCTCGACATCAAGGACGAAGAAACCATCGTTGCTCGCCTCCTCAACCGTGCTAAGATCGAAGGCCGTAAGGACGACGCTGACGTGAACGTCATCAAGAACCGCCTCAACGTTTATAAGGAATCCACTGCTAAGGTTCTCGAAAAGTACGATCCGAAGATCATTAGCCACATCGTTGGCGACAACACTCCGGACGAAGTCTTCCTCGATGTGCTCAAAGCATACGTGGACTTTACGAAGAACGCTTAATTCGTTCGCTGAAACTTATTCAGAATGCACCTTGCCCCGCGGCAGGGTGTTTTTTTTGTGCTGTTATGCCCGTCACTTGTCATTCCCGACTTGATCGGGAATCGCCTTCTTGTATCGCAAAACACTATGCTGTGTCATATACGAAAAATCTTTATTTTTAGTATTGAATTTTAACGAAAAATACGTGTTTTGTATCATTGAAAGCGTTGAATAGGGTATATTTGGTTACATGAAACCGATAACAGAATACAAAGATTATTATTCCTTGATCAAGGATTTCTACGAAGATCAAAAAAGAACTTCGTATTTCTCTTGGCGGGAATTTGCAAAACTTGCGGGTTTTTCTTCTCCGACTTATTTGCGACTTGTGAGCGAAGGCAAGAGCAAGTTGAGTCGAGTGTCGATGAACCGCATGATTTCGGCAATGGGGCTTGCTGGTTTCGAAGCGAACTACTTCATAGCGCTTGTCAATTTTTGCAACGCTAAGAATGATGAAGCCAAAAAGCCGTATTGGAAAGAAATGCGTCAGATTGCGCTTGAGTACAAAGTACGCGTCGTCGATAAAGAAGCTGTCGAGTATTTCGATGGTTGGAAAAATCAGGTTGTTCGCGAACTTGCTCCGATGATGCCTGGCGCCACTCCAGGGCAGATTGCTAAAACTTGCTGCAACGAAATCACAGCCGCAGAAGTCAGCAAATCGCTCGAATTCTTGACGAAGGCGGGATTTCTGAAGAAAGGTGCGGATGGTTCGTATCGCCAGACCGAAAAGAATGTAGCCGCGTCAAAGGAAGGTATGGCCTATGCCGTGCACGCTATGCAGCACAAAATGTTGCAGCTTGCCGATGAATCAATTGAACGATTTGAACCGCAAGAACGCAGCGTGTCTAGTGTGACTTTTACGGTCAATCGCGAATGCTATGAACGCATTGTGCAAGAAATCGATTCGTTTCGAAGAAAAATTGCCGCAATGCCTTCGGAAATAGAAAAGGCTGATCAAATTTATCATTTGAATATGCAACTATTCCCGCTAACCTGGAAATTGAATAAAGATGAGGACAAATAATATGAACAAGAGAATTTACAGCTTGATAGCTTTGGGTGCGCTTCTTTTTGTGGCTTGCTCCGACAATTCATCTCCAGTTTCGGGATCGACGAGTGTTCCGAATATGGGAAATAATCTGAATAACCTGCGATCGCCTGTGCTGTGCAGTGTGGCTGGCGTGAAGGATTCCTTGGAAGCCGTGGAAAAAGGGTGTATATGGTCACCTGAAATGTGGAACCGTACATCGGGATACCGCGTGCACACAGGTTTCGATAATGGGACGAATACTTCGGGTATTTGGACTTGGCATGTAGAACAGGGCGATGGTGGCGATGTACGATTTGAATGGCCTGGTGTGGCTACGGCCGAATATGATTCCATGGCGCTTGCCGATGTGATTGACAAGTGCGGTGGTAGCTTGTGTGGTAAGGTTGTATATGAATTGAATGAAAATAAAGCTGATTCCGATGCCGAAAATGTATTTGACAGGCGCGCTTCTGTGGAATTCTATTTTGCGGGGAAGGATTCTTTGGGAAACATTAAAGAAGTCGATGCTAGCGCTTTGCAAGGAATTTGTATGGAATATTCGGGGGATATTACGGTAGAATTTATACCTAGTGATTCTATTGCTAGTTTAAATAAAATATCTACTTATGGGTTCCGTACATATTCGTGGGATTCTGAAAATTCTCTGTCTAAAAGTAAAAAATTGTGCAATATGTGGGGTGGATTTGGATTTTACACTGATAATCAAAATTGGTCTGAAATTGGACTTGTGCCAATGGAAGATGTCCTCGCACATTTAAAGGGCGTTCGATTTATATTCAACTATAATGCAGAAAATACAGACTTTAATATTATAAGTATTGACTGGTATAATTTGGCTAATGTTCCAATGACGGATTCTCATCCTTACGATGGAACATGTGAACCGATTTACGTGGAAGCATCTTACTGTGAATGCGAGTTCTCGGAAGAAAGTGCTATTGATATGGCTTCGGTTGACGCAAGGCTCTATCTCGATAGAAAGAAGAATAAGGCTGAAAATGATACAGTCCCCCTTTCTGATTTAACGAAAGTATGTTTAAAAAATGCCCTTGATAGCTTGGATAATTTACATGAGATAAGACGGAGTAAGGCATTTGGTTCTGCTCCTTGTGACAATCCTCGACCTCTACAGTTTGCATGCGCCGATGGGTCACATAGTACTACAATTGAGTTTTATGAAAAATATGGGGAATATAAGGATAAGATTGTAAAACCTCTTGCAGAAAAAATGGAAGTTGCTGTTGATTCCCTTTTCGATCATTGCATGTCTTTAAGTGATTAAGTTGTTGTTTGTTTTTAAGTAATTCATTTGCGATTGTGTGAAAATGTAAAAAGCGACCAGAGTAATCTGATTGCTTTTTTTATTAGAAAAAGTTTGTTTTTTATGTATAAACTTTGTATATTAGGCCTTACGATTAAAATAAAAAAGGAGTGTTATATATGAATTACAAAAAGATAGGCCTTGGCCTTTCTCTTTCTATGGCTATGAATTTTATGGCTTGCGGTGATGATTCCTCATCTCCAGTGTCAGCTTCTGATACGCCTGATACGAAGGTGTCTTCTAGTTCTGTTGAGTCTTCTCCGAGTTCTAGTTCTGTGGTTGCAAGTTCTTCGAGCGCTGCAGAAGAACCGTCTAGCTCTTCCGTAAAAGAAGCAGACCCCTGTGGCTTTGCTGCAACGGACGATGTCTGGACAATTTCGTACAAGGGGAGTGATGGAAAGAACAGTGCAAAAATTACAACAACGTATGAAATCAAGGGCGAAGACCTTGTCATTCGCGATTCCATCCGCTATACGGGCAGCATGACGAGCATGATGTGCCGCATTGATCCGACATCTTCCAATAAGTCTTCTGACGGCATTTTTGTGGGTGAACGTTCTTGTGACGAAGATGGCAACACTGTTATCTATGTTTCTAGCACGACGGAAAAAGGTTACTTTGCAAATAGAACTCGCGAAAATGTCTTTCACAACGTGCAGAATGCGTGCAGGGCCGGTATTGAAGGTGGTGAGTTTGACAAGATTACGTTTGAACCTGTGACCAAGTGTGACTTTACCATGGATGATGCTGAATGGAGCTACTTTTATAAGGATGAAGACTTGAAGGGCGATACGGTTCCCAAGAAGAAGCTTGTGTTCCTTGATCCGGAAGATGGACGTTATGTCAATATGAACTACTCGATTTACCCGATGTCCCATCTTGAATGCGTTTCCAAGAACTTTGCCGATTTCAGCGGCATCCACTATTGCACTGCTGATGCATACTTGAACATTGCATCTTCTAGCACATCCTTTGATAAGGCTACGCTTTTTGAAATCGAACAGAAGGCTTGCAAGGAATTCATGCCGGCTCAATCTACCGCAACAGAAGATCCTGAAAACAAAGATCCTGAAAACAAGGGCTCTGGTGAAACGCCGGCAGGCGACATGGTCTCTTGCGATATCCCGGGTGTCTTGGGCGAATGCCTTGAATTCCCGGCAGGTAGCGACGAAGCTATTGCGATGAAGACTCAGTGCGAATCCGTTTTGGAAGGTACGCTCGGCACGGGTTGTGCTAAGTAATAAAAACCGTCTGATTCGCGAAGGTTAAGTTATCCTTCTTACAAAAAAAGCGGCCGGAGAAATCCGGTCGCTTTTTTTGTAAAAGGAGATTCCCGGTCGGAACCGGGAATGACAGCCTTCGCAGGAATGACAATGCGATTAGGCGAGGGCCTTAATAATGGCGTCGCCCATACCAGTCGTGCCGACCTTGGTGCAGCCTTCCTGGTAAATGTCGCCAGTGCGGTAACCCTGAGCGATGACCTTTTCGCAAGCAGCTTCGATAGCCTTTGCAGCTTCTTCTTCCTTGAAAGTGTAGCGGAGCATGAGGGCCACGGAGAGAATCTGTGCGAGCGGGTTAGCAATACCCTTGCCTGCGATGTCCGGAGCAGAACCACCGGCCGGTTCGTAGAGACCGAAGCTTCCTTCGGCGATAGAAGCGGACGGGAGGAGACCCATGGAACCGGTGAGCATGGCGCATTCGTCGGTGAGGATGTCGCCGAAGAGGTTCGGGCAGAGGAGCACGTCGAATTCACGCGGGCGCTTGAGGAGCTGCATGGCAGCGTTGTCCACGTAGAGGTGTTCGAGTGTGAGTTCCGGATAGTCCTTGATGACTTCGTTCACGACTTCGCGCCAGAGAACGCTTGTGGTGAGCACGTTGGCCTTATCGATAGAAGCGACCTTCTTGTTGCGGAGCATGGCGGCGTCAAAGGCGAAGCGGGCAATGCGTTCGACTTCGTAGCGGCTGTACTTCATGGTGTCAAAGCCGATTTCTTCCTTGGAACCCGGAACGCCTTCGCGGCCCTTCGGCTGGCCAAAGTAAACGTCACCCGTCAGTTCGCGGACGGTGAGGATGTTGAAACCATCGCCAACGATGTCTGCACGGAGCGGGCATGCGCCTGCGAGTTCCTTGTAAACGCGGGCCGGGCGGAGGTTGCAGAAAAGCTTGAAGTGCTTGCGGAGCGGGAGGAGGGCGCCGCGTTCCGGCTGGAGGTTCGGCGGAAGGTGTTCCCACTTCGGGCCACCGACAGAACCGAAAAGAATACAGTCAGAAGCTTCACCGAGCTTGAGGGTGCTTTCCGGAAGCGGAGAACCGCTTTCGTCGTATGCTGCACCACCGACATTTGCCCATTCGGCGTTCACGTCGAAACCGAACTTCTTGGAAACAACGTCCAACACGCGGACAGCTTCTTTCATCACTTCCGGACCGATACCATCGCCCGGGAGCACTGCAATCTTGTAATTCTTGCTCATTGTTAATCCTTGTTTAAATTTGAACGGCGTAAAGATAGAAACTTTTGCTGCTATTTGTCCTTGACACAGCGGATTCCGAAGCGGTAGAGGTTGTTACTCATGTTGATCGATCTTTTAATAACTCTCTTGTTCACGCGATTGGTTTGGGTAGACGACATGATGTAATAGTAGCCCCTCTCGTTTACAACGTCTTCCGCACCAATGCACGCCACGGCCTCGTCACTGACATTGGCCAAGTCGTAGCCGTCATTATACCGGTAGCAGGTATTCGGGATAATGCCCATGCCATACGTATCACCACCCTGGCTGTATGAAGGCCATCTGAATGTGTATCTCAAATCGTAGGCATATGTTGCTGAATCGTTTGCTTGGGCAAAGGCGAGCAGGCTATCCCAATCTGCGGTCGTCGAAACATGCCAGCCATCGGGGCAGAGGGGGTTCGAACCTGTTGAATCAAACGGGTAAGTGTAGTGTAATCCGTAGATGTCGCAGGAATCTTTATTGCAGGTGCTGTTTTTTGATTCGTATTTGAGGTTTTCGGCCATCCATGTCGTGCCGTTGATTTCTACAGTCCTGTATTCATGGCCGTCGCGTTTATCGACAAGCGTGCCGTATGTCCCCTTATACCCGTACGCCACCTTCTCTTCGCTCACGCAGCGGACGTTAAACTTAGAGTTTTCCTTGGCGTATGCTTTAGAAACGTACGCAGAATCTGTATAGGCAACTCTATAGGCGACCAAGGTGTATACCGCAGAATCTTTGTACACTGTACTTGACCACAGATAGGTAGCCGTATCTCTAAAATCATCCCTGCCATTCCATATATACCCTTTCATTATAAGCGAGAATCCCAAAGTGTTGTACCCCTTGTAGGTATCATTCTCCTCGGATACCAAATAACGGGCTTTTTTACTAGGGGCTATATACACCAATGTGTCGAATTCTTCCTTTGTGGGCAGGCGCCACCCTGCAGGGCAGGCCGTCAACGCATCTTCGTACAGATAATACCTTCCGTATCGGTTACATGAGAACGAATTAATATCGCGGGTTCCTCCATTACAGACGCTGCTGTCAGTCTCAAATTTCAGGTTTTCCGCCATCCATTTGGTGTGCCCGATGTCTATGGTCTTGTAAGTCCTGTTATCGCGTTTATCGGTAAATTCCCCATATTCAAGATTGGGGTTCATTAAACTCAATGTATCATCAATAAGGCGACCCTTCATGCAAAGCACCCCGGACACGTTCGCGGTATCGTCACTTAAAGTCGCGATATTCGAGCCTTTCTTAAATATTACGGTTCCCGTTATTTCGCCCTTCTTGCTCCCTCCTATAGGAAACGTGACCCCATCACTGTCCATGGGCTTAATACCGACACCAAGTGCATCAAGGGCGTAATCATCGCCCCATCCATCTTGCGCCTTGAGTGTGTACCCTGCATAGCAGGAGCCACCGGCAGTATATAAAAGATCTTCCCATTCGCTTCTGCTAGGAATATGCCATTCAAAGGGGCACGTCTTTTTGCCTTTTTCTTCAATGAATAGATTAAATGGGCCATATTCAAAATAGTAATCGCTAGAACTGCGTATCCATTTTGAAATATAGGTGCTGCCGTCTGCTTCTTTTCTACACTTGTTTTCTCCGTTTTTATTGCAAGCCTTTGTGCTAATAAAAGATTCTGGTTCAACTCCGTTACACACCTTGCGGTCATCGCCACGCACACCCAATGTAGTCGTCGGCCTAGTTACATCGGGAATCAAATCTCCTTTAATGCACCGCAACGAGGCTGAGTCCGTAACATTTGCGGGACCATGGACTCCGGCTCCCGAATAGGAAAATCTAATGAAGTCTGGTGAACCGGACGACCATTGCGTAATTGTAAAGAAATCAAGGGCTGCTTGATCATCTTTTCCCGGGACGGCGATTGATAAACCATACGCATCAATTCCCTCGTAATAATCATTATCCTTGGAAAATAGATACGGAGAGAGACCAGACCATTTGTGGAAATCGGGCGACGACCCATACAGTTTGTTTAGCAACTCAATCCATTCCCATGCAGCCGGAATTCTCCATCCATCCGGGCAAATTCCCTGTAGAGGCGGACTACACTTATCATGGAGTCCACAATGCGATTTAGTGGAATCGAGAATATCACCCCAAGTGTAGATTCTTCCATATTTGGTGCAGTCCTTGTTGTCTCCTTTATGGCAACCGATGCTAGATGCTTTCGCGTAGTTCAGGTTCTGTGCCATCCATGTTTGCCCATCAATGGTAACGGTTTTATACTTGTGACCGTCGCGCTTGTCGGTAAACGAGCCCGTCTCGATTTTAGAGACATCGAAAAGGGAACTTGACGAAAGCGGAGCCCTATGGGAAGAGCTGGAACTAGTACTGGAACTGGAGCCCTTCTTGCTCGAACTGGAACTTTTTTTGTTAGATGAACTAGAATCCTCTTCTTGAGATGTTTCATCATCAGGTGCGGAAACGGATGACTTGTCATCTCCGCAGGATGTCATGGCTAACAAAAATGCTGTTAGTAGAATGAAAATTTTATCTCTCATAGAGCCCTATTTTGATGAACGCTGCAATAATGTTTATATAAAGTTTTCTTTATAAAATATAAATTACTGGTGCTTTGAAACAAGGTTCCTTGTATGAAATTTGTACTTAAAATAGGTTGATGGCGTGGTTATAAAAAAAAGGAACCTTGCGGTTCCTTTCTGCTTGAAAGGTCGATGAAATTATTCGTCGGCAGCGGTACTCTTGGGCTTAGCGCAACGGTCCCTAGACCAGTTGGTTTGCTTGAAGCAGGCACTTCTGGTGTAACAACATCCCTCGGCGTTGTTAGTTGTTATTTCGCAATTGCAAGCGATTCCGTCTCCTTCCTTCTCTTCGTCGATAAGTTCACCGTTAGCGCAGACCACCATGAATCCGCCTTTGTGATAACTTGTGTTGATGCAGGTCTGCAGGGTGTTGTGGCATTTGCCGAAGTAGGTTCCCAAGGCGTTGCACGATACGCGGCGCGTCTCGTTTGTAAGGTCAAACTCGAAAGGCCCCACTCGGTCATTAACGTCAGTGTGGGTATAGTCTTTCCAGTTGTATCCTGTAACGATCTTCACGGCCATTTTTTCTTCGGGAATCAGGGCCTTCCATTTATTTTTCGTTTCGAAATCCCTGAACGGCGGGTAGTCGGGATCTTCATCCTTGAGAATTTGTTTGCAACGTTTCTCGTCGTAGCAGGGGTTTGGATTGGAGGGAGATCCCACCATTGGTTCACCCCAGCATGGATCACAATCAGAACATTGGTTTATGTCGCATTCGTAATCCATCTTCTGTGGATCGGTGCCCTCTCTACAAGCGACGGGACATTTGTAATAGTCCTTGTCGAGCGGGTCGAACTTGTTATGGAGCCGTTCCCATTGCCCGTCGACGCACCTGTACATGATGGCGTTGTTGTTGATGTCATTGTCGCACCTCAGTTCGCCGTTAAGGCACTCGCCGCAGATGGCCTTGTCGGTACGGCACGACTTGTTGCCGCATATGGAAACGGCTTTCTTGGCTTCGCCGGCGACACATTCGTAGACGGTTCCCTTTCCGGCTTTATCGTTGGTGCAGGTGTGTTCGTAGTTCGTGCATTCGCCGCAACCGTTGTTGCTTTGATTGCAGGATTTTTCTCCGCAACTTTCGGTCACCTTCTTACCGTTTTCGCAGCGGGTGACTGTTGCGTGGAAATTATTGTCTTCGGTACAGGTCTGGACGTCGTCAAGGCATTTACCGCATTCTGTTCCTTCTTCGTTGCAAGAGACCGTGCTGCACGAGCGGTTCACGAAGACTCCTTTTACGCATTCCTTGACAATGCCGACTCCTAAGGGGCTGTTGGAACATGTGCTCTTGTCGCTGTCGTTGCATTCTTTTTCAAAGACGTCCTTGTTGGCGCATTCCTTGCTCTTGGTATTGCAAAGCACGCCTTCGTCACAGGGGGAACTCTTACAGACGCAGACTCCGTCGTTTTCTGTACCGCCGGATGCCTCGCACAAGTCGGCGAAGGTTGGTTCTGTAGAAGAACTGGACTTGGAATCCGAAGAGTTTTCGACAGGTTCACTCTGGTTTCCGCAGGCACCCGTGATGGTGTTGCAGAGTACGCCTTCGTCACAGGATGTTTTCTTACAGACGCAGATGCCATCTTTGGCATTACCGCCAGACGCCTTGCACAAATCGTTGAAGGTAAGGTCGGTAGAAGGGTCGATGGGGTCGGATTCCGGTGGAACATCGGAGGGCTTGCTCTGGTTCCCGCAGACTCCCGTGATGGTGTTGCAGACAGCACCTTTGTCGCAGCGTTCGCTATCGCAGATGCAGATACCGTCTTTTGCTTTACCGCCGGAAGCTACGCAAAGGTCAGCGAAGGTGAGTTCTGTAGGGTCATCGCTGGATTTAGAGTCGCTGGATTTTGAATCCGATGGAATATCGGTGGGCTTGCTTTGGTTGCCGCAAATACCTGTAACGGTATTACAGACTGCACCGACATCGCAGAGCTCTTTTTTACAGACGCAAACACCATCTTTGGTGGTACCTCCAGAAGCCTTACACAGTTCGGTGAACTTCTTGAGTTCGTCCTTGGTCATGGACGAGGAACTTACCTTGCTGCTGCTAGATGATTTTTCAGATTCTTCATTGGAAACGGGGATCCAGTTTTCGTTGTGGCAGTAGTATTCGGCGTCTTCTTTTTTGGCGTATACGGTGTCGCCTTCGTTTTCGTCGCCACATTTTCCAAGTTCGTAGATCGACTCGACTTCCGTAATGATTTCTCTTGGGAGGTTCTCGTCGCTAGACTCGTTACTACAGGCTACAAAGATTGTAGCAGCTGTAGTGGCCGCAAATAAAAGGGCTGGAATTACTTTTTTCATGATTTTCCCCGATGATCAGGATAAAGAAATAAAATTTTTGCGGAAAATTTAAATAGAAAAACAGCGCATGTCAATGCGCTTGTTCTCTCGGGTGGAAACTGCGGTGTTCTACTTTGATAAATTCTTTGTCGATGTGCGTGTAAATTTGCGTGGTCCCGATGTCGGCGTGTCCGAGCAGTTCCTGCAATACGCGCAAGTCCATACCCGCTTCTAGGCAGTGCGTGGCAAAGCTGTGGCGGAACGTATGCGGCGAGACTTGCTTGCTCAAATGCATCGTATGCAGTTGAACGATTTTCCATGCCCCCATGCGGGTCATCGGCTTACCGTGCGCGTTGAGAATGATGTTGTCTGTAGTCGGGTGGGTGAGGGGGCGGCCCTCTTCAATCCATGCGCGGAGGTTTTCTTTGGCCTTGCTGCCAAGTGGCACAAGACGTTGCTTGTTGCCCTTGCCGATGGGCATCAGCCATTCGTTTTCCAGATCGATTTGCGAAAGCTTTATGCTGAGCGTCTCTGAAATTCTGAGCCCGCCGCTGTACATCAGTTCGAACAATGCGGTATCGCGGAGCGGGTTCTTGCCGTTTGCTGCGCTCTCAAATACGCTATCGATTTCTTCACGGGTCAGGTACTGCGGCAGGTAGTGCCCGAGTTTGGGTGTTGCAAGCATCGATTCAGTGCTGTAATCGTACTCGCCTTGGTTCTGCATGTACTTGAGGAACCCGCGCAGGCTCGAAAAATGCCTAGCGACAGATGTGGGGGAGTATTCCTCCTGCCCTGCGGTGAATGTCAAAAATTCGTCTAGCTTTTCGGGCTTTAAATCCTTGAGGTCAATCCCATTTTCGTCTAGCCAGGCAATAAAGTGCCGCAAGTCTTCCTGATAGCTCTGGATAGTCACGGGCGAAAGGTTTCGCTCGACTCCGAGGTGCGAAAGAAATGCGTCTAGACGGTTGGAATTGAAACTCATTATTTGGATTCTTCGTTAAAGAGAGTGTCGTTTAGGCAACGGACGGACGCGTAGGTTCTCCATGATCCAGATGTTTTTGAATAGCTTGCACGTAAAGTGTCAGACACATCGCTTTTGTACGCATATAACCCGTATGCAGTAGAATCAGATTTTGGCGTGCTGCTCCAAAGGAACGCCACACCGCTATAAGACATTTTTTTTGCTTGTTTTTTGTCGTAAAAACCACTAAAAAACGTAGAACCTTCTCCACTACCCGCCATAACTAATGAAAATCCGTAAGTATCATCACCAAAGTTGTAGGCCGAGAACAAGTTGTTTGTTTTGTGGTAAATGGCTCCGAAGGACATCAGTGTGTCGAATTCGTCCTTTGATGGTAAATGATACCCTGCGGGGCATGCGTTTTGAGCATCCTCGAACGAATATAGCCGTCCTAGTGATTTGCAATAACTTGAATAAAAGTAGTCTTGATAGCAGACGCTAGAATCGCTTTCGTAATTCAGGTTCTGAGCCATCCATTTTTGCGGACCGATTATTGTCGTCTTGTATGTTTTCCCGTCGCGAGAATCAGTGAATTCTCCGTAATTGAAATTTGGATTAAAGAAAGAACTTGAGATATCCGGCGCAGGGGTACTTGTGACGCAATAAAGATTGGCACTATAATCATCATTGTATTGCAAAAAGAACGAACGTCCTGTGGAAAAATATGCCATGTACTTATATGTTGTATTTAAGCTGTCTCTGACGACAAATGTGGTTGCTGTTTCTTTTTCATAAAATTCTCGCCCTTGAGAAACTCTTTTTTTCTCGTAATCAAGCCATGTGGAGTAGTAGCCCGTCGGCTTAATGTCAAATCCGTAAGCGTTAAATCCATTCCCGCTTTCCCAGCCTTTTTGCGAAGCCAACATTTTGGTGGCAAAACATTTTCCTCCGACATTTTGAATGAGTTCATTCCAATCTTCTGGGTCTGGAACTCGCCATCCTAAGGGGCATGTTCGCGAGTCGTAAAGCGGATATACGATTTTATCGTAGTCCATCCATTTTTGATTTCCGATTTTTATTGTTTTTTTGCCCTCAAATTCGCCGTATTCGCAATTGTCTTTGCCATTGATATTGCAAGGCGGAATCTTAGGGGTCCAAACCGAATCTTTGCAGTTTTTGTCGTAAGACCTGATTGTAGCTGGGTTGTTTAAATCTGGTTTGGGGGTTGTATCTTGAATGCAACGAAGATATGCTTTTGGATAGTCTTGGGCAGATCCAGACAAGTATGCGTCCTCACCTAATTTAGCGGTTACAACGCGTCTGTCGTCTCTTTGGTCTCTGAAGTTTGTTGATGTCCAAAATTCCACGGTAAGCGCAGAAAATCCGTAAACGTCAGAACCGTAGAAGTCCTTTGAGCGAAGGCGATAACCTGCTTCAATTTTTATTCCGTCTTTATCTCGAATGCCGATGCGAGTTATAAGTGTGTCCCATTCATCTCTTGTAGGAATTCTCCATCCGTCGGGGCAAATACCTTGAATGGGTTCAGCGCATATTCTATAGGATTCGCAATAACCTGAAGCGGCATCGATTATGGCTTGCCATTTGTAGAGTAATCCTTTTTTCTCGCACTTTTTATCTGTGGAGTCGGCTTCGCATTCGCTGTCGGAGCTCGTCTTGTAGTTCAGGTTCTCAGCCATCCATGTTTGGTCGCCTATGGTTACGGTTTTATAGACTCTTCCGTCGCGCTTGTCGGTGAATTTTCCTTTGGAGACCGTTTTGGGGTCTATTTTAAATTCTGTGGAGTATGTTTTTGAACTGGACGAATTTTTTGTAGAGGAGGAGCTATAGCTAGACGAAGAGTTTTTCTTCGAAGAAGAACTGTCTTTTTTTGAAGAAGAGCTGCTTTTCGACTTGTAATCTTTTTGGGAAGAACTGGAAATATCTTCGTCATCGGGAGAATTTGGGGATTTTTCATCGCCACAGGCTAGAAATAACAGCGAAAATAGAAGTGCGGGGAGCAGTTTTGTCATGGTGATAGATGCGAAAAATTGTTTACAACGTAGAATATAGCAAAAAAAAATGAATTTTTTCTCCATATTCCCCTTGCCAATCGCTTTCAATATTTCTAACATTGAGCCCGTCCTAAGCGACTATGGATGATTAGCTCAGTTGGTAGAGCAGCTGACTCTTAATCAGCGGGTCGCAGGTTCGACCCCTGCATCATCCACTAAATACCAAACCGCAAGGTGAGGTATTGCAAATACAAAAGCGTCAGACAAAGCTAAGCGTTTTTGAAAGCGAAAGCGGAATTTAACGAACTTTGAAACTGCGGCTTTTGATTTTTGCAAAGACATAGCTGAAAAGCGACCTAAGAATTTTGGATGATTAGCTCAGTTGGTAGAGCAGCTGACTCTTAATCAGCGGGTCGCAGGTTCGACCCCTGCATCATCCACTAAATACCAAACCGCAAGGTGAGGTATTGCAAATACAAAAGCGTCAGACAAAGCTAAGCGTTTTTGAAAGCGAAAGCGGAATTTAACGAACTTTGAAACTGCGGCTTTTGATTTTTGCAAAGACATAGCTGAAAAGCGACCTAAGAATTTTGGATGATTAGCTCAGTTGGTAGAGCAGCTGACTCTTAATCAGCGGGTCGCAGGTTCGACCCCTGCATCATCCACTAAACACCATCTTTAACGAGATGGTGTTTTTTTTATAGAACTTGTTGCGGGAGCAGTGATTACATAGAATGAAAAAAGACCTTAATAAATGCTTATGCTTTTTTTTAGATACAATTTTTTTATATTTTGCCTTAAGTAAGGGTGTTTGATACACACTGTAATAAAAAGGGTTTTGAATGAAAATTGTTCTTCCTGTTGCTGGAAATGGCATTCGCCTACGTCCATACACGGAAAATTTGCCTAAGTGCTTGCTTCCTGTTGCTGGTAAGACAATCATAGATTGGATTGTTGATGGTGCTCTTTTTTTGAAGCCTTCTGAGACGATTTTCATAACGGGGTATAAGGCTTCCGTTGTCGATGATTTTTTAAAGCAGAGATCGGAATGGGGCGCTGTGCGCACGGTGGTTCAGTCTAATCCGCAGGGGCTGGGTGAAGCTATTAGCCTTGCTCTCCCGTATGTGAACGACGATGAACCTCTCTTGATTATTCTTGGCGATACGCTGTTCGAGGCGGACTTGTCTATTCTGGACAAGGCTACGGAAAATATTCTCTACACGTTCAAGGTCTCTGATCCAAAGCGTTTCGGTGTGGCAGTGACGGATAAGAATGGCCATATTGAACGTCTTGTAGAAAAACCGCAGGAGTTCGTTTCGGACGAGGCAATTGTTGGTATTTATTATATCAAGGATGTCAAGGCTCTTAAGGAGGCCTTGAACTACCTCATGCAGAACGACATCCGTACGAAGGGCGAATTCCAGTTGACGGATGCTCTTGAACGCATGATTCAGGGCGGCAGCAAGTTCCGCACGGCTCCGGTTGAAAAGTGGCTGGACTGCGGCCTTGTCGAGACGCTGCTTGAAACGAATGCGCATGTTCTTGAACGCAACGAAAAGGTGGCTCCGAAATTTGACGGTTCTGAAATTGTCATGCCTTGCTACATCGGCAAGAACGTGGTCATCAAGAATTCCAAGGTCGGTCCTAACGTGTCGGTTGGGGATGGCTGCGTGATTGAAAATTCTGAAATCAGCAATGCGATTCTCTGGGACGGCGTGAAGGTTCAGGACAAGAAACTTGAAAAAGTTGTGGTCCACGAATAAAATCGAAATAGACGCAATTAAGTCTTTGTTTATAAGCCCCTTTTTGGGGCTTTTTCTACTTTTAAAATATGGTTACGTTAGCTCTTTCCCATTTTGAAAAAAGTTTCCCGGCAGCGCTTCGTGGTAAGCGCCTGGGTGCGGTTCTCCATCCAGCTTCGGTCTGTGCCGATTTGAGTTATACGCTTGACTTGCTCAAGGATTTGGATGGCAAGCTCTTTAAGCTTTCGGCTTTGTTTGGCCCGCAGCACGGCATCAAGGGACACACGCAAGACAACATGATTGAATGGGAAGGCTACGAAGATCCGGAATTGCATATTCCGGTTTACAGCCTTTACGGTGAACATCGTGAACCGACCGCAGAAATGCTTTCGCATGTGGATGCGATGCTTGTGGATTTGCAGGATGTGGGCGCGCGTTACTACACGTTCATTTGGACGCTTTTCCTCTGCATGAAGGCATGCGAAAAGGCGGGAATTCCGGTGGTCGTGGTGGATCGCCCGAATCCGATTAACTGCGTGGACGAAGAAGGGCCGGTGCTCGACCTCAATTACACGAGCTTTGTGGGCTTGCATAGCATCCGCACTCGCCATGCCAAGACGATTGGAGAACTTGCTGAACAGTTCAAGGCCGAACGTTTCCCGAAGTGCGAACTTTATGTGATGCACATGGACGGTTACGATAAGCGCATGTGGTTTGATGAAACGGGACTGCCGTGGATTTTGCCGAGCCCGAACATGCCGACGCTCGATACCGCAATTGTGTATCCGGGCATGTGCTTGTTCGAAGCGACTAACGTGAGCGAAGGCCGTGGCACGACGCGTCCGTTCGAAATTTTCGGTGCGCCGTTTATCGATGCAGTCAAACTTTGCAAGTACATGAACGGGCTCAAACTCCCGGGCGTGTATTTCCGCGAAAACTACTTCCAGCCGACATTCCACAAGGGTGCTGGGCAGATTTGTGGCGGTGCGCAGATTCACGTGACGGACCGTAACAAGTTCCGCAGTTTTGAAATGGCGGTGAAGTTGTTGCAGTACATCTTCAACGAATACCCGAAGGACTTTGCGTGGAAACAGCCTCCGTACGAGTATGAATTCCACAAGCTGCCGATTGATATTTTGCTTGGTAACGGAACGTTCCGCAAGGAATTTATCGAGTCGAGTATTTAATGCTTGTAGGGACTGCCGCGAAAAATGCGAAAATGCGCCTAGCTTTGTTTAATCTATGAAACTTAGACTTTCGACAGAAACTTTGAACCGCCTGAAGCGCTTCCGCAAAAACAAGCGCGCCTTTTGGTCGCTTGTGATTTTGGTGGTGGCGTACTTGCTTTCGCTCACGAGCCCGTGGACGGTGAATGACGAACCGTTCTATTTGCGCTACAACGGCAAGAGCTATTTTCCAGCGTTTGCGCGTTACAGCGAAGCGGACTTTGGTGGCGAATACAAGACGGAACAGGATTACGCAAAGCTTTTTGCAGATGTCGAAGAATGTAAGCAGGACGAAGAGGACGGATTCCCGCGTGCTGGAGGCTGCCCCGAGATGTGGGCGCTCATGCCGCCAGTGCCGCACGATCCGCTGAAGGCGGATCTGAGCGAGGAGGGAACCCCTCCATTTGCGCCGAGCGCAAAGCACTGGCTTGGGACTGATAGCAATGGGCGAGATGTTCTTTCGCGTTTGATTCACGGGTTCCGCATTTGCATTAGCTTTAGCTTGCTCTTGACCGTGCTCGGAACGTTCCTCGGCATTGTCATTGGCGGTATCCAGGGCTATCTCGGGAAGTTCTGGGATACGGGCATGCAGCGTATGATTGAAATCTGGTCGTCGCTCCCGATGCTTTACGTGGTGATTCTCATCGGCAGTATTTACGGCCGCAGTTTCTGGCTTTTGATTTTGATTATGGCGGCGTTCAACTGGCTTTCGCTCAGCTATTACATGCGTGCGGAATTCCTGAAGCTCCGCAGCATGACGTACGTGATGTCTGCGAAGGTGCTTGGACTTGGGCATCGCCATATCTTTTTCAAGGAAATCTTGCCGAATGCAATGACTCCCGTGGTGACGCTTTTCCCGTTCACGTTGATTGGTGGAATCGGAAGCCTCACATCGCTAGACTTCTTGGGCTTTGGACTCCAGCCGCCTACGCCGAGCTGGGGCGAACTCATGAGCCAGGGCCTCAACAACCTCTATGCTCCGTGGATTTCCGTGAGCACGGTCGCGGCGCTCTTTGTGACGCTTTTGCTCACGACATTCGTCGGTGAAGGCGTGCGAGATGCCATGGACCCCAAATCGGGAGACCGTTATGTTTAGTCAAGATAATCGCGTCATCCTGAGTCCCGGAACGGAGTCCGGGATAAACTCCGTCGAAGAATCCAGTAAAGTCCCCGTTTTGCGTGTAAAAGATGTTTCGGTGGCGTTTGGGTTTGACAAGAACGGTAACTCGCGTGATGGTAGATCACCGTTGCAAGTGACGGACCGCGTCTCGTTTGACATTTTCCCGGGCGAATTTTTTGCGCTGGTGGGCGAGTCTGGTTGCGGAAAGAGCGTGACTGCGATGAGCATTTTGCGCTTGTTGCCGTGGCCAAGCGCAAAAATTGTGAACGGCGAGATTTTGTTCGATGCGATGGCTCAAGATTCGCGCGATGCTGACGATGGGAAAGTTCGCGACCTTGTAAAGCTCCCGCTCAAGGATTTGCAATCCGTCCGCGGTTCTGAAATTGCATGCATTTTCCAGGAACCAATGCAAGCGCTGAATCCCGTCGTCACCATCAAAAAACAACTCCTCGAAGTTTTCAAGTTCAGCGCAGTCTCGATGGGCGCCGTTTCAAAAAGCGCGCAGTCCAAGCAAGATTCCGCGCCATCTCGGAATGCGCAAAACAATCCTCTCGACGTTATCCGCGAGCAGCTCCGCTTGGCCGGTTTTACCGATCCTGATCGTGTCTTAAATTCGTACCCGCACGAACTTTCGGGCGGCATGCTTCAGCGCGTTTGCATTGTGATGGCGCTTTTGCCAAAGCCCAAATTGATTATCGCCGATGAACCGACGACCGCTTTGGATGTGACTGTTCAGGCTCAAGTTCTTGCCGTACTCAAGGAAATGGCGGAAAAAACGGGAACAGCTGTTCTCCTCATTACGCACAACATGGGTATCGTTTCGCAGTATGCCCACCGTGTTGCCGTGATGTATGCTGGTCGCATTGTCGAAGAAGGCCCCGTTCGCGAAGTCATCAACCATCCGATGCACCCGTACACGCAAGGACTCTTGGCGGCTATTCCCGAAAGCCATAGCGACTTGCGTACGCTTGCGTCCATTCCGGGTTCTGTGCCTCATCCGAAAGACTTTGCTGAGGGGTGCCGCTTTGCCGACCGCTGCTGCAAATGCGCCCAATCTTCTGCCGAAGTTCGCGAAAAATGCCTTTCCGCCGAACTCCCGACGAAAATTGCCGAAGCAAATCATTTTGCGTATTGCTTTTGTGCCAAGTAATTAATCCTAGCGATTGTTTTTTGCATAAGTTTTACATCCCGTTCTTTCTCGTTTTTTAATATTATCATCGAAGGTTGCCGCTAAATTTTTTAGAGGCTCCCTATGGATGTTGAAAGCTCGATAATATTATTGGGGAAAACGCTATGTTCTGTAAAGAGTGTCATAAGAATCTAAAGGATTTTGAAACTTTAATTGATAAAATGGAAAATTGCCCGTTTTGCGGTGCAAAATTGGTGCGCCCAGCGGTCAAGGTGGCGCAAAAAGATGTCAAGGCTTTGTGTGATGCTCTTGTGCAAAAAGTCGGTGATTCTATTTTCGCAAACGAATCGACTTTGGAAAAAGAACTGCGCAATTTAAACGTTCCCGAATTTGCAGATGCCAAGGACCGTTTGTTCCTGCTTGTCTTAAAGCAAATCCCGTCAAGCATGTATGAGATCAGAAGTTTTTCGGATGGCGAACAGCAAGAAGTTTTGGAGGCTTGCCAAAGACGACTTTGCGTGGATTTAGGGCTCTCTTTTGAACCGTGCGCACAAATGCTCGATATCTTGCAGGAATACATTTGGCAAAAAAGGTTTTCGCTTTCCCCGAATCTTTTTGAATCGCAGTTTGTCGACCCTCGCGATGGTCAGGTCTACAAGACCGTAAGGATTGGCGATCAAGTGTGGATGAAGGAACCCTTGAAGTACAAGTGCGTGGGTTATACGGGCGAGGGCTTGTACGAATGGAGCTCGGTGAACAAGTATTGTGCCGTAAGGGGCTGGCGCGTTCCGAGCAAAAAGGACTTTGAAACATTGATCAAAACTGCTGCTGGTTTAGGGCTTGGTGACCCGTCGAGCGTGCTCATGTCTCGCAAGGGCTGGGAAAAGTGTAATGTGACCCCGACAGATAACTTGGGATTTGAAGCGACTCCGGTCAAATGTAGCACAGGTATCAGCAATAACTTCTTTAGTCATTTCTGGACCTCCGAGGACAAGTTCTGCTTTGAAATTTTCCCCGGCCGCGTGACTTTCAGTACACATTCGCAGTCTTTTGTCCGATTGATTAAAGACGATACTGCCGAAAAGAAAATTGAAAAGTAAAGAAAAGGCTGCTCAAAACGAGCAGCCTTTCAGTTAGCAATGGATTTTTTTTAAAGCATTCCTTCGAGCGTTTCGAACAAGATATCGGGCTTTACAGGTTTGCTTAAATGTGCGTTGAGGCCTGCTTGCAAGCTGCGCTGAACATCTTCATCGAATGCGTTTGCCGTGAGCGCGATAATCGGAATCTTTTTGGCGTCGGGGCGGTCCAATTTGCGGATTGCCGCCGTCGCTTCCAAGCCATCCATCTCTGGCATGCGCATATCCATAAGAATGGCGTCGTAATAGCCGACTGGTGATTTTTCGAACATCTCGACGGCGATTCTTCCGTTTTCGGCATGCTCCGTACTCACCTGACGCATCTTCAGAATTTCAATCATGATTTGGGCGTTCACTTCCATGTCTTCGGCAAGGAGGATGCATCTTCCTGTAAGTTCCGCCTTCGTCTTTTTGGGTGCTGTATGCTGGCGTTTCTTCTTGAGGATGTCCTTGAGTTCGTCCAGAAGGTGGTCCGTCAAGATCGGTTTTGCGATAAAGCTATCGACGCCAGCGGCGTGCGCTTCGTCCAGAACATCGTCCCAGTTGTAGGCCGTGAGCACGATGATTGCCGTGTCGTCGCTTGTGACTGCGCGAATTTGTCGAGCCGTTTCTACGCCGTCCATTTCGTTCATCTTCCAGTCCAAAACGACAAGGCTGTATGGGTTGCATCTGGCGTGGCGGAGCTTTACCATCTCAATGGCTTCTCGTCCTGAAGGGGCTGTTTCGACGGCAATTCCCGACTTTTCAAGAACGACCTTGGCGTGTTGTAATGCCACATCATCATCGTCGACGACGAGGACGCTCATTTCGCTCGGACGGATTTCCACATCGTTACTTTCGATAACATCGGAGCGGCCAGAATTCAAAAGCGTGAGCGTAATCGTAAATGTCGTACCCTTGCCCTTTTCACTTTCGACTTCAATCTTGCCGTTCATCATGTCGACAATACCCTTGGTAATAGCAAGCCCAAGACCGCTACTTCCGTACTTATTTGTCGTTCCCGAGTTTTCCTGGCTGAACGGTTCAAAGAGCTTGGGTAAGTATTCCTTGCTCATGCCGATGCCAGTGTCGCTAATCTTGAAGGTTAGCGTAGAATTTTTGTCGAATTTAGCAGTCTTTTTGATGTCAAAGGCTATATTGCCGTCCTTCGGCGTGAATTTGACTGCGTTTCCAAGAATGTTGATGAGAATTTGGCGGATCTTTATGCCGTCACCAATATAATAGCTGTCGATTTTCTGGTCGACATTGCAGCTGTAATGGATGCCTTTTTCTTCGCACTGGCCGTTGAAAATGGTATTCACTTGTTCGAGAAGTTTCGTGAAAGAAAATTCTTCGTTGCGGATAGTCAGTCTTCCACTTTCGATTCGGCTCATGTCTAGGATTTCGTTGATGAGGCTCAAAAGGTGCTCGGCAGAGGAACCGATCTTTTCGAGATAGTCTTGCATCTTTGGGGAAATGTTTTCTTCGTGGAGTGCAAGGCTGTCAAGGCCGATAATGGCGTTCATCGGGGTGCGTATTTCATGGCTCATGTTCGAGAGGAAAACGGTCTTTGCCTTGTTCGCTTCTTCGGCGACCTTTAACGCATCAATGAGTGCTTGGTTTTTGGCGAGAGAGTCGCGCATTTCTTCGTCAATGTCGGAGAACCCGACGCCAATAATGCGGAGCGTTTCGCTGTTCTCGTCATCTCGCACGCCTGCCATGCGAAGCATTTCGTAGCTTTCCTTGCCGTCGCGGATGACCATGTAGCGTAACGCAATGAGTGCGTTTTTCTGCAATCTCCTGACAATGTTTGCGGGGTCGATAAATTCAAGAAATTTCTTTTGGTATTCCGGAGCGACGTATTTATGGGCGTATTGAGTAAACGATTCGCTGAATTTAAACTTGTCACCCTTCTTGAATGGTGTTGGAACGGAATCGTTTTTGCGATAGCAAATAGAGATGTCCTTTTCCAGGTCTACATAAAAAACGCTTTGGTAATCTGATGCCATTGCCGTAATCATGTAACTTTGTTCGTTACGCTTGCGCTCCTGGTCGATGAGCTTTTGCTGGAGCTCAAGTTCGTCTTCAAGTTTCTTCTGCTTGACTCTGTTTTCGGCATCAATGATTTCACGCTCGATTTTGAGCTTTGCTGTGCGTCGTGTTTGGATAAGGAAGAAAATGAATAAGATAATGATGACGAATAAAATAATAATAGCGATGATGAGGTTCCTCTCAAGAATGCCTTCAGAAAATGAACTCATCTGTTCTGTGGAAACGTTATCACGAACGAGGTATGTCAACATCCAGTCTGTAGACTTGACGGGCATATAATAAACGGTTTCTTGCATGCCGTTGTATGAAAATGACGTAGAACCCTGCCTGTGAGCCGCGAAGTCATCACGAATCTTGTCTATGGTGTAGCCATCTTCAAATGTTGCGTGCTCCATGGCTGTGAACAAGTTCTCATCGTTGGTGAGTCCTCCGAGAACCATGCTCTTCAGCGACTTGCCGTCTTTTGTATAAATGTTGCAAGATGCCGCGCTATTCGTGTCTAACTGTAGGGAAACTCCTTCGAGAAGGCGCGCAATGGTGATTTCCATAAAGGAAACGACAAGTTTTTTCTTGTTGTAATATTTGTTGTTAATCGGAATAGCGACGATGAGTGTCTTGTTTTCGTCTTCGGCTTTTTTTAGTGAAATTACGGGCTTGGTGAGATTCTTGTAATCGAAATCGTAAAGATCGATGTCGTTACGTGTTCCGTTGGAGGTGTAAATGAGCCCGTTTGAATCGACGAAGGCGAATCGTTCCAATCCATAGACATGCTTTAGACGGTGCTGGTATGATTGAAAGTTTTTTTCACTAGATAAATTTTCTGTTGTCAAAAGCTCAACAGCAAATTCAAGGCTGTTGATATAGTCTTCAAGTTTTGACTCGACAAACTGTTCTCTACGTCCGGCCAGTTCTTCCATGAACATGGAGCTAACGTTTTGTACCGCGCTATAGCCTAGGACTATAAAGCCTGCGATTAGAGCTATGGCCATAACGATGTTTCCGACGGCTGTGTCTTTTATGCCGTTCCTTTTTTTCCACACCATATAATCCTTCCCTTTATAAGTTAGGTTGTATTTGTATTAAGTAAGCGCAAATATAAGTAACGTTGTGCTATAAGTTGTCATTGTAATAAATTTGATAGCAAAGTTATATAAATGTAAGAAGTTTTAGTAAAATGACATAAAGTGTCATTGTTATTTGTGAAATAAGTAATAAAAAAGAAATACTCATACATAAGTTTTATGTTTAAATTTGTCACACCTTTTTTACGGGTGTGGAAATTATGGACAAAACAAATAAATTGATTGGATTGATGATTCCCGATATCGGAAATTACGAAGAAGACATCGTGAACCTGTAAATAAAGCTTTATAATGAATAAAATGTAACTAAAAAAACATAATCTATTTTGTGTCTATTTCTTACATTTAGACTCATAGAATGGATTGGAGATTGCCCACATGGATTTTGTTGGACAACAGGGTGTTTTAAGGCGTCGTGTACTTGTTGTAGACGACGAAATGGTGAACCGCGAAATTTTAGGAAATTTCCTTTCGACGGTTTATACGGTCGATTACGCTAGCAATGCGAAAATCGCACTTGGGATGCTGATGAATCCTGATGTCGAGTATTCGCTTGTGTTGCTGGACTTGATTATGCCTGTGATGAGTGGCATCGAGTTCCTGGAACACCGCGTTGAAAGCGATCGCCTCAAGTCGATTCCTGTTGTCGTAATGACTTCGGAGAAGGCTTTTGAAATCAAGTGTCTAAAGCTTGGAGCCGCTGATTTTATCACGAAACCGTTCAATTTGCCCGAAGTTGTATTAGCTCGGTGCGAGCGCATTATTGAACTTTTTGAAAAGAAAAGTATCATCCGCAATACCGAAAAAGATGTGCTTACGGGGCTTTTGGCTAAAGACTACTTCTTTGAGTATGTACGTCGATCGGAACTGTTGGGTAAGCAGATTCCCAGGGACGCTCTGGTTTTCGATATTGAACGCTTCCATTTGGTGAATGAATTTTGTGGGCGTGCTTTTGGCAATATGCTCCTTTCCAAAATTGGTGAAGCCCTGCTCGCGCTCGTTCCGCAGATGAATGCTTTTGCGTGCCGTGCCCATGCGGATACGTTCTACATTTTTGCAGAGCATCAGGAAGATTATTCTGATTTGCGTAAAGCCTTAGATTCTGTAATTGCCAGTTTTTTCCATATCAGCAATATTCGAATCCGTTATGGAATTTGGGAAAATGTCAGCCGAGAATTCGAAATTGAAGTTTGGTTTGACCGCGCAAAGATCGCCTGTGATTCAAATCGCGGAGATTCATCGAAATGTATTGCGCGTTACAATAATGAATTACATGCAAAGTATATCTTTGAAGAAACGCTCATCCATGATCTTGATGAAGCCATTGCCAATAAGGAATTGAAAGTCTATTACCAGCCCAAGTATAGCATTGTGGGTGAAAAACCGCGACTGACGAGCGCTGAGGCTCTGGTGCGTTGGATTCATCCGAAACTGGGCTTCATTAATCCAGGTGATTTTATTCCTTTATTTGAATCTAACGGGCTTATCCGCAAAGTGGATAACTATGTGTGGAAGGAATCTGCTGCACAAATCCGACGTTGGAAAGATTTGTATGGAGAATCTATACCGGTATCTGTGAACGTCTCCCGTATCAACATCATGGATCCAGATCTTGAAGCGAAGCTGGAAGACATTTGTTCAAGGTATGAAATTTCTACGAGCGAAATCATGCTGGAAGTCACAGAAAGTGCATATTCCGAAAATACGAATAGACTTGTCGAGGTTGTTGACAAGCTACGTAAAAATGGATTCCGCATAGAAATGGATGACTTTGGTGCAGGATACTCGTCCTTGAACATGATTACTACGGTTCCGGTTGATGTATTAAAGATTGATATGTCTTTTGTCCGTAATATGGAAAAGGACGAATGCAACTTGAAACTCGTAAAGATTATTATTGAAATTGCGAAGTTTCTCAAGATTCCGTCAGTTGCTGAAGGCGTTGAAACCGAATCTCAGTTGAACATGTTAAAACAAATGGGCTGTGATATTATTCAGGGGTATTACTTCTCCAAGCCTGTGCCTGCAATGGATTTTGCTCCATTTATAGAGCGTGAAATAAGTGAAAAAAATTTGAAAAAAGGGGAATAACCTGTGATTACTATTGAAAAATTGAATTCTTTCGGTGTCGACACGGCCGAAGGCCTTGAACGCTGCTTTGGAAACGAAGCCCTGTATTTGAAACTTGTGACGACGATTCCTGACGACGCTACTTTTGAACGATTGGAGAAGAAAGTTGCGGCCAAGGATTTGGATGGTGCGTTTGAAGCGGCTCATGCGCTAAAGGGCGTTCTCGGGAACCTTTCGCTCACGCCGCTATATACGCTTGCTGTCGAGATTACCGAACTCTTGCGCAATCGCACGCAAATGGATTACAGCGCACTTTTGGTCAAATTTTTCGAAAAACGAGATGAGCTCGGCAAGCTTTGTGCTGAATAAAAATAGTCAATAGTCATTGGTCAATAGTCGATAGAATTATAATCGTGAAATTCGTCAAACTATTAACTAAAAACTAATGACTAAAAACTAATGACTACTTGAATTCTTCGCACCACTTGGGAACGATTTCTGTTGCCTTCCCTTGAATGACGACGTCCGTGTATGGGTCGCCATAGGGGGTTTCTAGATTTAAGCAAGTGACTTTTGCTCCGTAGGATTTCGCAAAACTCTTGAACCCTGCAGCTGGATACACGACGCTGCTTGTGCCGATGTAGGCGAATTCATCGCAGTTCATGAGCGCTTCCTGAATCTCGTCCATGTACAAAGGCGTTTCGCCAAAGAACACAATGTCCGGGCGCACGGGGCTTCCGCAAATCGGGCATTTTGTGTCCAATGTTTCTTCACCCGTAAATTCAAATTCGTGCTCGTTTTTAGTGCAACGGAGTTTCATCAGGTCTCCGTGCATGTGCAAAACGCGCTTGCTTCCTCCACGTTCGTGGAGGTCGTCGACGTTCTGCGTCACGAGCAAGAATTCGTCGCCGAGGCGCTCTTCGAGCTTCGCAAGCGCGATGTGCGCCGCATTCGGAGCGTGCTCGGGGAGTCCCTTTCGCAAGAAGTTGTAAAAGTCCTTGACGCGTTTCGGGTCGCGACGGAGGGCGTCTGGCGTGCAGACGTCTTCGATGTTTTCGTGTTCCCACATGCCGTCGTTTCCGCGGAATGTGCGGAGGCCAGATTCTGCGCTGATTCCAGCGCCAGTCAGTACGACGAGTCTTTTACGTTTCATAGATCCTCCTTACGAAATGGATGCAAAGAAAAGCGCTTCTGCAACGATTCCGCTTTCGAAATCGGGCAGGTAAAGGCTTTCGTTTTCGCCATGGGCGTTGCATTCCGGGTCTTCGAGGCCCGTGAGCAAAATCGGGATGTTACCGAGCGTGTTACGGAAAAGCTCTGCACCTGGGATGCTTGCGCCGCAGCCTATGAATTTGGTGGGGGAGGCGTAAGCGTCTGCCATGGCTTCGCTCATCTTCTTGAAGAACGGGTGATTCGTGTCGGTCGTGAATGGATTGGCGCCGTCTTCCTTGTCGATGGTGATTTCCATGTTGTTCGGAACTTGGGCCTTGAGGAAGTCGGCGAGCATGTCGGTGCATTTCACGGCGTCCATGCCGGGAGCAAGGCGGATGCCGATTCGGGCATAGGCGCTGTCTTGCAAAACGTTACCGGCGTTCACGCGGGAACCGGATTCAATTGTGCTTACGATGATGCTCGGGCGGCGCCACAGTGAAAGCAAAATCTCATCTTCGGGCACGTTCAACTTTACTTGTTCAAGAACGCCGCCGTCGTTGCGGAAAATTTCTTCGGTCATGCCGAGCGACTTGTAAGATTCAAGCTCTTCCTTGGTCGGCGGGATAATGTCATCTTCGTAATGCGGGATGAGAATCTTGCCGTCCTTGTCGGTGAGGCTTGCAATCATGCGGCAAAGAGCCTGGGCGGGGTCTGGAATCGGGCCGGACCAAGAGCCAGAATGGAGCGGAGCCTTTGTCGCACGGAGCGTGACGTTGATGGCGCTCATGCCGCGGAGCGTCGTCGTGATGGACGGTGTTCCCTTCGCGAAGTTTCCGAGGTCGGCGATAATGACGGCATCGCTCTTCAAGAGTTCTGCATGTTCCGTGAGAATTTTTTCGAAGCCTGCGCTTCCGGATTCTTCTTCGCCTTCAATGATGAACTTGAGGTTCGGACCATTGCCTTTGAGTTCTCGGCGAACCTGTTCAAGGGCTGCGAGATGCACGATGATGCCCGCCTTGTCGTCAGCCGTGCCGCGTCCAAAGAGACGGTCGCCTTTCTGCGTGGCCGTAAACGGCGGCGTGTCCCACAATGCTTCTCGCATGGGCGGCTGCACGTCGTGATGAGCGTACAAAAGGATGGTCGGCTTGTCCGGGCTTGTAAGGCTTTCGGCGTAAACGCTCGGACGCCCGCTTGGCGGCATCAAAAACTGGATGTTCGTGAGTCCCGCTTTTTCAAACATCGCCTTGACGGCGTTTGCGCTATCCAAAACGTACTTCTGGTCAAAATTGTCAAAACTGATGGATGGAATGGCTACCAGGCTCGAAAGCATGTCGATATAGCGCGGCATGTTTTCGTGAATATCTTTCTTGATTTTGTTTTGCATAATTTACTCTCTTGTCTAGTAAGAATTATAAAATTTTTCGTATCATGGCAATAGGTGGTTTGTTGGTTCTATAAGTCTAGCTAGGCTGTCTTTGGTATCAGATTTTTCTATTTTACTACTCATGAACAATAATTGCATCAACCACGAATACTATATGCGCGTGAGTGACCGCATTTTGGCACTTATTCGCCGTATTTTCCACAATAATCCGGAATTTCGCCATGATTCCCTGAAGCATGTGGCACGCTTTGCTCCGGTGATTCCGTTCATGGGCGGTCGCCCGGACTTGAGCAAGACTCTGAATCGCGTGGTGACGTTTGCCGATGGCTCGAATCCGCTCCATTTTGGGGCTCCGATTGTGCTTGCGGCTGGTGCAAACAAGACGGCTCTTCGCATTTGCGATTTTGCCAACATGGGATTTGGCGGCATCTCCGTCGGGACAGCCACTCGTCACGTCCGCGAAGGAAATACGCATAGACCGCGTATCGGATTTATTGAAAAAGACCGTGCTATTCACAACAGCATGGGCCTCAATAACGATGGCGTTGAAGCGGTGACACGTCGCACGGACGCTCAAATTGCAGCCGCTCATAGGGCTGGTATGTGCGTGGGCATCTCCGTTGCCGAAACTCCGGGCCTTACGGACGAAAATGAAAAAGTCAAGGACATCATCGAAAGTTTCTCCATTGCTTACCGCGTGGCAGACTACATCGAAATTAACGTGAGCTGCCCGAATACGGGCGAGAACCGCCTCGATCTTGACATGTCCTTTATCGACAGGATTTTCTCTGAAATCAAGAAATACCGCGATGCTCAAAGCTACCGCAAAGCCGTTTATGCAAAGCTCAGCCCGGATATGGCCGAAGCACATACGGCGACCATCATGGATGCTCTTGTGAAGGCAGGCGTGAATGGCGTTGTCATCGGCAATACGTATCCGACTAAAAAGCTCACCGACCTCCCGGTTCATGTGAAGTACGATGATTTGACCCCGCTCCGTGCTGACGGCGATCGCGGTGGCATGTCTGGCCGCCCGCTTTACGAAAACATGGTCAAGAATGTCAAGTTCATTCGCGAACATTACCCGCAGATGAGCGTGATGGCTTGCGGTGGCATTGACCATGGCTACAAGATTTACGACCTTATCAAGTTAGGCGTCGATGCGGTGCAGTGCTATTCTGTTGTGGCTTTCCGCTGGATGGCTGCCCATGCCATGCGCAAGGAACTTGAAGAAGCTCTTTCGAAAGACGGTTTCAGGACTCTCGCCGATTATGACGCCAAGAATTTCGACGCCAAGAATCCAAAGGGCTGATGATCGCTGATGCTCCGGAGCCTTAGGATATTCTTCGCAGCGCTTTTGCTTGTATGTGTCCAGTCTTTCGCTGGATACTTTATCGAGCAACCTTACGAAGAGGCTCCTGTGGCTGATACGCTTTCGGCGCTCTCGTTTGGAGGCGAGCTAGAACTTGTCTATTATTTGGGGGCTGTGCATCCAGGCGTTTTGCTGAGTGGCGAGTATCGCTTCCATAAGCACCATTCGGTGGACTTCTTTGGGGCAGCCTTGTTTTCGGGCGATTATTTTGAACTTGGCGTAGATTGGCGATTCTTTTTCCGCGGAACTCGCGAAGATGACTTTGTTCGCCTAGGCGCTTCGTTTGTCTCTTTTGAGCACTTTGACAAAAGCTATTTCCCTCCGCGAGTAACGCTTGGCTATGGACGTGATATTACCTTTTTCAAAAACGCAAGTTTCTTGTGCCGTATCGAATTGAACGCCAGTTACATTATTGGCGAGCCTCTAACCAAAAAGGAAAATGATTTTTCTTATCGCGAGGCTCATTTTACTGCAGCTATGAATATCGGTTTTTATCTCTTTTAAATAGCAATTTATAGGATGGATCAAATGTCGAAAATCATTCGTGCAATTTGTGTTATCATGCTTCTCTCGGCTTCTGCGTTTGCGGGACCGTGGCTTGGACTCATTTACAAGAAATCCCTCTATGAAAATCACCTTGCGCTTCTTGTTTCTGGTGTGCATCCGGAATCGGGTTGTTTGGCAGCTGGTGTTGTTTCGGGCGATTTGGTTATCGGTTTTGATGGCAAGGATTTGGTCAACGTGGCGCAGATGCAAGATGTCATGAAGAAGGCGAAAGTCGGTTCGAAGGTTGCGATTGAAATTTTCCGCGATGGCAAGCGTATCCCGCTGACTGTCACGCTTACGGAACGCCCGGACGATATTTCAAGCCTCACGGGTTCTGCTATCGGAAGCAAAATGGCTGAATTTGGCAAGAACTTCTACAAGAACGGCGAAAAGAGAAAGGAAGCTCCGAAGGCGACTCTTCTCGATTTCTGGGCCACTTGGTGCGGACCTTGCCGCCAGACGCTCCCCGTGCTCGAAAAAATCTATAACAAGTATTCTAGCCAGGGGCTCGAAGTCATCGGCATTTCGTCTGAACAGACCAAGCCGCTCCTTGCTTTCTACAAGAAACAACATGCATCTCCGTATCCGCTTTACCGCGATGCTGATCAGGGACTCTGGCGCCGTTACGGGATTCATGCGGTCCCGACGCTCATGCTCCTTGATTCAAACGGCTATATCAAGCGCGTCTGGAGTGGCGCTCCGAGCTTTGAAATGCTCGAAAAGCTCGTGCTTGAAGTTCTCGAAAAGTAGCTGCGGCCTGTGAAGCGGATTCATCGTACAATAGCGAAACTCCTCGTGGTGAACGGTTACTTGCCAAAGCTTGGGCTTGCCGCTGTAATCGGTTTTGTGACGGGGCTTGTCGCGGTCGCGTTCCATTGGGGGCTTGACCACGCGGTGGATTGGGTTCGCATGCCGTGGACGCTTGGACTTTTGCCGTGGTACGCTTTTGCTGCGGTGCCTGCGATTGGCGGACTTGTTGTCGGGCTTTTCATCCACAAGGTGGCGCATGCACCAGAGACGGCGGGGCAGGGCACCGACAAGATGATTTATTCATTCCATCATCAGGGCGGGAACGTTCGTGCGCGCGTGGCTCCGGTCAAGTTCTTTGCTAGTATTATCACGCTTGCGACGGGTGGCTCGGCGGGGTACGAGGGACCGATTTCGCAGATTGGCTCTGGCATTGCATCCACGATTTGCAAGTTTTTTAAGATGCCGCGCATGATGCGTGGACAGTTCTTGCTGGCGGGCACGGCGGCTGGGCTTGGTGCTATTTTCAAGGCTCCGCTCGCGGGAGCGCTCACATCGGTCGAAATGCTTTACCGTGAGGACTTTGAATCGAACGCTTTTGCGACTTCTATCGTATCCTCGGTGGTGTCATTTGCGGTTTACGTAGCGTTTGTGGGGACTTCTCCTTTGATCGGTGGCGTGCCTGCGTTCCCGTTTACGGGCGGCGTGGAGCTTTTGGCATGTGCGCTTCTTGGCGTGCTGTGTTTTCCATTCTCGTATCTGTACGTGCGTTTTTACTACGAGTCGGAGCGCCGTTTCAGCAAGTGGGAAATCCCTGTATGGCTCAAGCCTGCGTTGGGTGGCGCGTTCATTTCTCTGTTGGTTTTTGCGTACCCGGAAGTTTCGGGTGGCGGCTTTGATTTTATTGACAACCTAATGGCGGGGCTTGTGCCGCATTCGCTGTGGGGCGTTTTGCTCTTGCTCGGTATCGTGCTTGCAAAGATTGTGGCGACCGCGCTTACGGTCGGTTCGGGCGGTTCCGGGGGTGTCTTTGGACCATCGCTATTTATTGGTGGGGTTATTGGCGCTATGTTTGCAGGAATATGCGAACTTGCGTTCCCGGGAGTTATCCGCATGCCCGAAATGTTCATTCTCGTCGGGATGGCGTCGTTCTTTGCGGGGGCTGCGAAGGCTCCGATTGCAGGCGTCGTGATGGTCTGCGAAATGACAGGTAGCTATAGTTTACTGCCGGGGCTTCTGATTGCATCCGTGATGCACATTGCCTTCTCGCGCAACTGGACGATTTACAAGAGCCAGGTGCTCAACAAGTTTGCGTCCCCGGCGCACCGACGTGACATGGACCGCGAGCTCATCCAGGCGTACGATAAAATCGCTAAGGAATAGCGTTTGTTTTAGGTTTATGGAAAACCTTAAAAAATCCCAAAATTTTGTATTTGTAGCTTGCACGTAACTTGTTGATTTTCACCAAGTTACATTTTTTATAATGCAAAAAAGTGGCGTTTTTGAGCAAATTTCGCCATTTGTATAATATTTTGTATGCTTAAAGTAAGAAAATTCTTGTCAAGGGATGTTTGAAAAAATACCTGTTGATAACTTGTGCTAATAATAAGTGATAATTTTGTTGCACATACGTTCGTAAGGGTGGTGTAAACTGGAAAAAGTGTGATAAAAATTGTTTCTAAAAATTTTTTGCCATTTTTGAGCGAAAAATAGGGATTTCGAAAAAAAAATAGTTGGGGTGCTTGTGGTTCGGGATTCGTTTCTTATTTTTTGCTTGCTCTTTTATACTTTGGATTGGTTTTTTAGATCGTGGAAAATACTGTTTCTTTGTTGGATATTGCAGAGTCGCCCTGGCAACAGGTGCTCGATCGCGTGCGTTCGGAATGTAAGGACTTTTTTGGTGCCGTCATTCTCGACGCTCTTGGTTATGAGGGAATGTGCAATGGCTATGCCTTGCTCACTGTTCCCGACGAGCTTCGCGAGAACTGGGTGAATTCCCACTATGGCGATTTATTGCGCAAGTCCTTTACAGCTGTATTTGGTAGTGAATTTGTTGATTATCGCATTCGTCAGATTGCTCCTTCGGATCCAATTCCCGAAATCAAGCTCACGATGCCGGTTATTCCACGTCCCGAGAAAAAGAAAGCCGAAGTTAAGCGCCCGAAGCAGCCTTTAGCGCTTTATGCACGCTATACTTTTGAAAACTTTGTCGAAGGGGAGTGCAATTCCACGGCTTTCCGCGCATGCCAGGCTGTTGCTGAAAATCCGGGTGACCCGGCTTTGAATCCGCTTTTTGTCTATGGCGAAAGTGGCCTTGGCAAGACGCACTTGTTGCAGTCCATTGCCGCAAAAATCCAGAAGAGCCGTCCAGAAGCTTCCATTGTCTATTGCCACGCTTATGACTTTTTGCGTGATGCAACGGCTATGGCTTCTGCTCTCCACAACAAGACGGGCAATGTGCGTGAACTTGCAGAAAAGTTCCGCGAACGCTATGAGCTTTGCGATGTGCTTTTGCTCGACGATGTGCAGCTCTTGGAAAAGGGCCTCTGGACGCAAGACCGCCTTGCTATTCTGATTAAGCATTTGCGCGCCGAAGGCAAGCAGGTCGTGATTTCTTGCGACCGCCATCCGAACTTGTTTAGGGTGGTCGATACGGATAACGAATCCCGCGGTTCTTCGAGATCTTCGATTCCGAGTATTTCCAAGAAACTCCTTGCTCCGCTTGCCTCCTGTGTGGCTGTGGGCATTGATGAACCGGACCTTGCAACCCGCATGAACTTGATTAGCAAGAAGTCCGAGGACTTGCCGTTTGCAAAGGCTGACCGCGAAGAAATTTGCCGCTACCTCTCGATGCAGCCGCGTAAGAACGTTCGCCTGATTGAAGGTCTCTTGAACTTCCTTGGCGCGATGAACATGTTCTGCAAGGCTGATTTGAACTTGAATGGCGTGAAGCGCCTCGTGGCACCGTCGGAACATGGCGGCCATGTGGAACTCACAGCCAAGAACATTATTGAAGCGGTGGCTATGGATTACCGAGTCGAAGTCTGTGAACTCTCGTCCAAGCGCCAGTCTGCCGCAATTTCTATGCCCCGCAAGGTGGCGATGTTCCTTTGCCGCGAACTCACGACCGATTCGCTCCAGAATATCGGTGCGATGTTCTGCAGGGACTATGCCACTGTAATCGCCGCCATAAATTCCCTCAAAAAGCAGATGGAAACGGATGCGTCCCTCGCAAGGCGCGTTCAAGATATCCGTTATATGCTGGAAGCCTAGCATGATTGCTCTTTTAACGGGTGGCGCCGGCGTCGTAGGGAAGGCGTTGTGCCGGGAACTAATAGCACGGGGAGTGTGTGTCCGCGTCTTGACGCTTCCGGGCGATTCTTTGGCGAAGTCCTTACCGAGCGAGGTGGACGTCCGTTATGGCGATGTGACTGATTTTGATTCTATCCGAGATGCGTTCGAAAACGTCGATGTCGTCTATCACTTGGCGGCAATTCTTTTATCGACAAAACGCGGTGCTTTTGAACACGTGAATACGTGGGGAACCCGCAATGTTATTGAGGCTTGCAAACTTGCTGGTGTGCGGCGATTCCTTTATGTTTCTAGCATTTCCGTGACGTACCCAGTGCTTACGCCTTATGGCGAAAGCAAAAAGAAGGGCGAGGCTTTGGTGCATGCCTCCGGACTTGACTGGACGATTGTGCGCCCGACGCTTGTGATTGGCGATGGGGGCGGTGTCGAGTTCAACATGTTCCGCGATTATGTAAAAAAGTTCCCGCTCTATTTTATGCCGGGGGGTGGCAAATGTCTCAAACGTCCGGTTTGCAGTGTGGACTTGGTCAAGGGTATTGCTGTGGCTGGGCTTATGAAAAGTGCGGTGGGGAAGACTTACGCCCTTGCGGGCTCGACGGTTATGACGATGGCGGAGATGGCTAAGCATGTGCTGACTGACGCCGGGATGCATCACCTGATGGTTCCGCTCCCGTGGTGGATTTCCAAACGACTTGCCGTCCTGAAAAACTGGATTGGCGGCAAGCGCGTGTCTGCCGAGCAGGCTTTGGCTGGATTTTTGTACGATGCTGCCCCGTCCATCGAAGATGCCGAATGCGACCTCGACTACCATCCGGGTTGCCCTTTTTAGTAATTAAGAATTAGGAATTGTCATGCCCGTCCCGGAAAAACATACGAGGCGAGTGCCGCGACAAAATGCTTGCATTTTGGCATGGTTGAGCCGAAGGGTGTTGCGCTTGCGCAACAAGTCCGGGATGACAGTCGGGCATCTCCATATAATACATTTTCTCGAAAATTTGGCGTTTTTGAGCGTTTTTTGCTTGTTTACTGTGTAATTTGTAAACATTTATTGGTCCAAATTGGACTAAATAGATTATATTAATATGTATGAATAAGAAAAAGTTACTTGCTCTTTTAGTTTCCTCGGCTTTCCTCTTTGCTGCTTGCGGAGACGACGATAGCCCTTCTTCTCCAAAGAATAACCAAGAAGAAGTATCATCTTCTTCCGAAGAAGATGATTGCGATTCCGATGAATGCGACGAAAAGTCCTCTTCGTCGAAATCCAATGATAAGAAGTCTTCTGATTCAAAGGATAATGACAAGTCCTCCTCTTCTAAGAAGGGTGATGACAAGTCTTCCGATTCCAAGGACGAAAAGAGCTCTTCTAGCTCTGCAAAGGATGATGAAAAGTCTTCTGATTCCAAGGATGATGACAAGTCCTCTTCGAGCGCTGAAGAGCCGGAATCTTCGTCTTCTGCGGACGCGCCGAAAGGGGCCCGTGCAGCAAAGCTTGCAGACCTCGAAAAGAACTATGAACTCAAGATTTTTGATCAGACAGTTTACCTGTCGACCGGCAGTAAGCAGGGCCTTATCGCTCTCCGCATTCCAGATGAAATGTGGCTTGTGACTTATACGGATTTTGCAAATGGCGAAATTAAATTCACTGATGACAATGTTGGCAAGCAGTATGCAGAAACGGATGCTGTTAAAAAGATTTTGGAAAAACTCAAGTCCAAGGACGGTTTCACGCTTTCGTTCATTGTCGATAAGGATGACGTTGTCAAGTATTCTGTCAATGGATCGAAAGATTATAACGAAGCTGTAAAGGCTAGCGTCGCTGTGACAAAGGGCAAGGTTTCCAAGGCTGCCGACATTCAGGACAAAATTTTCGAATGCACCGATGGCGATACGACGAGAACATTTACGTTCTTCGACAATTCGTATATCGTTGACGTTACGGCGGGCAAAAAGCTTGCTTACTGGATCGGCGGGCATTATGACATCCAGCGTAGCACGTTGTTGATGCGCCCTGCATATTTCAGCAAGCCTGTTTATTCGATGTATGCCTATTCTGTCGGAACGGACAACACTATTGCTTCAGATGGTGCGACAATGAACTGCAACGTCGAAGCTAGCGAATATGAATACGAAAAGGCTAGCGATTTTGTCGGCGAATGGCAAGCTAAGAAAGATGGTATCGATTGGGAATTCACGCTCAAGGCTGATGGTACCTACGAACTTTCAGCATTTGAAGGCAACAAGAATGTTGAGGCCAAGAATGGCGTCTGGGAAATCTATGGTTACCACATGATGATGCGCAATAAGGGGTGCTTGCATCCGGATAAGTGCACATCGAGCCTCCATGGACAGCTCCAGACGGGACCGATCGATAAAGCAACCAACAAAATTAGCGGATTCTCGTTCATTCATAATGATACGGATACGCCGAAAATCCCGACCTCTTTCGATGCTCCGCAGTACGAGTAGTAGTTAGAACTTAGAACTTAGAACTTAGAACATTGCTCGTCTCTCTAAGCTCTGCTAACTAAGTTCTGCCAACTTGCATTTTATAGTGCATTTAAAAAAGTGCATCGCTCATGGGCGGTGCATTTTTTTATTTTCTAGAGCAGAGGATATCCAAATGAAACTTTATGTGGTACAGATGAAGATTTTGCCGGGCAATGTCTCGGCAAATATGCAAACGATGAAGGCCGCTTTTGATCGCGCTAAGGCTGCCGAAGTAGATTGCGTTGTGTTTCCACGAAATGCTTTGACGGGGCCTTCGAACAAGGCTCTCCCTGTAGACTGGGCCGAAATCCGCAAGTATGCGGGCAACATGCCGTTCTTCTTGTGCGGTGACGTGCTTGACGATACGCCACTTTTGAATGTGGCCCATGTGACCCATGGCAGTGACTTTTATGTGGTTGGCCGTCGCGAAGTCGAGAACAAGGAACTTTCGCACTTGGCGAAGGATTGTGCGATGCCGGTCATTTGCCTGAACGGTGTTGGGACTGACAATACCGGTAAGAACATCTATGCGCTTGCTGGCGGCAGCCGTGTGTTTGACTGCGATGGAAAAATCGTCTTTGAAATGCCTCTCTTTAGCGAGGCCGGAGCGGTGGTCGAATTTGTCGATGGCAATGTGCAAGTTTATGCGGATTCTTCAAAACCGTACACGAGCGAAATCGCCGAAATTCACGATGCGCTTGTATTCATGATCCGCGAAAACTTGAAGATGTTCCATATCTCGCGCATGGTCATTGGCGCAAGCGGTGGCATTGATAGTGCTGTTTCTGCTGCGCTTTATGCCGAAGCGATTGGACCGCAGAACGTGTATCTCGTGAACATGCCGACGCGCTTCAATTCGGATACGACAAAGAATGCGGCTCGTGACTTGGCCGAGAACCTTGGAACGCCGTACATGGTCGCTCCAATTTCGGACATTATTGAATCTGTTTGCCACACGCTGGAACGTTGCTCCTTTGTGCGCAACGACACCGTGATGAAAATTGCAGGGATCAACCACGAGAACTTGCAGGCGAGGACGCGCTCTGCATCGATCCTTTCAACGGTGGCTTCTGTTGTTGGCGCTGGTGTGACTTGCAACGGCAACAAGAGCGAGGCGATGGTCGGTTACTGCACTCTGTACGGTGACACTTGCGGCGTGATGTGCGCTCTTGGAGACTTGTGGAAAACGCAGGTCTATGCGCTTGCTCGTTACATTAACCGTGATTCAGAAATCATCCCGAAGGCTTCGATCGATATTCCGGCGAGTGCGGAACTCTCCGAAGCGATGAACGTCGATGAAGGCAAGGGCGACCCGATCCTTTACCCATACCACGACAAGCTCTTTGCCATGTGGGTCGAGAAGGGCGTGAGCCTTGCGCATACCGAAAGGCTTGCGGTGGAAGGGACGCTTTGCGAAACGCTCGGCGTAGATGCAGCTTACTTCAAGTCGAAACTCCCGACGGTCGAAGCGGCTCTCGAGGACATGCGGTTCTGGTACCGTAGGTTCAAGGGACTTGCCTTGGCTAAGCGCATCCAGTTCCCGCCGATACTCTCTGTAAGTGGGCATGCCTTCGGCGGCGAATACCGCGAAAGCCAGATGAGCTGCTAAGATCGCTCCGAAATCCTAATTCTTAATTTTTCTACATTTGCGGCTCATAGTTCAACCGCGGGTTTGACTCGCGATTCTAAAGGATATTTATGAAAATTGCAGAAAAAACAGTCGTCCAGATGCATTACACCCTCAAGTCCGACGAAGGTGCCGTGATCGATTCTTCGGAAGGTCGCGAACCGCTCCAGTACATTCAGGGCATGCACATGATCGTTCCGGGCCTCGAAAAGGCCATGGTCGGTCACGATGTGGGCGACAAGTTTGATGTTGTCGTCATTCCGGCTGAAGGTTACGGCGAATACGATGAACGCATGACCCAGGAAGTTCCGCTGAACGTTTTCCAGGGTGTCGATCATGTCGAAGCCGGCATGATGTTCTATGCCCAGACTCCGAATGGCCCGATGCCGATTCGCATCAAGTCTGTTAGCGAAAAGACGGCTATCATCGATGCAAACCACGAACTTGCTGGCAAGAATCTCAACTTTGCTATTGAAGTTGTCACTGTCCGTGAAGCAACAGAAGAAGACCTCAAGCCGTTTGAACATCACTGCTGCTGCGGTGGTCACGACGGCGAAGACCATGAATGCAAGTGCGGCGAAGAAGGCCACGAATGCGAATGCGGTGGCCATGGCAACAAGGAAAATTGCGATGGTAACGGCGGCTGCGGCTGCGAACACCACGCTGAACACCACGGTAAGTAAGGCTTTGGGCGAGGCTCGCTGATTTCCCTTAAAAAATGTGAAAAAAGACTGGAACCGGACGTACGTTCCGGTCTTTTTTTATTTAATTTAAATCGAGGAGTGTGGCAATTTACACCAGAGGTTGGATATGCGTTTTGCGAAAATTTTATCTGTGGCAGCGTTGCCAATGTTTCTTTTTGCCTGTAGTGATGATAATTCATCGTTTGCAACTACAGCGCCTGAAAGTGAAAAACCTGAAGAACAGCAGCCCCCGCTTGACTCTATTCCAGAAAACGAGAAAGAGGTCAAGCTAACTCGAGATTTTTCGGATGTCTGGAGTGGTAGCGGAACAGCTGAAGATCCGTTCCTTGTTACCAATGAACAGCAACTTGCATCCATCGAGTTCTATGTAAGCGATTCTGCAATGACCTTTAGGGGCATGTATTTTAAACAGACCGCAGATATTGCGCTTACAAAAGCATGGAAGCCGATTGGCATTTTTGGAAAGAATGCCTATGGGTATGGAAATCGCTCCTTTAGCGGTTCTTATGACGGTAGTTCCAAAACAATTTCAGGCTTGACTATCAGCGATACGGCTAGCTATAGCGGTCTATTTGGCTTGACCCGTGGAGCTCGCATCAGTAATGTTGTGCTTAAGGGCGCCAAGATGAACGTCGGCACAAATGCAGGTGTCCTTGCCGGAAAGATGGATTCGACGATCGTAGAAAACTGCGTTCTTGAAGATATCGAAATTAGCGGAAAGGACCGCGTAGGCGGCTTAGTCGGTGAAGCTTCGAATGTCAGTGTGGCTAATGTTGCAGTCTCCGGTATTGTAAAGGGCGAAAATTCTGTGGGTGGTGTTGTTGGCCGCTTGCAAGATGGTTCATTTGATAATGTGGTGAATAAAGCTGATGTCACGGGTAAGTCCACTGTAGGTGGTGTTGCTGGTGCTTTTGCCACTACAAGTAAAAATGAAGCTGCTGCTGAAAACGTTGGCTTTGTTCGTGATTTGCTGAATTACGGTAACGTGACAGGAACTTCGAATGTCGCTGGTGTTATCGCCTCCCTTTCATCGACTAAGGCTGATCACGTTGGCAATTATGGTGCTGTTACCGCCGATGAAGGCGCGATGAGCAATGTTGCAGGTGTCTTTGCGGAAACCTCGAACAATTCTGTTGTCAATGAAGTTTTCAATGCAGGGAAGGTCTCTGTAAAGAAGGCAATGGCAACTGGTGGCGTTTTCGGTAGCTTGAAAAACTCTACGGCAAAGAATGTGTTCAACCAAGGTGAATTGGCTGGGCAGGCTTCCAATTTGGGCGGTCTTGCAGGCATTATTGATGGCCAGTCCAATGTCGAATCGAGCTATAATGCAGGAACGATTCCTAATGAAAACTATGCAGGAACCGTGGCCGGCAGTGGCAAATCGACAATCACCTTGACAAAAGTCTTTTATGATTCGACGGTTGGTGAAGGCTGCCAGGTCTTTGGTGGTGATGCTCCGTTTGGCATCGCCATCCCGACGGGCGTTACGACTGCCGATATGAAGGCTGCTACGTTTGTGGCTACATTGAACGGCGCCGGCAGTGTTTGGACCATCGATCCGACCAAGTTTAACGGCTATCCGTCTTTTAGCTGGATTAAGTAATTTCTACATTTAGAACATGGCTAAAAAGAAAAAATTTTGGAAGTCGCCTTCTGCTGAGGCGGCTTTTCGTGGTAAAGAAGACCGTCTTCGCAAGACTCTTTGCGAAATTGTGAACGGACAAAGCCGTTTGTTGCACCGTCCGGACGAACTGTACGAGGCGATTGCGAACGGTCTTGACGATATTGAAAAAATCAAGGATGTGAAGCTCCAGCTTGAACTTTTGGCATGGACGCTTCGCTGCGATTTCTTGGCATTCAAGGCTGATGACGAAGAAATGGATACGTGGAACGACTTGTTCTACGATGCCGGAACGTTCTTTATCGAAGTCGCGAAGACTTATGACGACAAGGATTACATTGCGGACCTGATTCACGATTTGGCTGTGCGCCACGTGGGTGGGGAAGGTCGCGAGGTCGTTTTCCTCTCGATTGAAGACGTGATGCCGGTGCAGCGCGCAAAGGCTTTGATTGAAGAACTTCTAGGCGTGATCGATGCGACTGAACTTGAAAATCGCGAAGACGTTCTCGATGCGATTTGCGATATGGCGGATGCCATCAAGGATACTGAAAACTTTGCGAAGGCTTCGCTTTACAAGGATCCGGACAAGAGCAATGCAACGCTCATCGACATTGCAAACTCCTACTTTGTCGCTGGCAACATTTCTATGGCAAAGCAGTGGCTTGGCGATGTGAAAGATCCGGGTGCCGAAGACGAAGAAGCGTTCCTCGATTTGCAGGCCGCCATTGCTGACCGCGAAGGCCGCAAGACGGATTGCCTCAAGTACGCCACGCGTTTGTACGAATGCTACCCGAAGGTCATGAACCTTTCGAGACTCTGTATGCTCAAGGACGACGCTGGCGTCGACAAGCTTTTATTCGATCACATCAAGTACCGCGATAGTGGTAAGTGCGATACGAGCTTGATGATGCTCCTTGCAAATCTCAAGAAGTTCGAATTGCTCGAAAGCTACGTGAATCATTACGAACGTGATTTGCCGGGCCTTGAGGCCTCTGAGCTGAATGCGATTTCGGATGAGGTGGAACGCGCTGGAGCAACTGAACTTGCAAAGCACATCCGCGAATGGACTGTTGAAGAACCCGAAGACGCCGAACCCCTCGACGATCGCGAATAACGACTACTTGTCGCTTTTCGCGTATTAAGCTGTCATGCAGGATTTGTTCTGACATAGCTCATTATGCTGTCATGCCGGATTTATTCCGGCATCGCCATTTTTATAAATTTCTATTTTTACCCACATGAAAGTCCTTTTATACGATACAACGCTCCGTGACGGTAACCAAGACCGTAAAATAAGTCTCTCCTTAGCTGATAAAGTCCAGATCGCTCGAATTTTGGACCACTTTGGATTTGACTATATTGAAGGCGGTTGGCCGAACCCCAGCAATCCGACCGATGAGGAATTTTTCAAGCTCATCAAGGACGTAAAGCTCAAGCATGCAAAGATTGCCGCATTTGGTTCTACGCGTCGTCCGGGAATTTTGCCCGAGAACGACCCGCTTTTGCAGGCGCTCATCAAGTCCGAAGCTCCTGTCAAGACGATTTTCGGCAAGAGCTGGGATTTGCATGTGACGGATGTTATCCGCACGACTCTCGAAGAAAACCTCGACATGATCGAGTCTTCTGTCGCATATCTCAAGGAACATTCCGAAGAGGTGATTTACGATGCGGAACATTTCTTCGATGGCTATAAGGCTAATCCGGAATACGCGCTCGAAACGCTCAAGGCGGCTGAACTTGGCCATGCCGATTGCATCGTGCTTTGCGATACGAACGGCGGAACGATGCCGTGGGAAATCGAAGAAATCGTAAAGAAGGTTCAGACTAGAATTTCGACGCCGCTTGGCATCCACGTGCATAATGACAGTGGACTTGCCGTGGCAAACTCGATTTACGCTGTGAAGGCGGGCTGTATCATGGTGCAGGGCGTGGTGAATGGCTACGGCGAACGCTGCGGTAACGCAAACCTCACGACAATTGCTGCCGATTTGAAGTTCAAGATGGACTGCGATTTTACGGCTGCAAAGAAGCTCTCTCACTTGCGTCAGCTGAGCGGCAATATCGACCAAATTGTGAACTTGCCGAGCGACGTGCATGCCCCGTACGTGGGCGATGCCGCATTTGCCCATAAGGGCGGTGCTCATATCGATGGCGTCATGAAGGTCAGCCGCAGTTTTGAACATATCGACCCGCATACGGTGGGTAACGACCGCGTGTTCGTGACAAGCGACCAGGCCGGTGGTTCTCTCGTTGTCGAAAAGCTCAAGGCCATCAAGCCGGGCATCGACAAGAAGGATCCGGTGGTGGCAAGCCTCCTCAAGGAAATCAAGGAACGCGAAAATGCGGGCTGGCATTTCGACTCCGCCGAAGCGAGCTTTAAGCTCTTGGTCTACCGCCACTTGGGAATGGTCAAGGAACCGTTCAAGGTGCTCAACTACCGCGTGATTGAAGACAAGACGCCGCAGGGTGTTTCTGTGTCGCAGGCTACGGTCAAACTCCAGGTGGGCGACAAGATTAGCCACCAGGTGAGCGAAGGTGACGGTCCGGTGAACGCTCTTGATGCCGCTCTCCGTAAGGCGCTTTTGCCGTTCTTTCCGTGCATGGAAAGTGTGCGCCTGGACGACTTCAAGGTGCGCGTGCTCGGTTCCAATGTGGCATCCGATGCAACGGTTCGCGTGTGGACGACGTTTGGCGATGAACACGGCTACTGGAACATGGTCGGCGTTTCGAGCAACATCATTGAGGCCTGTTGGACTGCTTTTGTCGATGGCCTTACGTACAAGATTTTGCTTGAAGACAACGTTATCCCGAATGCATACAAGCATTTGGATGTGGCGTCTGTGTAAAATAGCTGAACCGTGACAATTTGCCAAACCGCGCTGGGTTTTAGAGTTTAAAAAATAGAAGGTCTGTTAAAATGAAAATCGTAAAAGTCACTCCGAAGTCTCAAGAGATTGACAGAATTTGTGGTCGTGAAGTTGCTCCGAGCAAGGAAATTCACGACAAGGTCATGGACATTCTCGCCGACATCAAGAACGGCGGTTATGCCAAGGCTGTGGAATACGCTCAGAAGTTCGATGGCCTCAAGGGTAAGAACCTCCGCGTGTCCGAAGCCGAAATCAAGAAGTCTGCCGCCAAGTGCCCGCCCGAAATGCAGCGCGCACTTAAGCAGGCTATCAAGAATGTTCGCGATTTCCACGTGAACCAGATGGAAGATTCTTGGCTCATGGAAGGGAAGGACGGCGTGGTTCTCGGTCAGCGTATCCGCCCGATGAAACGCGTGGGCCTTTATGTTCCTGGTGGTGCTGGCATTTACCCGAGCACGGTCATTATGAATGCGGTTCCGGCCATTGTTGCTGGCGTCAAGGACATCGTTGTCGTGACTCCGATCAAGGGCGAAATCAACCGCGCTGTGGCTTTTGTGCTTTGCGAACTCGGCATTACCGAAGTTTACCACATCGGTGGCGCTCAGGCTATCGGTATGCTCGCTTACGGTGCCAAGGATGGCAAGGGCAAGGTCGTCGTGGAACGTGTCGACAAGATTGTGGGCCCGGGTAACGTCTTTGCCGCAGTCGCGAAGAAGGAAGTTTTTGGCATTGTCGATATTGACATGGTGGCAGGCCCGTCCGAAGTGCTCGTGCTTGCAGACAACACCTGCGATCCGGACTTTGTCGCTGCTGACCTCTTGAGCCAGGCGGAACACGGTTCTGGCTTTGAAGCCGCCATCTGCATTACGGACAACATGGAAACCGCACAGATGATTAGCGAATGCGTCGATATCCAGGTGGAAAATTCTCCCAAACGCGAATTGCTCCAAAAGGTGCTCGACAACTTCGGTCGCATCCTCGTTGTGAAGGACTGGTTCGACGGTGTGGCGATTGCGAACGCCATTGCTCCGGAACACATGGAAATCATGACCGACGAAGCCGAATCTATGGCCGCCCAGATTGAAAATGCGGGTGCCGTGTTTATCGGTCCGTGGTCTTCTGAACCGGTGGGCGACTACTTTGCAGGCCCCAACCACGTTCTCCCCACGAACGGCACGGGTCGCTTCTTCAGCCCGCTCGGTGTTTATGACTTCCTCAAGCGCATGAGCATCATCAAGTATAGCGAAAAGGCTATCAAGAAGAACGCAAAGGCAATCGCTGTCGTGGCTAATGAAGAAGGCTTCATCCACCACGCCGCCGCAGTTCTCAAGAGACTGTAATTGTGAATTGTCATGCCCGCCGGAGCCTGTGCTGAGCGCAGTCGAAGTAAGCGGGCATCTCCCGGCAGTGATGTCATTCCGGCCTCCGAGCCGGAATCTCCTTACACAGTTCTATTTACATTTTATCGAAACGGCTCCGCATTTTGCGGAGCCTTTTCCGTTTGAAAATATCCTCAAATTGCTATATTTGGGGCGGTAAATATTTAGGCTAAAAGAGGTCAAAATGCTCATTCTTCGTGGTACTCCGGCTCTGTCGGATTTCCGTCTGCAAAAGCTTTCATCTGATTTTAAGGCCGCTGGGATTCCGGTTGCATCTGTGTATGCCGAATTCCTCCATGTGGTGGATCTGTCCGCCGACCTGACCGCTTCCGAAAAGGAAACGCTCGAAAAGGTCCTTCATTACGGCCCGATGCGCGAAGTCAAGGCGCTCGAAGGTGAACTCTTTGTGGTCTGCCCGCGTCCGGGTACGATCAGCCCGTGGAGCTCGAAGGCTACCGATATCGCTCACATTTGCGGCCTCCCGGCAATCAAGCGCATCGAACGCGCCATTGCTTACTACGTGAAGTTTGAAGGTGCTGCTCCGGCAGGCGCTCGCGAAAAGATTTCTGCCAAGATTCACGACCGCATGACTCAGGCCGTGTTTGCTGATACTGCCGCTCTCGAAGTGCTCTTCAGCAAGGAAGAACCGCGTCCGCTCAATGTGATTCCGGTGCTTACCGAAGGTCGCAACGCTCTCGTGAAGGCCGACAAGGAAATGGGCCTTGCCCTCTCCGCCGACGAAATCGATTATCTCGTCAAGAACTTCACTGAACTCAAGCGCAACCCGACCGACGTGGAACTTTACATGTTCGCTCAGGCCAACTCGGAACACTGCCGCCACAAGGTGTTCGGTGCCGAATGGACCATCGACGGCGTGAAGCAGGACAAGTCCTTGTTCCAGATGATCAAGAACACTTACCAGCTCCACAATTCCAACATCTTCAGCGCTTACAAGGATAACGCTGCTGTGATGAAGGGTGCAACGGCAGGCCGCTTCTACGCTGACCCGCGCAACAACAAGTACGACTTCCACAACGAAGAAGTCGATATCCTCATGAAGGTCGAAACCCACAACCATCCGACTGCAATTTCTCCGTTCCCGGGTGCCGCTACGGGTAGTGGTGGTGAAATCCGTGATGAAGGTGCAACGGGTAAGGGTTCCAAGCCGAAGGCTGGCCTTACGGGCTTCAGCGTTTCGAACCTCAAGCTTCCGGGTGCAGTTCAGCCGTGGGAAAAGGACTTTGGTAGCCCGTCCCGCATTGCATCCGCTCTCGACATTATGATTGACGGCCCGCTCGGTGGTGCCGCATTCAACAACGAATACGGTCGTCCGAACATCCTCGGTTACTTCCGTACGTTCGAACAGGAAGTTTCTTCTGAAAAGGGGACCGAAGTTCGTGGTTACCACAAGCCGATTATGCTTGCTGGCGGTCTCGGTAACATCAAGCACCAGCACATTGAAAAGGGCCACATTGACCCGGGTGACCACTTGATTGTTCTCGGCGGTCCGGCCATGTTGATCGGTCTTGGTGGTGGTGCAGCAAGCTCTGTGGCTAACGGTGCCGGTAATGAATCTCTCGACTTTGCTTCTGTGCAGCGTGAAAACCCGGAAATGGAACGCCGCTGCCAGGAAGTCATCGACCGCTGCTGGGCGATGAACGAAGAAAACCCGATTACGTTTATTCATGACGTGGGTGCAGGTGGACTTTCTAACGCCTTCCCGGAACTCGTGAACGATGGTGGTCTCGGCGGTAAGTTTGAACTCCGCAACGTGCCGAACGACGAACCGGGCATGAGTCCGTTCGAAATCTGGAGTAACGAATCCCAGGAACGTTATGTTATCGCTATTGCTGGTGACAAACTCGATGTGTTCGACGCTATCTGTAAGCGTGAACGCTGCCCGTACGCAGTTGTGGGCGAGGCTATCCCTGAAAAGCACTTGACCCTTACGGACAAGCACTTCGGTACGACTCCGATTGACATGCCGCTCGGAGTGTTGCTCGGCAAGCCGCCTCGCATGATTCGCAATGAAAAGTCCCAGAAACGCCCGCTCTCTTCTCAGGTGGTGCCGGCTGGCGTGACGGTGAAGGACCTTGCACATCGCGTGCTTGCTAACCCGACCGTTGCAGATAAGACGTTCTTGATTTCCATTGGTGACCGTTCCGTGACGGGTATGATTTGCCGTGACCAGATGGTTGGTCCGTGGCAGGTGCCGGTTGCTGACTGCGCCGTGACGAGTGCAACACTCGACACGTACGAAGGCGAAGTCATGAGTATGGGCGAACGCGCTCCGATCGCTCTCATTTCTCCGGCTGCAGCAGCCCGCATGACGGTTGCTGAATCCCTCACGAACATGGCTGCCGCTTGTGTCCCGGATATGGGCCGCGTAAACTTGTCCGCAAACTGGATGGCTACGCCGAATTACGAAGGCGATGGTGCTGACCTTTACGAAGCTGTGAAGTCCATCGGTATGGAACTCTGCCCGGAACTTGGCATTACGATTCCGGTCGGTAAGGACTCCATGAGCATGAGCACCGTGTGGCAGGACGAAAAGGGTAGCCACCGCGTGACCGCTCCGATTTCTCTTGTGATTAGTGCCTTTGCTCCGTGCGCTGACGTTCGCAAGACGCTCACGCCGCAGCTCTTGCAGAAGAAGGACACGACGCTTGTGCTCGTGGACCTCGCTCGTGGCAAGAACCGCATGGGTGCATCCATTGCCGCTCAGGTTTACAACCTCCTCGGCGACAAGGCTCCGGATGTCGATTCCGCTAAGGAACTCCGCGCCTTCTTCGAAACGATCCAGAAGCTCAATGCCGATGGAAAGATTCTCGCTTACCACGACAAGAGCGATGGTGGCCTCTTTACGACGGTTGTCGAAATGGCTTTCGCAGGCCACGTGGGTGTGACACTCGATGCTACAGCTCTCAAGGGCAATGTGATTGACGCTTTGTTCAACGAAGAACTCGGTGCCGTTCTCCAGGTCGCAAACGCAGACCTCGCTGCTGTGAAGGCTGCTTTCGAAGCTGTCGGTCTCGGCGATACCGTTTCTGAAATCGGTAAGCTCAACGATACGTACAACATTGTGATTGGCGACTACGCCGAAGGCCTCTCTGACCTCCGCGCCATCTGGAGTGATACGACTCGCCGCATTGCCGCTCTCCGTGACAATCCGGAATGTGCCGAAAGCGAATACAAGCTCAAGCTCGAACAGGACGATCCGGGTATTACGCCGAAGGTCACCTTCGATCTCGCTGCTAGCGCCAAGGTCATCAAGGATTACGCAAGCCGCCCGAAGATGGCAATACTTCGTGAACAGGGCGTCAACGGTGAACTCGAAATGGCTGCTGCATTTGCAAAGGCTGGCTTCGAATCCATCGACGTTCACATGACGGACATCCTCTCTGGTCGCGTAAGCCTCAAGGACTTCAACGGTCTCGTTGCTTGCGGTGGCTTTAGCTACGGTGACGTTCTCGGTGCAGGCGAAGGCTGGGCCAAGAGCATCTTGTTCAACCCGAAGGCTCGCGCTGAATTCGAAGCTTACTTCAACCGCAAGGATACCTTCACGCTCGGCGTTTGCAACGGCTGCCAGATGGTCTCGAACCTCAAGGATTTGATTCCGGGCGCTAAGCACTGGCCGCGCTTTGTGCAGAACATCTCCGAACGCTTCGAAGCTCGCTACTGCTCTTTGAAGGTCGAAGATACGCCGGCTGTGCTCCTCAAGGGTATGGCAGGTTCTGTCCTCCCGATCGCTGTTGCTCACGGTGAAGGCCGTGCTGAATTCGCAAGCCGCGAAGCTGCCGAAGCCTGCCTCAAGACGGGTCTCGTGGCACTCCGCTATGTCGACGGCAAGCACGAATACACCGAACGCTATCCGCTGAACCCCAACGGCTCCCCGTTTGGCATCAACGGCCTCTGCTCTGAAGACGGCCGCGCTCTCGTGATGATGCCGCATCCGGAACGCGTGTTCCGCACTTGCCAATACTCTTGGCACCCGGCAGAATGGGGTGAAGATGGCCCGTGGATGCAGCTCTTCCGCAACGGCCGTATCTTCGTAGGGTAATGGTGTCGAGGCGAACATGCCCCGCGCATTGTCTTTCCCGCTTTCGAGCGGGAACAACCTTTGACCGAGTCTTCCTGAGCGGCGAATAGCCTCGAAGGATCCAGTTAAGTCTAGACAAATCCGCTTCTTGCTTTACCGCAGGGGCGGATTTTTTTATAGCTTGTTTTTAATAGTTTATTTGTTTTGTATAATAAAGTATTATTTACAAAGTTTTGTTATATTTTTATTACAATTAGCTAACCATAAAATAAATTTTTAAGATAAATGATGAATTTCCAATAATTCACCAAAAAGAGGTATTTTATGGCAAAAGAAATGGTTGTATTACAGGGTCAATCCTTCTCGATTGAACTGCAATCAATGTTCGGTTCCACAAATTATGGTTGGACTCTGACCAAACTTCCGCAGGGCATCGCTCTGTTGAGTACAGAGACAATCTCAACAGCAACAGGGGTTGCTCCTGTTATCCAGAGATTCTGGTTTGGAGCTGTTTCTGCAACGGAAGACAAGTCTGAACTTGAATTCACGTTGATTAACTTTACGGATATGTCCGCTACGAAAAAGACGCATACGGTGCTGTTGAACGTAATTCCGAGCGATTCTGATGAATTTGCAAAATTTAGCGAAAACTCTGACGCTACAATCAGAGCTGTTGCCGGCCCAGCAATGCCCTATGGCCTTGTTCTCGGCTCGCAAGAAGCCGTTGTGAAGTATGGCTATCCTTGTGGAGTTCAGGATGCTCCCCTGATGAAGTATGGCTATCCCTGTGGCGTTCAAGATGCACCCTTGATGAAGTACGGTTATCCTTGCAATACAAGCGAAGCACCTGTAGTGAAGTATGGGTATCCTTGTGGTGTAAATGATGCACCCTTGATGAAGTATGGTTATCCTTGCGATTTGCCTTTGATGAAGTATGGCTATCCTTGCGGAGCTCAGGACGCATCTCCAAATCGAGAAGCCGCTTTGAAGTACGGTTACCCCTGCGGCACAAATGATGCTCCTTTGATGAAGTACGGTTATCCTTGCGATTTGCCTTTGATGAAGTATGGCTATCCTTGCGGTGTTCAGGATGCTGCATCGAACAGGGAAGCAGCCATGGCATACGGTTACAAGAACTGTACAAATGACGTCGCTTTGAAGTATGGTTATCCCTGCGGAGTACAGGATGCCGCCTTGAAGTACGGCTATCCGTGCGGCGTTCAAGATGCAGCAACGAAAAAAGACGCTGCTTTTATGTACGGCTTCAAGTGCGATTCGCAGAAGTCTGACTGTTAAAATAAATCAGAATACATGATAAAAACAGCCTGCTGGCCTTGAATGCTGGCAGGCTGCTTAGAGGTTTTTATGGCAAATATTGGGTATCAGCCCATCACTGCAGTCTGGGAAGTAACGATGGGCTGCAACTTTCGCTGTGGGCATTGTGGTTCTTCTTGTGAGGGCGCTCTCCCGGGACAATTGAGCACCGAGGAAGCTCTTGATTTGTGTGATCAGATTGCTGATATTGGACTGAAATGGATTACCTTGTCTGGAGGCGAACCTCTTACGAGACAAGATACGCCTGAATTGGTGAAACGTCTTTCTGGTAATGGCGTTATCGTGAATATGATCACGAACGGTTGGCTCCTTGACGCAAAGATGGCAAAAAAGTTAAAAGAGAATGGAATTGCCACGGTTGCGATTAGCATTGACGGAACGCCTGAAATCCATGATAAAATCAGGAAAAAAGGTGCCTTTGAACATGCTAGGCAAGCTTTCGCCGCAATGAAGGAATTGGGAATAAAGACCGGTGCCGTCACGACTATCACGAAGCAGAATATGGATATTCTTCCGGAATTGAAGGAAGAGCTTATCCGCATGGGCGTTGACACGTGGCAGGTTCAACTTGGTTTGCCTATGGGCAATTTGAAGGAACGCCCTGATTGGCTCCTTGAACCGAGACAGGTCAGGGATATCATTGATTTTTGTTACGATACGGCAAAAGAGGGTAGGATCGATATTTATCCTGCGGATTGTATTGGATACTATTCAATGAAGGATCTTGAAACAAGGCGTATGTCCTACAAGTCAAATGGTTATTCCTTGTGGGATGGCTGCAATGCGGGAATTCGTGGTTTCGGGATTTTGCATAATGGTGATATCTTGGGTTGTACTTCGATTCGTTCCAAGGAATTCATCGAAGGGAATATCCGCGAAAGAAAGCTGCGTGAAATTTGGGAAGATGAAAATGCGTTCTTGTGGCGTCGCCAGATGACAAAGAACAAACTTTCTGGCTCTTGCAAAAAGTGCATTTATGGTTCCAAGTGCCTTGGCGGCTGCCCGAATACGCGTCTCACGATGAAGGGTAGCATTTATGAGGAAAATGAATATTGCGCATACAACCTTTCTCTAAAGGAAAAGGAAACGAAGTATGGCAAGTGCGACAGTGCTTCTGCTTTGCTCAAGCTGGCCGAAGCGTTGATTCCTCAGGGCAACTACCAAGAAGCCTCCTTTGCTTTGAAACGTGCGCAAGAACTGGAACCCAATAACGCCGATGTTTACAGGGCGATTGGTTACAGTGAATTCATGTGCGGCAACTATGAATCGTGCCTTGAAGCAAACGAGAAGGCCTTGAACATCAATAGCATGGACACTTATGCTATGGGTGGTCGTGCTTTGGCCTTGTACCGACTCGGTCAGGCTGAAGAAGGCTTGCGCGCTATGCAAGAGGCCGTTTCGCTGTCCGGAGGTCAGGATCCGAATCTTATACAAGATCTCAGATATATGACATCTGACATGGCTGCAAAAGCTGCATACGCAAGCAAGTAAATAGCTTTGTAGCATTATGTAGTAAATCCGCTTCCTGCTTCACCGCAGGGGCGGATTTTTTTTATAAAAATAAACTGCAATGTCATAATATGACATTCTGAAAATCTATTTTAATTCTTGAACGATTTTATGCCGTCTTTTTTTGTATGTAGTCGGCTGGAGGTATTATGAATAAGAAAAATTTATCATTAGATGGTGAAATTATCATGTACCAGCCTGAAGGTGCTATTCAGTTGCCTGTACGAGTTGAAAACGAAACAGTATGGCTGACGATTGATCAAATGGCTCTTCTTTTTGGGAAATCTCGTTCAACTATAAACGAGCATATATTAAATGCCCTATCTGAGGGTGAAATATTGAAAAATGAATCGGTAAGAAAAATCGGAAATTCCGATTTTTCTACCAAACCTACAAATTTCTACAATCTCGACGTCATCATTTCTGTCGGGTATCGAGTAAAATCTATCCAAGGTACACAATTTCGTCGATGGGCAAATCAGGTTCTCAAAGAGCATTTGCTTAAGGGATATAGTGTTAATCGACGATTGATTTCTCAAGAAAATAAACTCGAGAATTTGGACTCTCGTGTTATTAACCTTGAAAAACAGGTGGACTTCTTTGTCAAAGCAAATTTGCCTCCTAGTGAAGGTGTTATTCCTGCTAATGCTCATTGGAGTGGTTATGAATTTGCGGTTCAGTTAGTTCGCTCCGCGAAAAAAGAAATCATAATCATAGATCCGTTTGCTAATGATACATCGCTTTCGCTTGTTGCAAAACGAGTTGCTGGTGTCAATGCCGTCATTTATTCCGCTCGAATTACGCGTGCGATGAACGATGAAGTTGACCGCATAAATCGCCAGTTTCCGACTGTTGTATTGCGGACAATGCGTGAGGTTCACGACAGATTTATCATTATTGACGAAACTGTATATCACATTGGTGCGTCGATTATGGATTTAGGCTGTAAAATGACGGCGTTTTCGGTACTGAACCTTGTGACCAAGGAACAGTTGCTTGCTTTGGTAAAATGAATCTCAATCTCTAGCCGAAAGGTGTAGTTTTTTGTATTTTCTATGTGAAAAATGAAAAAGCTCGTTATTTACATTCACGGGAAAGGCGGTAACGCCGACGAGGCCAATCATTACAAACCTCTTTTCCCAGATTTTGATGTCATCGGTTTTGATTACAAGGCGGAAACCCCGTGGGACGCCAAGCAGGAATTCTCGGCTTACTTTGACTCGGTTGCTGTAAACTACGACGAAGTCGTGCTTATCGCAAATAGCATTGGCGCGTTCTTCTCGATGAACGCGCTCGGCGGTAACCGCATCAAGCAGGCGTTCTTCATTTCGCCGATGGTAAATTTGGAAAAGCTCATTTGCAATATGATGCTGTGGGCGAATGTCTCCGAAGATGAACTCCGCGAAAAAGGCGAAATTGCGACGAATTTCGGCGAGACGCTTTCTTGGAAATACCTTTGCTACGTGCGAGAAAATCCCATCGAATGGAATATCCCGACGCATATTTTGTACGGTTCCAATGACAATTTGACCGACCTCGAAACGATGCGAGATTTTGCTCAAAAAGTGGGCGCGTCGCTCACGATTATGCAAGGCGGTGAACATTGGTTCCATACCGACGAACAGATGGATTTTTTAGACAGGTGGATTGAAAAATGTCAGAACAAACATTAACTCGCGAAAACTTAATTGAATTTTTCGGTGAACAAGAATTTGAAAAACTTTGCCGCCACGAGGCGGGCCACGCTCTAATCGCATTCCTGTTCAAGCGTCAAATTGATTACGTCAGAATCAACAATTCCAAGGAAAAACCGAGTGCCACGCGCATGCCCGGGAGCTCGCTCGATGGTGCCGCTCACATCGCCATTGCTGGCCACATGTCGGACTTTTTAATCCGCAAAAATTTCGCTTGCGATCTCGACACTGTTATGAAAGAACTTCCGATGGAACTTTACAGGAGCGATCCCGATTACCAAAGCTTTCAGGCGGCCTGCTATTACTACCAACTTGCCGAAACAAGCGTTGTCGAACAAGTTTACAACCTCATGATGGCTTGCCAAAAGTCGCTTACCGCAATCGTTGCCGCCCTTAACGAAAAGACCAATTTGAGTGGAGCCGACCTCGCCACCATCATGAGCGGCAAATAAACCCGTTGCACCCCTGTCATTCCGGCTTGTCATCTTTGGAGACCGTCATCCTGACGAACGAAGGGAGGAAGGATCCAGTCAATTTTTCGCTTTTGCACTACAAGAATTTACTGGATCCTTCATTTCGCTAGCGCTTCATTCAGGATGACGAAATGCAGTATGTCATTCCCGTCCCGGAACAAGTCCGGGATGACAGTCGGGAATCTCCATTTTATACTTTATTTTACCATTCGTCATTAAATCTGCTAATAACGTTATATCTATATTATTAGCATGAAATGTTGCTACAAATTCATTTTTCTCTTCTTAGCCGCATGCGTTCTGCTCTCTTGCGAACAGAAACGTGATAATGTTTCTGTTGATTTTATTCCTGGAAAACCGCGACTTTTGCAAGAATCTTTAGCGTTGGCGGACTCTATGGTTGTTTATAACGCGCAGGGCTTGGCCTACACAACGAATAGCTTGAAGGAAATCAAAAAATTTGCCAAGGCCGCGGTGCTTGATGAAGAAAATGTTGAATTTGAAAGAATTCTTAAAGATGATTTCTTAGATAAAGTGAATTTGTCTGTTAGTTTATTTCAAAAAGGGAAACTGATTGATTATTTGTTCTACTATGAAAATTCTTATTCTTGGGATACCCTGTTTGAAGGAATTGTGTATTCGCTGCAAGGCTACGGCAGAATGAAAAAACTGGCCCCTATTTATACTTTTTTCAAAGATCGAAAAATTTCTACGGAAGGCAAAACTGCGGAATTCAAAACACGACCGAATCTACCAGCATTGAAAGTGAATATATATGTTGATACATTTGAATTAAAAGAAGGAAAATTTCTTAGTGATACGATGCCACCACGCGAATTTGAAACGGGACTTGTTAATAGTGTGAAAAGACCTTGTCGTTGGCTTCTTGACAGAACTTTCAAACGATATTATAAAGAGGGCTTTAATCTTTCTGTTGATGCTACGATTACGTTTGGGGATAGTGGCCGCGTTACGAATGTCTCGATGAACACGGAACATCTCGAGTATAAGGATTTTTTGGAAGAAGTTAAGTCCATTTTATATTATGGCTGGATGCCGCCAAAAGTGCAAACTCGTCTTATGGATCCCCTTCCGTGTATGTATATCTCCGATAATTTGCCACCGGAATTACAATCGCGTAAAATTTGGAGCTATGTCGCTGCACAAGAAATTGTCAAGTCAGAAAAGGTCCATCTCTCTTTTTCTAGAGAATATTCCCAAGAATGTAGGGGTGAGGGGAATGAAAAAGATTCCGTTGAAATTATCGGCTATTCAGATAAAATCAAAGAACATTGTGATGAAATCCGATTTACGAAGGACTTTGCTACGGGCGGAATTAATTATTTGGAATGTATAAAAAGAGAGCCGCTATTCACTAAAAAGCCGATTAAATTTCCGACAATATACACGTTGTTTGATAGATATCATGCTATGTACGTCAAAGAAGACCTTTCTTTAAATCAAGTCGTGAAGCTTAAAATTCCGGCCTGCTTTGTGGAAGAATAAATTTTTTATATTGTTAGTATGCGTAGCCTTTACAAATTCTTTTTCCTCATCCTTGCCGCATGCGTTCTCTCTTCTTGCGGAGACGAAAAAGTCATCAAATTGTCTTCGAACGTGAAGCAAAGTTTCGAAGGCTTTGTCCGCGATACGAGTGCGTATGTCATGATCGTTGATTCTAGCGTTCAAAGCAAACCTTTTAAAGAAAAACTTGTTCCTGTTGAAAAGGGTGGTTTTGCAGAACATTTTTCTAAAAATAAACAAGAAAGAGGGCGCAAGATTTTTTATGCGTATTCTGATTCGATAAGCCCTTTTATCAGTGGAACGTCTGATATATCATCATTCTTTGATGTCGTTGAACTTGCGTTTGCCAATCATTATTCCCTGGAAATAAATCCAGATGATATTTGGCTTATGATTTTGGATGGTTTCCGCTACCATGTCAAAAGCAATCGCGAAGCTTTGAAAGATAAGTTTGTTACTCCGGGAACGGATACTGTAGTTACTTTTGAGGACAATTCGCTGACCACCGAATCAACGCATTATGAATGGTTCTGGACGTTTGCGAATTTGTTTGATGCATTGCAGTCTAAGTTGCCTGAAGAGACTGGATTACCGTTGAAAACAAAGTTCTCGACGACAAGTCCGGTGGATTATAACATTTCTAGTGCGATGGTCATGGCTGTGGCTGCGGAATATTACGAGTATGTGGTTTCTACGCTTTGCGGAATCCCCAAAATCAAGATAAATGGTAAAAAAGAAGACTGGGTTTTGCTCAAGGATGCTTTTAACAGACTTGCATCGCGTCTGGATATGGATTGGTGGGCCGTTGGGCTTAATCCTGTTCTTGATGAATTTATCAATGTCTTTGAAGGCAAAATAAATATGGAACATTGGAGAGGGATATACAAGCGTTACATTCCAGAATTTTGTGGAAATGTGACCTTTAATGGTTGGATTTCTAGATTTTTCCCGTACACAGGATTAGATATAAACGAGAGCAATTACATGAACGAACGTATTGATGCTTATAGAAGGCATTCTTCGGATTGGAATGAACAACTGGATGTTAGTAATGTTCCTAGAGGTGTGACCTCGATACGGATTGAATGGAAGTATTTAGGTAAAATGATTCCTTTGAGGCTTTATACCGGTTTTATTGGTATTCAAGTTGATACCACCACGAATATGTTGAAAGCTGCCCGAGGCTACGCTCTTTTCGAAAGCTTAGCGACCCCATAGCCCATACCTCATTTGACAAATCGTCAACGCTTTTAACGGCAGAATTTGGGCTTTCGCCGTTCTTTGTTATATATTTAAATTCGGTGTATGATCTTTCGTTGTTTGGGGATAAAACGCGAATGGCATAGAACCAAAGGATTAACTATGTTGAAACAGCACATTCGCGTTGCTGCTCTTTGCAGCGCGTTCTCTTTTGCATTGGTGTCAAATTCCTTCGCGGCTGATTTGCCGACGGCAAACGAAATGTTTGCGAAGATGGGCTTTGGCATAAACATTGGAAACACGATGGAAGTTCCAGGGAATCCGACGGGGTGGGGCAACAAGTTCCCGACCGAGGCGTATATTGATTCGGTCAAGGCGGCGGGCTTCAGCACGATTCGCATTCCTTGCGCTTGGGATAGCCATGCGAGTAATGGAGTCATCAACAAAAGTTGGATGGATTCGGTGCAGACTGTGGTGGATATGTGCATGCGCGCGGGGCTCGTGACGGTTCTCAATATCCATTGGGATGGCGGCTGGCTCGAAGAAAACTTGAAGGATGCCAAGAAGGATGAGGTGAACGCTAAGCAGAAATCTTATTGGACGCAAATCGCAACGCACTTCAAAAACTACAACGAAAATTTGCTTTTCGCCAGTGCAAACGAGCCTGCAACTACAGATGACAATTACAAGCACGAAACTGAAATTTTGATGGTTTATCATCAGTCGTTTGTGGATGCCGTGCGTGCAACGGGTGGCAATAACGCTAGCCGTACGCTCGTGATACAGGGCCCTTCGACAAGCATCGACCGCACGAGTGAAGTGATGCCTGTGAGCAAACTCCCGAAGGATGTAATTGCGAGCCGCCTGATGGTCGAAGTGCATTTCTATGACCCTTATACCTACACGCTGTTGAATGACGTTGTTGATTGGGGCGCGCAGGTTTACCCGCAGTACTACTGGGGCGATGACCTCGCGACAGGTGCGGATATCGTGCATAACTGCGGCTACAACGCCTGGGCGGGGGCCATGGGCGACAAGTGTACCAGTGCTCAGATTCAGGACCAGTTTGGCAAAATGAAAACAAATTTTGTCGATAAGGGCGTGCCTGTGATTATCGGCGAGTTCGGTGCGAATGACCGCGTGGGCGTGTTGACGGGTGACAATTATGCGAAACACCGCAAGGGCCGCCTCGCTTATTACGATGCTGTGATGAAACTTGCAAAACAAAACAAGGTGGTGCCGATTGCTTGGGATACGGGTCACGAAGGCGAAAACAACATGACGATTATCCGCAGGCAGTCTGCTCCGGACGGCTCCGTGTTCGACAAGGACGTTCTGAACATCATGCGTCACGCATACGGCCTTACGGATTACGTGAATAACGGCATTACGCATGTGGAAAACTTCAAGACCGATGATGGTACGATTTCCATCTTTAAGCGCAATCGCCCGGTGCAGTCCCGCAGCTTGCGCACCTCCCGCACTTACGACTTGCTCGGCAAGCAGAACCCGCAGGCAAGAGTCGTGAAAGTGAAAAAATAATAGACCCCGGAACGGCGTCCGGGGTGACAAGTGTATAAGTCATCCCTAACCTCATACATAAAAGGCGGAGCTCAACTCCGCCTTTTCTCGTCATTAAAAAAGCCGCGCTTTTCAATGCGCGACCTTTGTTTAAGCTAGAATCCTATGCTTGCTTGCACCATGTAGATTCGGTTCTCGTCCTGACCGGTGTAGTATCCGCGTTCTTCGCCCCACGTAGCGGCTTCGATCGAGAAGAATCGCAACACTTCAAGCCCGATACCCGCTGACGGGTAACCGCCTCTGAAACCGCCTGCAAGTCGCAAAGCGATAAAGCGGATTTCGTTATTGAGTCCCGGAATTGCGGCAAGCGTCTGTTCAATTTCAAAACCGAAATTCAGGTGGCTAAAGAACTTGTAATTTCTATCGGCATTGAACATGTCGGCAAAGTCTACGGCCACGTTAAATTTGCGGCCAAAGCCTGTATTGCTGTTCATGAATTTCGGGCTGTAGTTTGCACCGATGGTAAAATTCGGAGTTAACGTTTCACCAGCGAGAGACTTGAAGTAAATGTCTCTGAGCGATGCGCCGAATCGTATTTCACGGTTGAACTGGTAAAGCACGCCTAAGTCGAGGCCAAACGAGAACGTCTTGGAATCGAAGAAATTGTCCGTGGCGTCGCTTGCTTGATCCTTAAGGGTGTCGACGATCGTGCTGTAATTGGCAAGGCCGATGGTTACCATGTTGGTCTTGTGTCGCTTGGCGATTTTACCACCCAAACCGACTGAAAGTTGGTTGGGGATGATTTCGTAGGCACCACCAATCTGTGCGACTGCGTCGATAACGAAAGTGTCCACAACGACGTAGGGGAGGATTAAGCCTGCATCGATGTACGGCGCAACACCTCCGTTTATCCAGAATGCGGCACCAAAGTTATGGAATGCCATTTCTGCATCGAACTTCACTCTTGCTTCCATGGTCTTATGGTCGTAAGAGTTTAATGTCTTGATGTACTTGGGGTTCTTGACCAAGGAATCGAGAATGGCACTTGTCTGGCTGGATTGGGATCCGGCATCTTTTTGTGCATCTCTGAACAAGTCCTGGACATCCTTCACGTCGCTATACGTAGATAGGAACTTGAAAATGTCACCCGCACCACCGAATGTGAGGCGCATGTCGCCAATCCAGTTTCGGGGGTAATATCCTTGCTCTGGGCGCTTTTCGTAATTGCCTAGGCGGTTGATTTGGCTCAAACCAGCATAGTTATAGTGGATGGCTTCTTTATCATCGACAACTGCGACATGGGCGCCACCCATGGATTCCGCACGCAACGAAAAATGCGTCGGCGCTTTTGCAGAAGCTATACTAAAAGTACAGGCGAGAACGGCAAGTAAAGTTAATTTATTCATTCTGCGTCTCCCCTATTAAACCACTGGAGGAATTGTTCTTCCGTGTAATTGTTCCAGCATCCGCCTACCATTTTCTTGCGATCCTTCAAACTGTACTTAGGCGGGTACAAAGTGTCTTTGCGGATGAGTTCCTTGTTCTTGATCAAGGATTCGATTTCTTCAGCGTCCTGCATCACAGGATCGTTATCCTTTTCGAGGAACAACCCGTTCTTGGTATAATTGAATTTGAGTTTGTTTGTGAATTGGAGCAGGTGGTTCTTTTGTTCGTCTCTTTCATTTGGATCGCTGTAGACGTAATGCCATTCATAAGGGTCATTTGGGGGAGATTCAGGATCACCTTCAACCACAGGACCAAATACTCCATTCATGTCGATGTCTACTGGATGGTATTTTTCGATGAATTTTAACGAATCCACTTGGGCCTTCGTGAGGTCGTAATTCGTTACATCTTGGCTTGCTGCTTTTAATTCTTCATAATTTTGCGGTCTCTTCTTCATCAAGACAATCGAACGGCTGTCGCGAACGTCTTCGTCTATTTCGCCGTCGCCATCGTTGTCGTAATTGTCAAGAACTTCTTCGTCTACGCAGCCATCGCCGTCGTCATCACGACTGTTGCCGAATTTGAAGAACACGTCATTACGGTCTTCTTCGACACTCTGGGCTCTGTCGTTCATCTGGATAATGGAGTTGGCAAGCCCAACGGATACATCGGCGTAGTCATCGTCGTCAAAGTCCTGGCGGGTAGAGTCGGGGAGGTAAGCCTTGATGATTTCAGCGGCGGCTTCTGGAGCAACCTTGATAGCTTCAGCGGCGGAGGCCATGTCGTTAAGGAACGGCTTGAGGCTGTCGCCCATTTCGCTAAGCACGGTAAGGTCCATCATCATGCCTGAATTGTTAGCAGAGACTACGGATGTAAGTGAAAGCTTTTCTTGCATTTGGTTTCTTACGGCCCTGATACGGAGGGCGGCCTTGGTGAGCTGCAAAATGGTGTAGCTGTCGGCAATATCCCTGAACCTGACTTTCTTGTCCGTCTTGCCTGTAGTGTCTCGGGCTATGAACTTGTTCAGGTAAATCATGACGGAATCGATTCCTCTTGAAATGGAATCCGCCTTTGCGTCGGACATCGTATTGAATGCGCTTTCGGTTTTGCCGTTTTCTGATTCCTTGGTCTGTGCGTAGGAAACTAGCTCAAATACATTGATACCTTTTTGGGTGTGGAGGACTGATTTGGACAGCCCGACCCAAGCTTCCGAGTGTCCGGAGTCGGCTTTGATGGCTCTGCTGAAAAATGTACGGGCCGCGTGGTAGTTTGCGTTCTGGAATTCTTTTTGACCTTCAAGAGTCAGCGCTGCAGCATCATCGCTATCTGCATCGCGGCCATCTGTTGGGTGGAACAGGTTGCAACCTGCAATGCCTATAGACAATGCTATTGCCGTAGGCCACATCCATTTGCCTTGCAATGTTTTTTTCATATTGCCGATCCTGAAAAATATTATTTCATTACCCTATGTAATAAAATAATTTCATTTTTTCAAAAATGAATAAGGTGCTTTTTTTTATTTGCGCTTTTTACGGTATTCTCGTAAAAAAATATATTTGCGCTCGATGAATGCTTATAAAGAGTATTTTCCGACGAAGGCTTATCGCATTGCCGAAATGCGACTGTCCACCCTGCTCCGGGTCGAAAGGGACCGTCTAGACGGAATTGCGACCGCCTTGGGCCGCGAATGCGCCATAGGTCCGGACAATTTGCGCGAACAGTTGCCCGAAATACTCAAGTTCACCGAAGCATATCATGCCGCCTACGACCAGTACTTGAAGGCCGTGCTCGTACAACAGCCGCGCCCAATCCAGTGTAGGCCCGCCTGCGGGAACTGTTGCCACCACTACCCGATGTCGGTGGAACCGTTTGAGCTGATTTTCATGTACAGCGAGCTGCGCAAGAGGGACGACCTCCTGTCGTTGATGGAGGCCTGCCAGATGCGGTCGGACAAGTTTGAATCTCTGTTCGAATCGCGCAAGGAAGAGGGCTTTTCTGAAGATGATGCCGAAGACAAGGCGCTCCACGACTATTTCTCCTGGTGGCACTCGTGCCCGTTCTCGAACGGGGTGGGGGACTGCACTGTCTATCCACTGCGCACGGTCTCTTGCCGTATGTACTTTAGCGAAACAGATCCGAAGTACTGCACGCCAGATATGCTCCAGACCGAAAAGAATGATAGCTACATAGTTTATATGCCAGATGTTGTTGAAGATGCTGTTTACGGGATCTCGGAACATTATGCGGCTCTGGACTTGCCCGAAAGCTTTTTTGGCGGTCTCTTGGCACTGAATGGCTATGAAGGAGTGCTTGGCGCGTGAATGATGGGCAGTTGGATTTGTTCGGCTTTGTCGCTGAACCGGAGGTGCCCGAAGTCAAGGCGCCGTCGCCGGAATGTTCCGCCAACGGCCTTGTGCATTTCAAGTACAATCCCCTGATGAAAAAAAGCATCCGCTGCAAGGGCGGGTTCTTGTTCGGGCATCCGGAAGTCCTGCTGCCTGCGTATATGAAGGCCCCTGAATTTGCCGATGCTCGTGAACTGGCCGCAGAGTGGGCTGAACATGCGGTGCGTCGTAAAACGCAGAAAAACAAGGCTATTATCAAGGACTTGGTAAACCGCTTTTGGCAGGCGGTAGACCAAATTTTTACAGATAAAGGTGAAGCTCCGCTGGCGAGCAAGGGACGCTTGCCGCCAATTCGTCCGCAGGGCGTCCATCACAACTTGACGGATGTGCTCGCCGCTATCAACAATACGTATTTCGATGGAGCGCTCACATGCCGAATCACGTGGAGCAACCGCGTGGGTGGCTTAAGCTTCCATTCCGTGCGCAAGGATCCGGTGACGGGCGAGAGCTTCCATCTGATTAGTATCAGCCGCGGTTATGATGCAGCAAATTGTCCTTTGTATGCAATTGCGGGGGTCGTTTATCACGAGTGCCTGCATATCGTGATTCCTGTGGAAGAACGGGGCGGGCGCCGCGTTGTGCATGGGCGCGAGTTCCGCCAGCGTGAAAAACGCTACATCTATTACGATGAATGGATCAAGTGGCACAAGGAAGTCTTGCCGCGCAACATTCGTGCCATGCGGCACCACAAAGCTATTTAGAACTTAGCTCGCTTCGCTCTTAGAACTTAGAGCTTAGAACAATGCTCAGATCTCTAAGTTCTGCCGACTAAGTTCTGCCGACTTAATCAAACAAGTCTTGTATTTTCTGGAAGATTTGGCTTAAGATTCCTGTGGAGTCACCGATTTTTTCGATGGCGTGCTGGGGCGTGTGTACGACGATGACGGATTCGTTCTTGTCGTAAGGAATCGAGAAGTCGATTAGACTGCTGCGTTCTTCGGTGATGCTCATGGCCGCAATACAGAGGTCTGTCTTCTCGTTCACGAGCGACGGAATCAACACGTCAAAATTCATGTCTGCAAACTTGATGTTCTTGTTCAGCATCTTGCCGATGGTGTACATGATGTCGATGTCGATGCCTGAAAGCTCGCCCCACTGGTAAAATTCATAGGGCGCATAAAGTGCTTCTGTACCGACAACGAGCGTGTCCGTTCCGATCCAGTCCTGTTTCATCACTCTGACGGCGGACTTGTTCTTGGACCACTTGTTCTTGATTTTCTGGATTTCGCCTTTTTGCTGTAACACCTTGATGCAGGAATCGATACTGGCCTTGAGCGGGCTGTTCTTGCCCATGGCGATACCAAATTCATCCTTGTTCAGGCGGTCTTTAAGAATCGAAAAATCCGGATGTTGCTTGAGGATGGATTCTGCAACCGAGTAGTCCACCGCGATGCCGTCCAGGTTTCTTTGTTCCAGAGCCTTGGTCATTTCGGGAATGTTCGCGAAATACTGGATGCGCGGAAGCTTGATGAGCTGCTGCACCTGCTCGTCGAGCGTTGTCCCGGTCTGGACTCCGACAAATTTACCGGAGAGGTCGGTAAGCTTGTATATCTCGTCCGGTTTCTTCGGTTCGAGATACGTCATCTTAGGAACTTTGCTGATTGTTGCCTCTTTGCCAAAGTCGTTTCGGATGGCAAAAGCCGTTTTTCCGATGTAGTAGGGCTTTGAATAGTCTATTTCGTTCTGGAAGCATTCGCAGACGGTGAATGCCGAAATGATGAGGTCTGCGTCGTTGTTCTTGAGTGTCGTGACGAGCTTGTTGCGGTCCGTCTTGATAATCTTGGTCTTGACGTTCAGTTTTTCTTCGAGGAGCTTCGCTAAATCGATATCAAACCCGACAATCTGGTTCCCGCTAGTGAATGAAAACGGGGGAACGTCGGCTGATGTGGCGATTCTCAGGACTTGTTCGGATTCGCTTTCCTTGGTGCTGATTAGCGGATTTGTTTTTGAGTTCTTGTTCCAATGGTCGTTTAGCTCGGCGAGAGTCCCTGCGGCGTTTAAGCTATCGATAAGCTTGTTGATAATTCCCTTGAGATCGGGGATGGCACTGTGCTTGTTCATGCCGATAACGAATTCTTCGGGCAAGTTCATATCGTTATCGATAAACGTAAGCCCGCTCATGCTGTCGTTAAAGGTATGCGAGAGGATAATCTCGTTGTATGACAAGATGTCGATATCGCCAACTTGCAATGCGAAATAGGCGGTTATTAAGTCTGGATACTGCTTGACTTTGGCCTTGGTAAGCTGCTTTGAGACATTCTCGTAGATGCTGGAATTTTCTTCGACACCGATTGTGTATAGGGATGAATTTGCGTTGGAGACATTGTGTGGAGGGTCCTTGGAAAATCCATTACAACCGGTGATGTTAGCGAAGAAAACACCGAAAACAACGAAAAGTAGAGCAACTCGTTTTTTCATATACGCTAAATGTAAGAAAATAAAATGAAAAAGCAACAAAAAAGTGCTAAAACTCCGGATATCCATCCTTCAGGGAATCGTTGTAGTGCGCACGCTCACCTCCGATGAACTTGGGGCGGGTACGGGCTGCAATAATGATGGCTTTGCCGATGTGGTTCTGCTTTAAGCGCACCGGGACGGCGACTTCGCGGAGGTGCATGCCGATAAGGGTCCCGCCGATGTCTATGCCTGCATTTGCCTTGATGTGCTCGAGCGCTACGGGAGCCTTGAAGCTTGCGTAGCAAGCGGTAGCGAAGGAGCCGCCAGCTTTGGGCTGTGGCACGACATTTACGATTTCGGCATTCGGGACGGCATCGTGCTCGATGATGATGGCGCGGTTCAGGTGCTCGCAGCACTGGGCGGCAATGTAGACGCCTTTGGCCCCGAAAATGCTCTGGAGACCGTCAAAAATGGCCTTGCCGACTTCCGGGACGGAGTGGCTACCGACCTGGTTTCCTAAAGTTTCGCTGGTGCTGCAGCCGACGACGACAATGTCGCCCTTTTTGAGCTTTGCCACTTCGACGAGTTCTGCTGCGACCTTCATGGCATCAGACTTGATTTGTTCAACGATGTTCTTGTCGTCAATTTCGTAAGTAATTCCTGCCATATTAAAACTCCTGCTAAAAGCAATTCAAAAGATAGTCTTTTTTGCCGTTTTAGGCAAAAATAGCGCAAATTGGAACAAAAAAATAGGATGTTCCCGTCCAAAAAATGATATAGCAATGTATATTATTAATAAGAAACTTGATGGGTTTATATGAGTGGAGAAATTGACAATTCTTCGAACGTCGTTGGACTCGACCGAAAGAGAATCAAGGAGTTCTTTTTGCGCAAGCTTCCCGATATGAAGGAAGCGGTTATTGATGCTATTATCGAAATTTTGCCGAGCGTACCGCATTATCAGGAAGAAAACGACCATTTTACGTTCAGAATCATCATGGGTAACGGAAACCCGCCCATGGGCTGGAACCGCCGCATTTATGAATTTTCGGGAGATGCTTTAGAGAGCCTTTTCAAGGAACGCGTCAAGGCCTGCTTGAAAGACGTCATTCATTTCTGCAAGAGCGGCTGCGACCTGATTATTCAGCAGACCCAGACCCGAGAAAAGGCGGAGTCCGCGATCCAGGTGGGGGTGTTCCAGTCGGATATCGGCAATGCGGGTGAAACCGAACGCGCTCTTCTCGAAAAAGGCTTTTTGCTGATTGAATGCGTCAACCGTTCCAAGATTTGTATAAATTCCCATACCTCGTCCGGGGTCAACGATCACTTGCTTATCCGTTTTGACCTGGATGAAAATGAGTTCTCTGACAATTTAGAAGACAATAACCTGGAATCGTACCCCAAGGGCTTCTGGGCGGGGCTTTTCTCGCAGATCAAGAGGGAAGTCCATGGCACAATCTGCCTGTTTGTCGATCCGTCGTGGAACGGCAATGAAGACGAAAATTTCGACAGCGGCAAGATTGTTTTTGACGATTACAAGGAAATGCAAATCAAGCCGGATTCCATGCTTGAAACGCAGACTTTCCGTGACCTGTATGAACAGAACTTTATCCGAAAGATGTTCATCTCGATGCTGAACTACGACGGTATTACGGTCATCGATACGAACGGTTGCGTGCGCGCATTCCACTGCTTTGTTTCTATCCATCGTGGTAAATTTACGTCTGGGGGTGCAAGACACCGCGCTTACAGGGCTCTTGCAAATTTGTTCAAAGACAATGACAAGTACAAGGCTCTTTATTTCCAGTCGCAAGAAGGAAACATCAGGTTCTATCACAAGTTCCGTGTTTCTTCGTCGTTTGATTCCACGGTCATGGATCAATGTGAAAATCTGGAAATTCAGGCCAATGCCAAGAAATCGGGTGAGGTCGTAGATGGCAAGACTGCTTCGCTTGCGTCTGCCGTCAATGCCGGGGTTGCTGAAACTACGGCTGTAGATGATTCTTCGCCGTTGTCGGATTTCCTCAATCATTTGCGTGATGCGCATTTGGGAATTGACAACTTCTATAACGAACCGAAGCCTGCTGAAGACCTGTACAATGCGACTCTCGACATGACGGACGAAGCGTGGAGCCGTGTCAATGTCGGGCGCGTTATCAATGTGCCTTTGATTTGCTTGATCGGTAATTCTTATGGCTATTCTACGAATGCGGAACCGTTTATCAAGAAGTTCCTTGAAAAAATCCCGCAGTCTGTCTGGAAGTCTTACATGGACAATAAGTGCTACGAGGATACGTCGCTTTCGTCTACGTTAGGCAGCAAGAATCAGGAAAGCCAGTGGATGAAGCTCATGAATGAGGCTGGTGCCGACGATGGCGGTGCTGAAAACTATGTGACCGACGAGCTCGCTAAACACGTCAAGGCGGTTTACAAGAAAGTGAGCAAGCTGTTTGCCCAGAAGTTCGAAGAAGAACGCAGCCTCTGGGAAAACCTGTTTAAGGGTTATTAGCTTTCTTTTCTTTATAGAACAGATAAATCATCCACACAAGGCCTGCGAGGATCATCACGGAGCAGAGAGTCTGTCCACGGCTCATGCCAAAGAGGTCCACGCGTCCGAGGTGTGCATCCGGCTTGCGGAAAAATTCAATGAAGAAGCGGAACAGTCCGTAACCCATCAAATAGAGGCAAGGAATCTTGTCGTGGAGCTTTGGGATCTTGCGCAGGTTGTACAAGACGATAAAGAGCACGATGCCTTCGAAGACCATTTCGTAAAGCTGGCTCGGGTGGTGGAGAATCGGGTTTGCTAGCGTGCTGTCGTGAGCGAGCGGGAACCACATGCCGATAGCGCTAGTCGTTGCTTCGCCAAAAAGTTCACCGTTGATGAAGTTGCCCCAGCGGCCCCAGGTGTAGGCTAGCGGGGCGGCGAGCATGGCGAGGTTCAATGTTTTCCAGACGTCGAGCTTGTTGCGCTTTGCGCCGATACAGAAGAAGATGATGCCGAGAATAAGGCCGCCATGGTATGACATTCCGGAAATCCCGACAAAATGGTAACCGAGGTCGTCATGGATCATCGGGAATAAAATTTCAGTCGGGTTTGCAAGATAGTAGCTTGCTTTGTAGAAGAACACATAACCGAGGCGTGCGCCTAGCAAAATGCCCGCGATAATCCACGTGAAGATGTTGTCGAGTTGTTCCTTGGTGTAGCCGAGCTTTTCTTTTTGGCTGATTTTCCACATGGTGATGTAGGCAGTCACGAACGCAAAAATGTACATGATGCCGTACCAGCGCACCGGGAAATTCCCGAGCTGGAATGCCGTTCCATCAAAATAAGTCGGTATTAAGTTCCACCAAGATAATTCCATGATAAGCCTTCTTCTTTTGTGTTTAAATCTAAATTATTTTTTCAGGTCCAGGTTTTGGTGTGCCCAGTAATTGATGACGGTTGCGGCTACCTGCGTTGCCGGTTGTGAACGCATTTCCTTGTGCATCTGCATCACGATGACGACAATGGACTTGTTCGGATCGTTTTTCGCTTCTGCAAATCCCATGAACCAGTCGTAGCGTCCGGCGGGGTCGTTTCCATCGAGAGAGCCTGTCTTGCCGCCGAGGCGGAGCGCTTCGAAATTCTTGCGGGCCATGTTCTTTGTGGACATGTGCTTGCGGGCTGTCCCCTGTGTCACGGAACGGAGCATGGATTCGCGGAGACCGTAGTATGTGTTTTCGGTGAATTTACCAAGGTTGAGGGCGAGTGGCTTTTGCGGGGCGAATGGAGCCATGTCGCGAGCCCATGGAATTTCAAGGGGCTTCTTGGTGAGGATTGCACGGACTTGCGCTGCGGCGAGGAGCGGCGTAAGTGTCGTCGAGGTTGTAAAGCCGCAGGCGACTTCGGCAAGGCCGTAACCCGTGTCCGGGGCGGTGTAGCGCGAGGCATTCGGGGCGTTGCCAGGGAAGTTCTTGTTGTAGCCGAGTTTTGCGGCGGCGGCGTTGAGGCGCTTTCCTCCGACGTTTTTACCGACGATGGCCATTGGCGGATTGGCGGAGCGGGCGAACGCTTCGGAGAGTTCCATCGTGGGGCCGTTATACTTTTCGGGGACGCGGAGCTGGTTCAGGTAAAGCGTGTGGTGGCGTCCGATCATCGGAATGGGCGTGTTGAGCGAGTAGCGGTTGCTTTCCATGGCGGCGGCAATCGTCACAAGCTTTGCAAGCGATGCTGCGGGGAAGGTGGTGCGGCCAATGTAGTCGGGCTTGTTCTGAACCTGACCGTCTCGGCGTTCTCCCCAGGCGATGATTTCGTTTGTCTTGGTATCCACGACGAGGATAACGCCCAAGTCCGGGTGGTAACGGCGTAAAAGAATGTCGATTTTGTCGGCGAGGAGCGGATCTTTTTGTGCTTTGATATGGAGCGTGTCGCGGACGCTGTCTGTGCTTTCGGCAGTAGCGTTTGTGGCGCTTGCCACATTTCCGTTGGCTGTGTTGCCCGAGCTTTCAAAGTCTTCGTCTTCGATGCCTTTCAGGGCGACAAGTCCGTTCGGATTTTGATTTGTATCGCTTGGGGCTATGGCTTGGGCGAGTGTGTCTACGGCTGTTGCAACTTGTGGCTCGGCAGGTTCTGCGGGTGGAACCGGATCGTCTTTGGTGGAACAGTGAACAATGGCAATAATAATCGTGACAAGAACAGTAATCGCAATGCAGCGGTTGCGCATTCTCTGGGCATAGGGGAGTCTTTCCATAGAATTACTTGAAGATGGTCTTTCGGTAATAGGCGAGTTCGGCGATGCTTTCGCGGATGTCGTTTAAAGCTTCGTGGCGTTTTTCTTTCTGAAAATCTTCGAGGTTCGGGTACCAGCGGTAACTGAGTTCCTTGATGGAGCTCACGTCAATATTGCGGTAGCAGAGCCATTCCGAAATTTCGGGCATGTACTTGTACAAAAAGCGCCTATCTTGCGTGATGGAATTTCCGCAGAGGAGGTTCTTGCCTTTTTCGGTAAACGGCTTGATGAACTTGAGCGTTTCTTGTTCGGCGTCCTTGAGGGAATACTGCGAACGGCGGCAACGGTCCACGAGGCCGCTCTGGTTGTGGTGCCGTGTGTTCCATTCGTCCATGCTTTCGAAAACGTTTTCGGGCTGGTGGATAGCGATAACAGGGCCTTCGGCGAGGATGTTCAAGTTGGCGTCAGTAACAATGGTCGCAATTTCGAGAATGACATCTTTTTCAGGATAGAGACCGGACATTTCCAGGTCCATCCAAACTAAATTTCGAGAACTCTTTGGCATACGCGCGAATAATAGCATTTTTTTGAATCGTGTTCCCGCCTTGTTTTTGTCATTCCCACCTCTTGACTTGTCATTCCCGCTTCTTGACTTGTCATTCCCGCCACTGAGCGGGAATCTCCATTCCTAGCATGAAAATTTCACTGGATCCCTCGACTCTACTTACGTTGCGCTCGGGATGACACAGGGGACTATATCTACTGACTAATGACTAATAATGGTTTGTGAGTATTGCGTAATTAAAATAAAAGAAAATGCTATATATATGGATAAATTCTTGCAAAGTTATAAAAATATTCTTGAAAATGTAATTTTTTGTTACAAATTGTCTTTTTCTTGCGTCGCTTACGAAAATGTTACCGTTTTTTTTATTATATTTGGCACATTATGGAAAATGTTGTTATTACAGGTATGGGCTGCGTTTCCTCTCTCGGAAACTCCCCCGAATTATTGTGGCAGAACTTGCTCCAGGGCAAGTCTGGCATTGCTCCCATTCAGCGTTTCGACGCTTCGGCTTACACCTCTCGCATGGCTAGCGAAATCCGTGAGTTCGACGCTTCGGAAATCTACAGCACCAGAGACCAGTCCAGGTTCTCCCGTTGCATCCAGTATGCTGTTTACTCTGCCTTCCAGGCTTTGCGCCAGGCTGGCATTGCTCCGGAAAATGAAAATCCGGAACGCTGCGGTGCTATCATTGGTAGCAGTATCGGTGGTTTGCAGTATTGCTATGACGCCGCTGTGGCTCTTAGCACTCGTGGCCCGTCCCGTGTTTCCCCGTTCTATATTCCGATGGCTATCGTGAATATGCCGGCTGGTGAAGTCTGCAACAAGACTGGCTGGATGGGTCCGTCTTACACGGTCACTTCCGCTTGCGCAACTTCCAACCACTCCATCGCCAATGCCTATGACATGATTCGTCTCGGCCGCTGCGATGTGATGCTCGCTGGTGGTGCCGACGAAACGGTGAACCCGCTCAGCCTCGCTGGCTTTACCAGCATGAAGGCCGTCAGCAAGCGCAATGATGCTCCGGAACAGGCTTCTCGCCCGTTCGACAAGGATCGCGATGGCTTTGTGATTGGTGAAGGTGCTGCAGTCCTCGTGCTCGAAAGCGAATCTCACGCTAAGGCTCGTGGTGCAAAGATTCTCGCCCGTATCGCTGGTGTCGGTGCAAGCTCTGACGCTCACCACATCTCCGCTCCGCGTCCGGATGGCAAGGGTGTGATGCTCGCAATGGCTAACGCTATCAAGGAAGCTGGCATCGAAGCTAAGGATATTAGCTATATTAACACTCACGGTACATCCACACCGCTCGGTGACATTGCAGAATGCTCTGCCATCGAAACGCTCTTCAAGCAGTCCTCTGCATCGGCTCTCGACAACCTCAAGGTCAACTCGACGAAGTCCATGCTCGGCCACTGCCTGGGTGCTGCAGGTGCTCTCGAATCCGTTGTGACCATCATGTCCGTTATGAATCAGAAGGTTCACGGTACGCTCAACGTGTTCGACCAGGATCCGGCTATTCATCTTGATGTCTGCGCAAATGGTGCCGTCAACCAGAAGATTGACTACGCTATGAGCAACGGCTTTGGCTTCGGAGGCCAAAATGGAGTTATTATCTTTGCGAGGAATTAATGCGTAAGTCCAACAGTTCTGCTATTGGCTTACTCGCGTTTGTGCTTATGCTGTCGCTGGTGTTCCCGGCGGCAGCTTTGTCGTCTCCAGGGGATCCGCTCACGTGGCGCGATTCGACCTGGGATTACCGGAGTGAAGATTCTGCCGATATCAAGTCGGAAATCGAGCCTGCTAAGATTTTTGGCGTGGCGTCTCTCACTCTGATTGCCTATGGCGCGGCCTATGGCTTTGTCTTTGAAAAGGGCTGGTGGGATGATGAACGCACCCATTTCCATTTTGAGAACGACTTTGATTATGCGCTGAATTTGGACAAGTTTGGCCATTTTGCGGCAGGCGTTGTCCTTGGCGAGTTCTTTTACGAAGGCTACCACTGGGCAGGGGCTAGCGAATTCCAGTCCTATTTGTTTGCGGGTTTATCCGCTTTGGCAACGCATATTGCCATTGATGTCAAGGATGGCTTTGCTCCGACGTGGGGCTTTAGCATTTTTGACGTGCTTTCGGGTGGGCTTGGCGGATTCTTGCCGATGGCGGAACGCTATGTGCCCCTATTTAAATATATAGACCTCAAATGGAGCTACTGGATTAATTCCAATGCTTATTATGATTCGAATCATGCGGCTTCGGGCGGCGTGTTTACGGATGACTACGTGAACCAGACGTTCTGGCTTTCGGTCAAGCCCTACAGGCTTTTGCCGGAATCGGCTCGCAAGTATTATCCGAGCTGGCTTGCCATTGCCGTTGGTCTTAGCATTGACGAGAAGGTTTTTACCAAGGAACCGCATCCGCGTCGTGAAGTTTATGTCGCCTTGGATTATGACCTTGAAGCATTCCGTCCGCAAAGCCGTTTTGCGCGTTTTGCCATCAAGATGCTGAACTACTTTAAGCTCCCGGCGCCTACGATTCAGGTGTATCCGGAGTTCCACTGGTACTTGCTTTACCCGATTAAGTTCTAGATTTGTGCATGAGGTAAATGATGACAGAAAGAGAAAACTTTAAGTCCCGTCTTGGTTTTATTCTGATTGCTGCCGGTTGCGCCATCGGTCTTGGCAACGTTTGGCGTTTCCCGTTTATCACGGGGCAGTATGGCGGTGCCGCCTTTGTTTTGATTTACCTCTTCTTCCTGTTGATTTTCGGATTCCCGATTCTTGTGATGGAATTTGCGGTTGGCCGCTCGTCTAAGCGTGGCGTGGGCCGTTCGTTCGCCATCCTTGAAAAGCCTGGGCACAAGTGGCATTATGCGGGGATTCCGATGATTGCCGGTAACTACCTTCTCATGATGTTCTATACGACGGTGACGGGGTGGATGCTCTATTACTTCTACCGCATGGTGACGATGGGCGACCTCATGAAGATGACGCCTGCAGAAGTCGGTGCTGAGTTTGGCAAAATGCTCGGAAATGGCCCCTTGCTCTCGTTCTGGATGGTCGTTGCAACTTTTGCTGGGCTTTCGATTGTGGCGCTTGGACTCCAGCGCGGTGTGGAACGCATCACGAAGACGATGATGTCTGCGCTCCTTATCATTATGCTCATCTTGATGGTTCGTGTGCTCACGCTCCCTGGTGCAGGCGAAGGCCTTAAGTTCTACTTGTTGCCGGACTTTGCAAAGCTCAAGGAAGCGGGGATTGGCGAGGTCGTGTTTGCGGCTCTTGGCCAGTCGTTCTTTACGCTTAGCATTGGCATTGGCTCCATGAGCATTTTCGGTAGCTACATCAAGAAACAGCATTCGCTCTTGACCGAAGCTGCTCATATATGCGTGCTTGATACAGGTGTCGCTTTGATTGCTGGGCTTATCATTATTCCGGCGTGCTTTGCGTTTGGACTCAAGCCGGATGCTGGTCCGGGGCTTATTTTTGCAACGCTTCCGAACGTGTTTGCGCAGATGCCGGCAGGTCGTGTTTGCGGTGCAGCATTCTTCCTCTTTATGTCGTTTGCAGCGCTTTCTACGCTTGTGGCGGTGTTTGAAAATATTGTCGCTTACTGGATGGATGTGCGCAATGTGGAACGCAAGAAGGCGGTGAAGTGGAACTTTGTCGCAATTACGATTTTGTCGCTCCCGTGTGCGCTCGGCTTTAACGTGCTTTCGGGTTTTGAACCGTTTGGCCCTGGCAGCTGCGTTTTGGATTTGGAAGACTTCCTCGTTTCGAATACGCTTTTGCCGCTGGGTTCGCTTATCTTTGTGCTGTTCTGCAACTCCCGCTATGGCTGGGGACAGTTCAAGTTTATCTCTGAAGCGAATTTGGGTGTGGGCATGAAGTTCCCGAAGTTAAAGATTTTGCATCTCTACTTCAAGTGGGGCTTGCCGATTATCATTTCCGTGATTTTCGTGCTCGGGTACATGCAGAAGTTCGCACCGGGTTTGTACAACAAGATATTTGAATAAAATCGTTTAGTAAATCGCTTAATATGCCCGCCAGAATGAACTGCGCGGGCGTTGTTTGTATGTCATGCCCGCCTCCGAGCGGGCATCACCTTTTTTAGCTGAATGAAACAATTAATGTTAAGGCAAAGCAAAGCAGAATGCCTGCGTAAAATCCGCCGAGCAGATCATCTGCCATGACTCCCCAAGCTCCGGGGAGTTTTTCCATTTTATGGATGCCGAGCGGTTTGAGAATATCGAAAAAGCGGAACAATCCAAATGCAAGCGCGAGAATCCAAGGACTGTGTATAATGACATCGCACGGAACGAAAGCTAGTGCCATGAAAATCCCGCAGACTTCGTCAATCACGATCCAGCCAGGGTCTTCGGTGCCGGTATCTTTCATGGCTTTTTTCACAAATGGAATGGCGGCGAAAAAGACGAATAATGCGGCAGCAAGGAAGGTCAGGCTTATGAAAATACCGAAGTTCGTGCCGCCGATGTAGAGAACTTCGTCTTGCCCTAAGTGCGATTGTGAAAAAATTGCTATGGGGTAGGCGACAATTGCTGCAGCCAGACTTCCCATGGTGCCGGGCGCTTTCGGGCTCATGCCTGAGCCGAAAAATGTCGTAATCAATGCTGAAATTTTGTCGGTTTTGCGCCATTCGTGCGGAACGCGCTTCTTGCCATACTTTTCTTTAAGTTCTTGTTTATTCATGATGAAGTGGTTGGTAAACAGTGGTTAGTGGTTAGGGGGAATGGTCGTTAGTCATTAGTCATTGGTCATTGCTTGATTGGGTCGTTATGTTTTTTCGTCATGCTGAGTGTAACGAAGCATCCAGGGCGATTTGAAACTTGACTGGATTCTTCGCGGTTTCTCACCGCTCAGAATGACGAATCATGAAGTTTAATTCTAAAAGCCTCATGCCTCAGAGTGGCGTAAGCCTCGAGCCCATACCCCAGAGGCACAACGTGCCGACCTCACACCTCATCCCCCTACCTCCGGCGGCCACGGGGCTTCGGCGATTTCTTTTTCGTGCTTCTCGGCGGCGGCTCGCTTCTCGTGCCAGCGTTCGAGCTGTTCCTTGAAGGCTGCGCGCAGACGTTCCATGCCGATGTTCTCCTTTGCGCTGATTTGAATGGCGTCAGGATAGTTCTGCAAGAGTTCTGTGCGGCGTGCTTCGTCGGCAACTTCGACCTTGTTGAATACGCGGAGTCTCGGAGTATCCTTGTCGATGATGCTTTCGAGCGTATTGTGCGTGACTTCCAAATGATCGCGGTAGTCCGGGGCGCTTCCATCAACGACTTCCAAGATGCAGTCCGCATGGGCGGCCACGCCGAGCGTACTCTTGAATGTTTCAATCAAGTTGTGGGGAAGCTTGCGGATGAATCCGACTGTATCGGAAAGGATGATGTTTTCGCCATCGAGGAATAGCTTACGCGTAGTGCTGTCAAGCGTTGCAAAGAGTTTGTCTTCAACATAAACGTCGGCGCCTGTTAAGCGGTTCGTGAGCGTGGACTTGCCCGCGTTCGTATAGCCGACAATGCCGACCTGGAAAATGTCATTTCGTTTATCTGCTTGCTGCTCGCGGGCATCTTCGATTTTCTCAAGCTTTTTCTTGAGTTCCTGGATGCGCTTGCGGATCATGCGGCGGTCAGTTTCGAGCTGCGTCTCGCCCGGCCCTTTGGTGCCGATGCCGCCATTGTGCTGGCGGCAAAGGTGCGTCCACGCACCGGTGAGACGCGGCATCATGTACTGCAATTGTGCCACTTCAACCATCAGGCGGCTTTCTGCCGTGACGGCGTGCTTTGCGAAAATATCGAGAATAAGTCCCGTGCGGTCGAGAACCTTGATGCCGGGCATGCGTTCTTCGAGATTGCGCACTTGCGAACCCGAGAGGTCGTCGTCAAACACGACCATCTTAGCGTTGTCTTCTTCGAGAGCGCGTTTGACTTCGTTTACCTTGCCTTCGCCAATGAGTGTTGCCGGGCTGAAGTTCTGTACGCGTTGTAAAAAGCTGCGAGTGACGTATGCGCCTGCGGTTTCGGCGAGGCGACCGAGTTCTGCAAGTTGCTCGCCTGCAAGCCACGGACGAACTTTAGGGGTCGCGATGCCTACGAGAATGCATCGTTCTTGCTCTTTCTTGTGCTCGACCGGTTTAGCGCCTTTTTTCTTTGGTTCTTCCATATTCTCTTTCGTTATAAATACGGTTGAAATATATCAAAAAATAAAAGCGTTTTTTTTACGGACTAAAATGGAATATGGTGAATCTATTAAAAAGACTGTAATGGTTTGTTTACCTAATTTGTGGTGTTCTGAATTTCTCAATATTTCGGAAATGTGTTTTTTGAAATTTTTTCAATGTTTATTTGCATACAAATTGCTTATTTGTAATATTTCGTTTATTGTGATATATTGCACATGAAAAAACTTATACTAAATTTGAGGATACAAAAGTTAGGGATTTGTATGAGGAAATATATCTGCCTTGGAATGGGGGCGACGTTTGCGTTCGCCATGAGCGTCTATGCTCAAAATTACAAAATTAATAAAGTCGGTAGTGACGAAGAACAGTCGTTCAACGTTATGCTGAATCAAGCTGTTGTCAGTGAAGCGCCTGCAGGCTCATGGCTTAGCGTAACACCGATAATCCCTGATGGAAAAGTATTTAAAGGCTTTACCGTTTATGATGCATACGGCGATGCTCGTGATCAAAGAACTGTTTCTACGACAGAAAAAAATGATGCGCAGTTCTTGATGCCAAATCATGATGTTTATGTGACAGCTTCGTTTGAATCGCTTCGCTATTTCCTTATTGTTAAAAATACAGATAACGGAAATGTATCTCTTGCGTTTAATGACCGTTATAGGGATCGTACCAAGCCGGGTACAAGAGTTACTGTAAGTCCGAGTGCCGCCAATGGCTTTAAGCTTGCTTCGATTCGCGTAAGCAAGAACCTTGATGATGGTACAATAGTGCCTTGCACTCAGGTAGAACCTGGCTCGCAAATTCCTGGCATGTGGGGAATGGGCGGTAACGCTGTTGAAGGTAGCTGCGCTTTTGACATGCCGAATTTTGATGTTGAAGTTACTGCATCTTTTGTTGCTGAATCTGTTGATTTATCTTCGTCTAGTGCAGAAGAGTCCTCTTCTAGCAGTGAACAGGCAGCTTCTAGTTCTAGCTCCGTGATTGCATCGAGCTCATCGAGTGAGGTTGTAGTTTCTTCTAGCTCAAGTGCAACGCCCGCTTCTTCTAGCAGTGTAAAGGTTGAGTCCAGCTCAAGCGCAAAATCTGTTTCCTCTAGCAGTGCAAAGGCTGTGTCCAGCTCAAGCGCGAAGCCTGCATCTTCAAGCAGTGCAAAGGCTGTGTCTAGTTCGAGTGTCAATGCCGCTTCTTCTAGCAGCGCAAAGGCCACATCCAGTTCAAGCGCAAAATCTGTTTCCTCTAGCAGTGCAAAGGCTGTGTCTAGCTCGAGTGCCAAAGCCGCTTCTTCTAGCAGCGCAAAGGCTGCGTCTAGCTCGAGTGCTAAGCCTGCATCTTCAAGCAGTGCAAAGGCCGCATCTAGCTCGAGTGCCAAAGCCGCTTCTTCTAGCAGTGCAAAGGCCGCATCCAGTTCAAGCGCAAAGCCTGCTTCTTCTAGTAGTAAAAAGTCCTCGTCTAGCTCGAGTGCCAAAGCCACTTCTTCTAGCAGCAAAAAATCAACATCTTCAAGTTCGAAGGCTGTATCTAGCTCCAGCGTTATCCCTGATATCGTTGTCGAAGCTGTGGGCACCGAAGAAGATATGCCGAGTTGCACTGTCAAGCGCGAAAATATGACGTATTATGTGACAGAGCTCAAGACCGTGTTTGTGTGCAAGTCTAGAATTTGGACAAAGTTTAATCCGGGAATGAAGCTTGAAAAGGTTGCGCCTATTGCAAAATTCACGGCTGTCGTGAATGGCCGCAATCTCAAGATTTCGGGCGCTAAAATTGGAAGCGACATTAATTTGCTCGACATGCAGGGCCGCGTGATTTACAACGCTCGCGTTGACGCCGCTAACTTCTCGGTGAATGTTCCTCAGAGTGGGGCCTATGTGCTTCGCATTGGGTCTGAGCAGAGGATTGTGAATGCTCGATAAGTGAAATGTTTTAAGACTCCATGAGCAAACTAGACCCTGCGCAAGTGGGGTCTTTTTTTTTCTATATTTGTCCCCGTCAGGGCCTATCATCCAGGTAGGTTCCTAGTCCGGCCAAAACATGCCTCATGGGCACGGCCGATAAAGGATATATAATGGCAAAGAAAGTTCAGGATGCCCTCAAGGACATCATCTCCCTCTGCAAACGCCGCGGCTTCATTTTCCCCGGCTCCGAAATTTACGACGGCCTCGCCAACACTTGGGACTACGGTCCGTATGGCGTGGAACTCAAGCGCAACATCAAGAATCTTTGGTGGAAGAAGTTCGTGACTTCCCGCCACGATGTGCTTGGTCTCGATAGCTCTATTCTTTTGAACCCCCGCGTTTGGAAGGCTTCTGGCCACGTGGGTAACTTCTCTGACCCGCTCGTGGACTGCCTCGCTTGCCACGAACGTTTCCGCGCTGACCAGCTCCTCGAAGAAAAGCTCGGTGAAGGCTGCTGCGCTGGCAAGAATTTTGACGAAGTTCACCAGATGATGGTGGACAACAAGATCGAATGCCCGACTTGCGGCAAGACCGATTGGACAAAGCCGCGTGCTTTCAACCTCATGTTCCAGACTGAAATTGGCGTGATTGAAGGCGAAGGCAACAAGGTTTATCTCCGTCCGGAAACCGCTCAGGGTATCTTCGTGGACTTCCGCAACATCGTTGACAACGTCCGCCCGCGCATCCCGTTCGGTGTCGGTCAGATCGGTAAGTCTTTCCGTAACGAAATTACTCCGGGTAACTTCATTTTCCGTACTCGCGAATTCGAACAGATGGAACTTGAATTCTTCTGCGAACCGGGTACCGAACTTGAATGGTACAACTTCTGGCGCAAGTATTGCTTCGACTGGCTCGTGAACGATCTCGGCGTGAAGAAGGAAAAGCTCCGCCTCCGCGAACATGCCAAGGAAGAACTTTCTCACTACTCCAACGGCACCACCGACGTCGAATACGAATTCCCGTTCGGCTGGGGCGAACTCTGGGGCATTGCTTCTCGTACGAACTACGACCTCACGCAGCACCAGAACGAATCCAAGGTCAAGCAGGAATACATCGACCCGGTCCAGAACAAACGCTACATCCCGTACGTTGTCGAACCGTCTCTCGGTGTGGAACGTTTGCTCCTCGTGCTTCTCTGCAACGCTTACGAAGTCGAAAAGCTCGAAAACGACGAACGTACCGTGCTCCACTTCGATCCGAAGGTTGCTCCGGTCAAGGTCGCCGTGCTCCCGCTCGTGAAGAAGGGCAAGGTCAAGGAAAAGGCCGAAGAACTTTATCAGAAGCTCCTCAACCGCTGGAACGTCGAATACGACGAAACGCAGTCCATCGGTAAGCGCTACCGCCGTCAGGACGAACTCGGCACGCCGTTCTGCGTGACCGTTGACTTCGACACTGTTGGCGAGGGTGAATCCGATCCGGCAAAGCTCGGCTACGTGACTGTTCGCGAACGCGACTCCATGAAGCAGGAACTCGTCGCTATCGACAAGCTCGAAGCTTACCTCTTCGAAAAGCTCGGCTGCTAATTAGTAGGCTGTAGGCAATGGTGGCGCTTTGCTCCACAATTGTCATGCCCGCCCCGGAACACAGTCCGGGGTGAACTCCGGCGGGCATCTCCTTGTCGGAGGTATGTTTGTAAAAAGAGAACTCGGAAACGGGTTCTTTTTTTATATTTCTGCCAAATGATTCTGAACAAATTTAAAAGTCTGCTGGCCATTCTACTGCTTGCATCGACCTGCCTGTGGGCAGAACCAGTCGGTACATCTGGGAAAAGTTCCGATGACGAACGGAGCTATTGGATCGATATCGCTTTATTCTTTGGCTCGTGGGTTGGTACTACTACGGGTGATGTGAATAAGTATCTTGATGTGAAGATGGGATTTCCGTTCATTATTGATTTCGAATTGCAGCTTTCACGAGTGGCGGTAGGCTTTTACTACAGTTGGGGATTGATACATAGTTTCCCATACCTCTACGACGATGGTTACTTTACCGAATATGATCGCGACAATGAAGCAACGGACGAATCCCTTGGGCTTACTTTGGGTTACGCGGTATTCAATACGCGTTATGTGGAACTGCAGCCTTTTATTGGTATTGGAGGAAATATCTTCAATAATGGCGCTGACGATATGCAATTTTCTACGTTTATCATGGGAGGAAACGTAGATTTTCGCTTTGATTCGGGCTATATTAATGCGGGTGAAATCGGTTTTAATTTGGGACTTATGCTTCGTCTTAAGTATATTGCGGAATTTGGGTCGTTCTCCGATAAATACCGTGATGTCAAATATGAGAACTACTACATAAATCACATATTCGCAATAAGCCTAGGTATAGCGATTATGTAAATTGAGGCTACCTACTTTTTTTTGTACGAAATTTATTATTTTGTAATAGAAGGAGGTGCTGAATTGTACTATTTAATGCTTTTGCTTGCGATTGTCTGCGAAACGGCGGGGACAACGCTTTTGAAATTTTCGGAACAGTTCACGCGTGTTGTGCCGACGGTAGCTTCGCTCATTTGCTATGTGGCATCCCTTTATTTCTTGAGCGTTTGCCTAAAAGTCATCCCAATTGCGGTCGCTTATGCGATTTGGTCTGCACTTGGGGTTGCTTTTATTACTATAATCGGAATTGTAGCCTTTAAGCAGGTGCCAGATATTGGTGCTTATATTGGCTTGTTCCTGATTGTATCGGGAGTCGTTGTGTTGAACCTGTTCTCTAAAATGGATGTGCACTGATGAATTTTTTGAAGGCTTTTGCGATTGTCGCTATTGTTGGTGGAATTGTTGCCTGTAGCGATGAGAATGCGTCGGCTGTATGGAACTCCGCGGAATTGTCATCCAGCACTGTCATCCCGGATTCTAAGGTCTCTGAGCCTGCCGAAGTGCCGGAATCTTCTTCAGGCGTTGTCATCCCGGACTCTGTTCCGGGAACGCCATCTAGTAGTAGCACGGAAAATGTCGCACAGTCTTCATCAAGTGAAACAGTCGCGGATACCGTTTGGCATCAGGCGAATCTTACTTGGTACACGTCATGGCCGGAACCGGATAGTGAAGAATGCATTGAGTACAATGGCTGCACCTGGGCGGGTTACTTTGCTGGCGTTGAAGGTCAAATGACCGAAGAATGGGTGAGTCAGCACAACATCATTGCCGTTCACGAAAAGGACTGGAATCAGTATAAGCTTAAGACTTTTAGGCTCCGCATGAACGGCTCCACGATTGACGCCGTGGTTTATGACATGTGCTCCGACAGCGATTGCGATGGATGCTGCACTGAAAATGCTGGCGAAATTGGATTCCTCATCGACATCGAAAAGTACACCCGCGAACGATTTGATGGCAATGGCGATGGTGTAGTGGAATGGACCTGCTTGGATTGCGAGTGATTATGAAGTTGAAAACATTAAGTCGTTATTCGATAGTTTCTGCCTTTGCGTTTGCTGCTGTTGCCTTCCTTGCCTGTGGAGGCGAAGTTATAAATGGCGAAAATTTGGGCTGCCCTGAAGATGTTGTTTGCGATACTGCGTTCGTAAATACCAAGGCCTATAGCTTTGTGTATTTCTCTGGCAAAGACAAATTGGATACGGTGACCGCGACAACCGATAAAATGTCCTGCAATCTTTGGAAGGGATATTTTGAATGTACCTTAAAGAAAACGTATTCGACTTGCAGAGTTGTGTATTCAAAAGCAGAAGCGTCCGTTAAATCGGATGACGAGCCGGTAACTCACCAGAAGGTAGAAATCAAGCGTGGTGACACGACTTACATCAACTATGGCAAAAATCGACTGATGGATTATATTCCGCCTTATGTTGAAATCCCCAAATTTGATTCGAAAAAGCTAAAAGCAGCCTTTGATACGGTAATTGTTGAACCGACGAGTTATGAATCCGAAAAGTTAAAGGGTGAATCCCGGAAATTTGTTGATGCATACTATATAGAATACAGCGGTTTGCCTGATTGGGCGTATGTTTCTAAAAATTCAGGGCAGTTACTTGTACTAGATGGAGAAGATGGTACACGTAAAGCGGATACGACGTTTATTTCGGATGGGATTTATCTCATTGAAATATCTAGCTGTACAAAAACCGTGTATATCGATTATCCGAAAAAATTAATTGCGTATCAGTCCTATGTGAATGTTTATGCCGATTCGACGGAATTGCCGCGAAAGGATACAACGGTCAAGTGGATGGCTCATTACACAGATATGTATGGCACTGAAGATTCTTTACAAGTCAAGACTTTGTTTAAGATAAAGCGGAAAAAGTAAAAGAAAAAGCCGAATGAGTTTGTCTCATTCGGCTGAATTTTTTTGAGGGGTTAACCTCCTTTGGTGGTTACTCCCACTCAATTGTTCCGGGCGGCTTGTGCGTCACGTCGTACCACAGGGAGCCTGCGCCTTCGGCTTCGAACTTGCGCCAAAGACCGGCGAGCATGCCCTGGTCGATTTCGGCGAAGTTTGCCGTCATGGCTTCGGTGGAGTTCACCGGGCGCATCACGATGCAGGGCTTGTTTGCCGTGCGGAGCGGAACGAGCACGACCGGCATCTGCCAAATCTTTTCGTACAAGTCGTTGGCCTGCAAGAATTCTGTGCATATGTTATCGAACTTGCGGAGCGTATCGAAGTTTTCGCGGGTGGCGTACTGTTCGACAAGCTTCGGATCTTCATCGGCGACGCTACCAATCTGGTAAATCACGCGATTGATGGCCTTGAAGCGGTTGGCAAGTTCGGTAGAGAACTTTTCGCAATCCTTCCAGCTTAGGCCCGGAGTCGTGATGAGGAACGGCTGTGCGTAAGTACGGCCGTCACCCTGGACGCCCACGCTCTTAATCGGGAGCATGCGGCCTGCAATGTTGTTTGCCTTGAGGTAATCGGCGAGGGACTGACCAGCGGTGTCCTTCACGTCTTCGAACTTTACCATGTCGCTTGTGAGCTTGCCTTCGCTGCAGAGCAAACGAACGCCGAGACCCGGACCCGGGAACGGGTGACGCCACACGAGGTTGTGCGGAATGCCGAGTTCTTCGCCGAGGGCACGGACTTCGTCCTTGTACAAGTCTGCGAGCGGTTCGAGCACAAGGCCCTTTTCCATGAGGTCCAGAACTTCTTGCACGCGGTTGTGGTGCGTCTTGATCTTGTCAGCGTTCTTGGTGCCGCCGCTTTCGATGGTGTCGGGGTAGATGGTGCCCTGAGCCATCATCCATTCGTTCGGATCGAGGTTGAGCTTAGCCATTTCCTCGTCCTTCACCGTCAAGAATTCCTTACCGATGATGCCGCGCTTGGTTTCGGGAGCGGTTATGCCCTTGAGCTTTGCAAGGAAGTGTTCGCTGGCGTCGCGGATCTTGAGGTTGTTCATACCTTCCTTCGTGAGGAAGTCCATAATTTTCTGGGATTCGCCGAGGCGCATCATGCCGTTATCCACGTGCAAGCCGAGAACCTTTTCCGGTCCGAGTACGCGGTTCAAGAGCACGAATGCAACGGTGGAGTCCACACCGCCAGACACGAGCAAGAACACCTTGCGGTCCTTGACCTGGTCCTTGATGCGCTGCGTGATGAGCGGCAAGTAGCTCTTCATGTTCCAAGTTTTCTTGGCACCCGTAAAGTCGACGAAGTTTTCGAGAAGCTTCATGCCGAACTTACTGTGCGTGACTTCGGGGTGGAACTGGATGCCGAAAATCTGGCGTTCAGGCTTGTCGCTATCGAATGCAACGGCTGCGATTTCGCAGTCCTTGGTGCTGGCTACGATCTTGTAGCCTTCAGGAAGCTTTGTGACTTGGTCTCCGTGGCTCATCCACATCGGGGAAGCCTTCGGGAGTCCCTTCAAAAGCGGGCACTTTTCATCGCCGACGATAAGGTCTGCAATGCCGTATTCCTTGACCTTGCCCGGTTCCACGTGACCGCCCAACTGCTGGGCGATGAGCTGGTGACCGTAGCAGATGCCAAGCTTCGGCACCGGGAGGTTCAATATTTCAGGATTGTATTCCGGAGCGTCTGCAGCATAAACGCTGGACGGACCACCACTGTAAATGATGCCCTTCACACCTTCGAGTTCAGAAACCGGGGCGGCAGGGGAGTGAATCTCGGTAAACACGCCGAGACGGCGTACACGGTTGGCAATCAAGTGAGCGTACTGCCCACCAAAGTCCAAAACGGCAATAGTATCAACGTTTTTCATACATCGCAAAGATAGAAAAACCTTCAGAAATCTGAAGGTTTTATAATACTCACTTTGAGGATTTGATAAGCAAATTATTTAAAATCCGCTTATGCTTCTACAGCGACATATTCGCCATCTGTATCTTTGTTTGCGGCTTCTTCGCAAACTACGCCGGACATGCGTCTTGCAAGTTCGATAAGCGTTTGTACGCCAAAGCCGGTTGCACCGAAGTCGGTGTACTTCCAGCTCTTGCTTACAAATGCTGTACCTGCGATATCCCAGTGTGCCCAAGCTGTGTTTTCAGGAACGAATTCCTGCAAGAAGAGGGCGGCGGCAATGGCGCCGGCGTCGCTTCCGGTGTTCTTGAGGTCGGCGAAATGATCCTTCAATGCGTCGGCGTATTCTTCTTCGAGCGGCATGCTCCAGAACTTTTCGCAGCAGGCTTCGCCGCAGTTGATGACCTTCAAGGCGAGATCGTCGTCATTGCTGAAGAATCCGGCAACAGCGTAACCGAGTGCGCGAACCATGGCTCCCGTAAGTGTCGCGAGATCGATAATGTGCGTTGCTCCGATGAGGCCTGCTTCGGCAAGGCCGTCCGAGAGAACCAAGCGGCCTTCAGCATCCGTATTGTCAACCATCACGGTCTTTCCGTTCTTGGCGGTAAAGATGTCGCCCGGCAATACGGACTTGTTTCCGATGGCGTTTTCGGCGAGGCAGCAGACTGCACTCACCTTGATCGGGAGTTCAAGCGTTGCAATGGCCTGGATGGCAGCAAGCACTGTTGCGGCTCCGCTCATGTCGCTGATCATCTCGGGCATGGATTTAGGCGGCTTGAGGCAGAGACCGCCCGTGTCAAAGGTAAGGCCTTTGCCGACAAATACCAAGTGGTCTGCGGACGTGCGCGCATTTTTATTCGCGCTTTTAGCAGCAGCCTTACCGCGTGCGCTCTTGCTTCCATCGTAGCTGAGCGTAATCATGTACGGTTCATGCGAGCTGCCCTTGCCAACGGTCACGTGGCCCATGAAGCCTTCCTTTTCGAGTTGCTTCATGTTGCGCACCTTGATCGAAAGGCCCGGAGTGTACTTGGCAATGGTATTTGCGTTTTCGACAAATTCTGCAGGCGTAAGGTCAGAAGCGCTTGTGTTGATGAGGTTCTTGGCGAGGACAATGGCCTTGTGCTCGATAGCGACGGTGTCGGCTATTTTCTTGAATTCAGCCGTTTGATCACCAGCGACGAGTTCGTATGTAACCTGGAAGGCTTCTTTCTTTTTGCTCTTGTAGGCGTCAAAGTTGTAGCTTGCATAGTGGAGACCGTGCAAAATGCTCTTGAACTGTTCCGGGGCTGCATCGGCAAGCATGATCGATACGACAGGAATCTGGCGCTTGCTTGCTTTCTTGGCGAGGCGGTAGGCGGCCATGCGCAAGTGGTCGAGCGACGAAAGGCCGCGTTCCTTGGCGGCGTTTACAAAAATGGTCGGCTGGTTGTCGATTTCCAAAAACTCTAAGTCTTCGAACGGACCCTCTTCCATGCCGTTCAAGACGGATTCAACTTGCTTTTCTGCGCTTTCCGAAAGGACGTTGGAAAACTGGACAGATTTCTTCACGAAAAAGAGGGCGTATGCATTCGCTTTGCCCGAAGCTGTAGATACAATATTTGTTTTCATATAGCGTAATCTAGTATTTTATCAAAGGTTTGCTTGTATTTTATATTGGTTTTTCGATTATAAAAATACTATAATATTACGTGATTACCATTGGAGGATTATATGAATCTGAAATGTACTGGAATTTTGGCAGCTCTTGCGGTTTCTGCCGCTATGGCTCAAAATGCTGCACCTGCTGAAACGGCTGTTTCCGCAGCTCCGACTGCAGCTCCTGCTCAAGAAGCCTCTGCTGAGGCCGCTCCTGCAGTACAGGCTGCTCCGCAAGATAAGTTTACCGCCGTCGAACAGGAACTTGCTCCTGAAAATCTGTTTGCAGAACCTTCTGCCGTTCGTGGGGCCGACGCTGCAAAGCCTGTCGCCCAAAAGACAACGACCAAAAAGTTTGTCTACCAGCCGGTTTATTCCCCTGCGGATGTCGAAACGAGTGGCGCTGTCGTGAAGACCATCTATGTGACTGAAGCTCCTACTGCCGATTCGACCGATATGGACAAACTACGTGGCCTTGTCCCGCTGAACTTTACGTTCGGTGTCCAGGGCTTTATTGGTGGCGCGTTCCTTATGGGCGATAACGGCCGCTATGAATATGACGATTATTCGGGCTTGGCCTGGAGTGCAGGTGCTTTTGCACTCTTCCCGTTGGATGAATACAACATGGCTATTAAGGCTGGTGTCATGTTCGAACACGACAAGGTGCTCAACACCTATAATTACGTTTATAAGGAAACTTATGGCGAATATCGTGTAACGTTTAGCCAGTATCGCATTTCTCTTCCGATACTCCTCTCCTTGAAGAGTGCTAGATCCAGCATCTTCTTTGATGTGGGTGTCCAGCCGTCTTTTGCGACTGCAGACAAGTTTAAGCTGAAGGCTTCGGATAAGTCCGTGAATATCAAGGAAGACATGATGGATAACGACTGCCGTTCGGCTATCGACTGGTCTATCGTATTTGGCCTGGGTATCCGTGCTAACCGTTATGTCGGTTTTGACGCTCGCTTTACTTGGGGCATCAACAACCAGTACGAAGACTATAACGGATGGGCTGTCAACAACCTGTCTTCTAAGTCGTTCACCGTCGGTGCAACTTTCTACGCATTCTAGTATAACATGATTCTATCTATTGTGGCCATTGTCGTGGGCCTTGTTCTTCTGGTCTGGAGTGCAGACTGGTTTGTGGATGGGGCCGTCGGCGTGGCCCATTTTTTTGGCATGAGCACATTCCTTATCGGGATGGTGATTGTCGGTTTTGGAACATCTGCGCCGGAGATGGTCGTTTCAGTTTTGTCTGCGTTGAATGATACTCCGCAGCTTGCTCTTGGAAACGCTTATGGCTCCAATATTGCAAACATTGCGCTAATCCTTGGCGTAACGGCGCTTATTATTCCCGTGGTCGTACAAAAGCAGGCGATGTCGCGTGATATCCCGATTCTCATCGCGATGACTGTTTTGACGGTCTTTTTGCTTATTGACGGGAATGTTTCGCGTATGGATGGTATCGTCTTGTTGCTTGCGTTTGTGGCAATTATGGCGTTTAACATCATGAGTGAATTGAGGCAAAAGCGCAAACGAAAAAAATCTGCAGCGGCAGATGATTTAGACTCGGAATACGGCTCTGCAGAAAAGGTTTCTATCGTCAGGTCCTCGTTGCTTTTGCTGATGGGACTTTTGCTTTTAATCGTAAGTTCGCGAATGCTTGTGTGGGGCGCTGTAAATGTCGCTCAGGCATTGGGTGTGAGTGATTTGCTCATTGGGCTTACAATTGTTGCTGTGGGGACTTCTCTCCCTGAATTGGCAAGTTCGATTGCTGCGGCACGCCGTGGCGAGAATGATCTTGCCGTTGGAAACGTAATTGGTTCCAATATTTTTAACACGCTTGTCGTGGTCGGGCTTGCATCTGTCATTGCTCCGATTCAGGTGGCTGATCCAGAAGTGATGAGCCGTGATGTGCCGATCATGTCGGCACTGACGCTATTTCTTTTCTTGATTTGCATTCCGGTCAAGAAGAAGAACGGCAAGCGCGTGAGTGGCTTTGGGCGAATTGGCGGTGCGCTCTTCTTGAGCTTGTACGTCGCTTATTTGGTGCTGCTCGGAATCCAGACCGTTTAATTCCTAATTCCGAATTCCGCATTCCTAATTACCAAAAGTCCAGACGATGCCGTAAGCGAAGCGCAACCCTTCGGGGGTGTAGCCGGCTTCCGGCGCGTAGATGCTATGGTTGAAGTTCTCGATGCGGTTGTACAGTTCAAATGAAAGAACCTGCATGCGAGCTTCGAAATCCATGGCCAAGTACTTGTTGAGCTCGACAAGCTTGGGCTTTCCGTTCTCGTCTATCGTGCAGTCATAGCGGTTATTAAACCACTGGAAGTCCACGCGGACACTTACGCCGAGCCTGTCTTTCACAAATCGATTTTGCCAATGGATACTGCCTTTGTAGTAAAGCGAAGGCGTATCGATCAGCTTGGTGCGCGTCATCTTTTGCCCGCGTTCCAGGTAGAATTTCCAGTTCCCAAGACGGAACCCCACTTGCATCATCCAGTCGAGTGTGTGCGCGTGATCGAGATTCCCATAGCGGAATGCGTATTCCAGGGAATCGGTAACTTCGCTCATCGAAACATCGTTAATGTTGTCGTAAGTCGTTGTGGAATCGAGGTATCCTTTGATGGCCCAGTTGGGCTTGATCAGGTTGTTGGCGTGTTCATAGCGTAGGCCAAGTCCATAAAAGACGTCGCGCATTTTCCATGTGATATTGGCTGTTGCACGGTCGCGAACTTCGTATTTGAGGTTTTCGTTTGGGAACGATACTCGGCCGGATTCGTTCAGCTTGAGCTGTGTGACGTCGGGGAACTTGTTGTCGTGACGGTACGATGCTGTTGCCATCAAGTGGTAGGGGAGGATGTATGTTCCGTCAATCGAGAAGGCCGGTGCAAATTCAACAGTGTCTAAAAGCGAACTGTTGCGCTGCATGCCTGCTTGAACACGGAAAAATGCCTTTCCGAACAGTGTGTCAGAAACTTCGGCGTAGCCGATTTCGCGGTCCTGGTAATATTCTTTCTTTTTATCGTCGTTTCCAGTTTCTTGAGTGTTCAAAAATTCATATTCAAAATGAATTCTCGGATTCAGGAACATGTTGTAGCGGATATCGAAACTTCCGAGAATGGTTTCAAAGTTACGGGTCTTGTTGGTGTCGTAATAGTCGTATGTATATACCGGAAGATTGTAGTTGTTATAAGTGGTGTCAATGCTTTTTTGAATTTTAGGCAAATTGCGCAGTTCCATTTCGTGATTGCCATAATGGATTTCTGTGCCGAGCGTCAAATCCTTGATGGGGTAAAATTCAACGCCACCTCCGTAAGTGCGTGTCTCAATGACAATCTTGTACGGATCTGTCTGGAATTTGCGGACTGTTGGATCGAGCGTATCGAGCAGTACTTCATGCGTTGTGTTGTCGGCATTGTCGAGACTCAAATAGTTTATCTTAAAGAAAGCCTTGCCGTAGCCAAAACGCCATGTGACAATTGGTTGGATATGCATGCTGTTCATGGCGATGTTGCGCCCGCCAAAGGGAATATCTGTCGAGTCGCGGCCTAGTGCAAAAAACGGAGAATGCGTCACCGGCTGGTATTCGAATGGTTTCGAAAGCAGGTTGGAATGGCTTTGCAATCCAAGATCGAGCGTGACGGAATCTGTAATGAGGCGTCGGAAATCAAGGCGCAATGCGTTTCCTTCGAATGCGCTGCGTTCCCAGTTGATGTCTGTAATCGGGGTGTCAACCGGGATACCTCGGCGTTCTTCAAACAGGATTCCGTTCTCGCCATTGAGGGCGAGCGTCGAACCGTCATAGCTTAAGCGCGTGGTGTATATGCCCGCAAGCTTGCTCGGGTAACGTTTGGATAGCGTCCCGATACCAAGGGACCTTGCATGGAGTTCCGGACTGCCAAGGATGGACGTGCCCAGCACCCATTCGGACTTTTGACCCGAGACGTCGTACGTGCGTTGCATGACTTCGCGCAGCGGAATGATCCAACGGCCGGCGTCGGTTTCTCGTGGAGCCGGATCGGGTGCGTTAACCGTTTCAAAGATGGAGTCTTGCGGTGTCGGGAGCGTGTAGCGTTTGGCGTGAATAACGTCCGCAAAAACGCTTGAGACAAGCGTCGACAATACAGCTATTAGAAGAATACCACGATTCATTAGAACCATTCTGCACGAGATTTTTCGCGCCTTTCTCGGAGTGCCTGGACGACGGTGTAGGGCATTTTCATGCAACCTGGGGGGTAAGTCCCGTTTTCGGTGTGGAAGTCGGAACCGCCAGTGCCCACAAGTCCGAACCTTTGTGCCATTTCCTTGTACTTGCGGCCAACAGCGCCTTTTTGCGCCGGGCTGTAGACTTCCATGCCCTGGATGCCCCATTCCACCATGTTCTCGATGAACTGGTCGCTGAGCCCAGACTTGTACGGGTGGGCGAGTACGGCAATGCCTCCGGCATTTTCAATCAGTCGAATTGTTTCTTGGGGGTTAAGGCCTTTCTTTTCGACAAAGGCGATGCAACCGTCACCGAGGTACTTCGTGAACGCTTCGGAGAAGTTCGAGATGTATTCTTCATCGACGAGCGACATCGCAATGTGCGGGCGTCCAATGATTTTGCCCTTGCAGTACGAATGCACCTTTTCGAACGTGATGCCGATGCCAAGCGCGTTCAGCTTCTTGATAATTGCCTTTACGCGGGCAATGCGCTGCTTGGCGAAATCCTCGAGTTCCATGTTCAAGGCGAGGTTTGTCGGGTCGCAGAAGTAACCGAGAATGTGGATGTCCTTGCCCTGCCACACGGCAGAAATTTCAATCCCCGGGATGATTTCGAGGCCGATTTCTTTGGCAGGCTCTTCGGCGAGCTTGTAGCTATCGAGATTGTCGTGATCCGTAATGGATATGCAACGAAGTCCCTTGCGCTTGCAAAGCATGAGCAACTCGTCAACGGACAGGGTGCCGTCGGAGAGCTTGGTGTGCATGTGCAAGTCTGCATAGCCGCCATTTTCGGTGATGATTGTCGAAAACATCTTTTGCATGGCTAGCCTATTTTACCCTTTATAAAATAGCGGGCAATCATCCTCGCTGGCGAAATCGTCTTGAGCTCGTGGAGACTCATATTGAGGAATGGGTACTCCTTGGCGCAGTCAAAACCGATTCGGCAAGCGGCTCCGCTAATGAGGGCGAGGTATAAAAATTGCGGTTTATGGGGGCCTGGATAAACGCAGGCGACGGGGGCGTAAGTTTTTACCTGGTATTCGATTCTATCGAACTGATCTTCGCCGTAGCGGCATCCATCATCAGTGTAGTAAGAAACCTGAGCCTTTTTCTGTGAAAAGAGAATTTCTTGATCGCCGTGGGCAATAAACAAGATTGTTTTGAGACTTTCTACGGGGAGCTCGTCGAGGATGATTTTTGCGACTTCCTTTTCCTCGGGCATAAAGAATACGACTTTGCCGCCATTCTGCAAGCACTCGGGGAACGAAAAAGTCCTGGAGCTCTTTCGTTTGCCCGCTTTGTGAATAAACCACCGATAAAGCAGTGGCTTGCAAAGCTTGCGCAAAACGCAATAACGTATGCCTTCAGCAAAGTACTGTGAAGAAAACAAAAGGTCTCCTAATTCTAAATTCATTAAAAATATATTAAATTTGCGCCATGCCTAAACAGAAGTTCTATGCCATAAAAAGCGAAAATGAAAAGAAAATTGTAACCACGTGGGATGAATGCCTTAAGCTCACGCATGGCGTTAAAGGTGTTTTGTTCAAATCCTTCGGTTCCCGCGAGGAGGCTCAGGCTTGGCTCGACGGAATGGAGGCTCCTGCGCCCGATGGGATCCGTGTATTTGTCGATGGTTCGTTTTCGCCGGGATTTGGTCCTGCCGGCTGGGCTTTTGTTGTAACCGAAGACGACAAGGAACTTGCCCGCGGTTCGGGAATTACGGCATTCGATGCTGAGAGTCGCAATATCGATGGGGAAGTGATGGCTTCGTTCCAGGCAATGAAATGGCTTGATGCCCATAATCAAAATGGCGTTATTTGCCATGACTACGAAGGCATTGCGCGCTGGGCTAAAGGCGAATGGCAAGCCAAGAGCAATATCGCCAAGATGTATGTGGCGGCTGCAAAACCTTATCTGCACCGTGTGCAGTTCGAAAAGGTCGCCGCCCATACAGGTGTCAAGTGGAATGAACTTGTAGATAAACTAGCAAAAGAAGCAATCGCAAAAGCGAGAAAGAAATAATTACTCGCTTTCGTGCTTGCTCATGCAGTGGAGGCTGCCGCCTTCTTCGATCACGGTGCGGCAATCAATGCCTATTACCTTGCGATCCGGGTACACGCTCTCAAAATACTTCTTGGCCTTCGCGTCGTTCGGACACTTGTATTTCGGGAAGATGAGTCCACCGTTCACGTAGATGTAGTTCATGTACGATGCCGGGAGAATTTGTCCGTCATCGAGCACGCGCTGCGGCGGGAGCGGGAGCGTATCGACCTTGGCGGTTTCGTAATGATCCTTGAGCCAGCTTTCGATGAACTGCTTGGCTTCGGTCAAAATCGCGTAGTTAGGGGAGCGCTTGTTGTCCGTCATGCACATGACGACTCTGTCTTTCTCGACAAAGCGAGCTACGTTATCGATATGGCCGTCCGTGTGGTCGCCGTGCAATCCGTGCGGGAGTACGAGCATTTCCTTGAGGCCAAAAGCCTTGCAAAGAGCCTTCACGACTTTCTTCAAGTCCTTTTCATCGTTGCGGTTCTTGCCGACGAGGCAATCTTCGGTCGTGATGCCGAGACCGTCACCGTTGACTTCAATAGCGCCTCCTTCGAAGATGAACGGAACGCTTTCGTTGAGCGGGAGTTTTTGCTTTTCGGCTATCTTCTGCGGGATGGCGTTGTCGAGTCCCCATGGCGGGAACTTGGCGCCCCAAGCGTTGAACTGCGTTTCAGAGACAACCTTCTTGTCGCCCTTCTTCATAAAGAACGGACCGTAGTCGCGAATCCAGATGTCGTTTGTCTTGATGACGATGAAGTTCACCGGGAACGGGCGGTTTACGAGAGCCGCCTTTTCTTCATCGGTCAAAAAGTTCTTGGCCGGGAGCAAGAGATTCACCGGCTGGAATTCCGTGATGTTACGGATAAGTTCTACATAGAACTTGCGGATGTTGATGCCGCGTTCACCATACCAGTTCGTCTTGTTGTGCGGGAATGCAAGCCACGTGGCGCTCTGCTTTTCCCATTCCGCCGGATAACGAATTGAATTTTTCGTCATGGAAAAAATCCTTTTAATTGTCGTTCTTCATTAATATTTGACAATGTTTGTATGCTCGTCATTCTGAGTCCTTTAGGACGAAGAATCCAGTCATATCTTGTTTCGCTTTATCAAGACTTTACTGGATGGGGCAAGCCCCAACTCTTTGGCTCGGTTATGCCCATGCAAGCATGGGCGCAACACTCGCCTTCTGAGTAGTCCTCGCTTTGCTCAGGATGACGGTGATGCTAATCAGCCCAAATCTTGAGGATGTCCTTGTACAAGTCCACGCGTCTGTCGCGGAAATGCGGCCACCAACGGCGATTTTCTTCGGTTTCGGCAAGGTCGAGCTCGACATAGCTTGCACCCAAGAATTCCGGATCGCACTTTTGCAAGATGTATCCGTCCGGTGCAGCGACAAAGCTTGTGCCCCAGAACGTGAGGTGACCTTCGACGCCCGAGCGGTTAGCGGCAATCACGAATGTGCGGTTTGCAATCGCATGTCCGCGCATGACCGTCATCCAGCTATCTTGCTGTCTCGGATAAATTTCCTTGGGCTCAGAATCCATCCAGCCAATAGCGGTCGGATAGATGAGTATGTCGGCGCCCTTGAGGCTCATGATGCGGGCGGCTTCGGGGAACCACTGGTCCCAGCAAATAAGCACACCAAGAGTTCCTGCGCTAGTCTTGATTGGCTCAAAACCGGTGTCACCCGGAATAAAGTAATACTTTTCGTAGAAGGCGGGATCGTCGGGAATGTGACTCTTGCGATAAAGCCCTGCGATGCTTCCGTCGCGTTCAAATACGAATGCCGAGTTGTGGTAAATGCCACGGGCTCGCTTTTCAAAGAACGGGAACACGACAACGGCGTTCAGTTCCTTTGCAATTTCTTGCCATTCGGCGACAATCGGGTGGTCCTTTTCAATCGCCAAATCGAAAAAGTCTGCGTTTTCTTCGAACGGGAAGTACGGAGTGTGGAAAAGCTCGGGGAGGACGAGCAAATCGATGTCTTTGCCCTTGAGCTTGAGAGCTTCGTCCTTGTACCACTTGTTGTTGGAATCAAAGTCCCCAGTCCATTTACCTTGCAACGTATATACTTTAATCTTGTTCATGTAAAACAATTTAGAAAAAACATGCCCTATCTGCAATTTTTTGTAAGAACATTGTTTTGTTTGCGTAAAATCACACTGATGATACGCTCGCGCGTTGTAAGTTTTCTATATTAACCCTTGAATTTTAAAACCCTTGATTTTTTTATAAAAGGATAAATAATGTCTCTTAAACTCATTTCTCGTGGTGCTGCTGCCGTGCTCCTTACTGCAGGCATTGCCTCTGCTCAGTTGATGAATTCGAAAAGCCTCGATGTTATTCGCGTCGAAAAAACTGGTATTTCTGGTGGTAAGATTGATAGCCTTGCAACCATGCTCGGTCAGCAGCAGGCTCCGGGTCAGAAGTTGACCGACGAAATGATGACTCAACTTCGCTATGCGGTTGTCGACAATCTCGTGGGTCAGGAACTCATCAAGCTCGAAGCCAAGAAAATGGGTATCAAGGTGTCCGCTGGTAAGGTTGATAGCTTGACTGCTCTCTTCAAGAAGCAGTTCCCGAGCGAAGATGCTTTCCAGAAGGAACTCAAGAAGTCTAACACGACGATGGCTCAGTTCAAGTCCAAGATTGAAGACCAGCTCAAGAGCGAACAGATTCTCGAAAAGAAGGTTCCGTATCCGAAGGATCCGACCGAAGAAGATCTCAAGGCTTTCTGGCAGCTCAACCAGTCCAAGGTTGCTATCAACGATACCATTAGCGGTGCTCGTATTTTCATCTCTACCAAGGGTAAGAGCGCTCAGGAAATCAGCGATGCCAAGGACATGTTGAAGGGTCTTGCTGCCCAGGTTCGTTCCAAGAAGGCAACGTTTGCTCAGCTCGCCGCTATGTACAGCGACGATAAGGAAGCCAAGAAGACTGGCGGTATCATGAACAAGTTTGTCGCCAAGTCCAAGAGTGCCGCTTTTGCCAAGGCTGTTGGCAAGATCAAGGTCGGTGAAATCTCTGAAGTCATTACCGAAAATGATGGTGTGTCTATCTTCATGCTTACCGAAAAGAACGACGGCAAGTTTGAAAGCTACAAGCACCAGATCGACTACATTTTGCGTGTACAGCGCGAACAGGAACGCCAGGCAAAGCTCAAGGCTTACCTCGACGAACTTGGCAAGACCTACAAGGTCCAGTACCTCGACAAGAAGTACGAACCGCCTCAGGCAATCGGCTCTGCTAAGTAATAGCACGAACTGTTTGTACGTGTCATTCTGAGCGAAGCGTAGCGAAGTCGAAGAATCCAGAGATCTTTTGGATCCTTCGATTTTGAATCTACGGTTCTGCACTCAGGATGGCACTTCTTTTTTTTAACTAGCTGATATTAGAGGTTTGATATGGCATTCAACACTACACATACCGGGCTTATCGAGTTGCGCAGCCGCATCGATAAACTCTGGGGGTATCTTTGACTTAGAGGCAAAGACCGAAGAACTCTATGTCCTTGAAAAGGATTCCGGCGACCCGAACCTGTGGAACGATCAGGAAAAGGCGCAGGCGATGATGAAAAAGATTGGGAACCTCAAGGGACTCATTGATTCCTGGAAAGAAGTTTCCCAGACGTGCGACGATCTTGCCGAGCTTTATGAAATGAGCAAGGACGAAGAATCCGCGGACCTTACGGCAACGCTCGAATCTGACATTGCTGACCTCAAGTCTAGAGTCGAAGCGATGGAATTTAAGAAGATGCTGAACGGTCCGGATGATGCTTGCGCATGCCTCATGTCTATCCATCCGGGTGCAGGTGGCACGGAGTCCCAGGACTGGGCGCTTATGCTTTTCCGCATGTACACGCATTTCTTTGAACGCGAAAAGATGGACTTCAAGGTCGTGGATTTCCAGGAAGCAGAAGACGCGGGTCTCAAGAGCGCTACGATTGAAGTCACTTGCGAAAATGCTTACGGCTTGCTCCGTTCGGAAATCGGCGTTCATCGCCTGGTGCGCATCAGCCCGTTCGATGCCAACGCCCGCCGCCATACGAGCTTTACGGCCGTTTATCTGTACCCCGAACACGAAGACGTGGAGTTTGATCTCGATATGTCTGAAGTGCGCGTGGACACGTACCGCAGTAGTGGTGCTGGAGGTCAGTACATCAACAAGACGGATTCCGCAGTGCGTATGACCCACTTGCCGACAGGCATCATGGCTAGCTGCCAGACGGAACGTTCGCAGATCCAGAACCGCGAAACCTGCTACAAGATGCTTAAGACCATGGTTGCAGAACATTACCGCTTGGAAGAAGAAGCGAAGCGTGATGCCCGCATGGCCGAGAAGAAGAAGGTCGAATGGGGTAGCCAAATCCGAAGCTATGTGCTGCAGCCGTACCAGCTTGTGAAGGACCTCCGCACAGGCGTTGAAACGTCTGACACAGCAGGCGTTCTCGACGGAAAAATCAAGCCGTTCATCGACGCTTACTTGCTAAGCACAAGCGAAGCGAATAAGGGATAGAAAATGAGGCGGGCATTGCCCGCCTTTTTTTGCAAGTTTGTCATGCCCGTCTTTCACACTTGTCATGCCCGCCACCGAGCGGGCATCTCCTTCTTGAAACAAAAAAAGAGAAGCTCTGTTGAGCATCTCTTTTTTGCTTTATGCAATCAAAGATTACATTGCACCACGTTCGAGCTTGATCGTGAAGTTCGTGATGTCGCAAACTTCGCTCGGACCCCAGTACTGGATCGGACCCGGATAGGTGTAGGATTCAGTCTTAGCCCATTCGTCGCGGCGAGCGGCGAAGTACTTGAACGGAGCGCTCATCGGGCCTTCGAGTTCAACGAGAGCCTTACGGATAACCGGCTTGTCGGCGCCGTGACGGCGTTCGATGTTCATCATCATGGTGATCGGAAGGCCGCCAGCGACCCAGTTTTCGATACCCTTGGTGACGTTGCGGACAGAGCTCATGTAGCCGTTCATGCCATTGAGGGCGAGAACAGAGGCTGCAAAGCCGAGGCTGTAGCAGTAGTCAGCGTCGAAGTTAGACGGAGCTGCGCAACGGCCTTCGTAACCGAAGAAGTGGTTGAGAGCAGAGAACTTGCCCTTGAAGTCACCACGGTTCTTGAGTTCCTTCTTGACCATTTCGATGATGAGCTTTTCAGTTTCGATGAGGGAAACCTGAACGTTGCCATGGCTGTCGCGTTCGAGCATGAGCTGGGCCTGGATGCCAGCCGGGAGGCTCTTGAGGACTTCAGCGGATTCAGCGCTGACCCATGCGCAGAGCTTTTCGACCTTAGCAGCCGTGTCGAGACCTTCGACTTCGGCTTCGTGGTGGGCGAGGGCTTCAGAAAGTTCAGAGATAAGGACACCAACGTCCGGGATGAATTCGAGGAGGCCTTCCGGAATGAGGGCGACACCGAAGTTCTTGCCCTGAGCTGCACGAGCGTAAACAACGTCAGCAACCTGCTTGATCACGTCCTTGAGCTTCATCTGCTTAGCCTTGACTTCTTCAGAGATAAGGCAGATGTTCGGGTGGGTCTGGAGAGCGGCTTCGAGAGCGATATGGGAAGCAGAGCGGCCCATGAGCTTGATGAAGTGCCAGTACTTCTGAGCGGAGTTAGCATCGCGCATGATGTTGCCGATGAGTTCAGAGTAGGTCTTCACAGCGGTGTCGAAACCGAAGGAGGTTTCGATGAATTCGTTCTTCAAGTCACCGTCGATGGTCTTCGGGCAACCGCAAACGCAGGTCTTGACGCCCTTGGACTGGAAGTATTCACCGAGAACAGCAGCGTTCGTGTTGGAGTCATCACCACCGATGATAACGATAGCGTCGAGGTCGAGCTTGTTAGCAACAGCGATGCACTTGTTGAACTGTTCTTCAGTTTCGAGCTTGGTACGGCCAGACTGGATCATGTCGAAGCCACCGGCGTTGCGGTAGGCGTCCATCTTGGCGTCGTCAATTTCAATGTACTTGCCGTTTTCGAGACCGCTCGGACCGCCGAGGAAACCGAAAAGGACGGAATCCTTGGAAACGGACTTGATGCCGTCGTAGATACCGGCGATAACGTTATGTCCACCCGGAGCCTGGCCACCAGAGAGAACCACGCCCATGCGGAGAGCCTTGCCAGCCTTGGCTTCGGCAGCTTCGAACTGAACAACCGGAAGACCGTAAGTGTTCGGGAAGAGTTCCTTGATCTTGGCCTGGTCGCTAACGGATTCCGTAGCTGCACCCTTGTTAATCTTCACGCTCAGGGCACCGTTCTTGAGGGAGACCGGGAGCTTCGGCTGATAGGCCTGACGGGCCTTGGTCAGTACAGAGAGATTTTCGGACATTGTTTATTCCTTTTTAATTTGCCCCGCATTTGCGGGTTTTTGGTTAAAATCCGGCGTAAATATAGTAATTATTCTTTTCAAGAACCAAAAAGTACGTCATGCGGGCGGGGCCCCAGCTCGGAAAAACTTAAACCCATCCTGGCGCAAGCGCCAACCTTACGGCTCGACCATGACCATACAAGTATGGTCGCGGCACTCGCCTTTTAAGGTTGTGGCCGACGCTTTTATTCTCACAACGATAAGCTTTGTATACATTTGTATATTAAGCCTCGCTAGTTAAGTATAAAATCAGGGCTTTATTTATTTACAAAATGTGATAAAAATCAAATTTTTGTATGATTTTTTTAACTTTTTATTCCAAATTAGAGTAAATTTTACTATATATGCGGCGCGTAATAAAAAAGTAATGAGTGCCGTGTGACAATCATTACACAAAAAGCAATAAGAAGGTGAGTGTATGAATGTTTTAATCTGGGGATCCGATACGATCCTTGGCCATGGGCTCCTGTCCATGCTCAAGGACATCAAGGATGGTGTGTTCAACGCTATCGGTAATATTGAAATTGGGGAAATCTTTGCCTGTGATGCAGAATCCGACAAAGATGTCATCGACGAGGCTTGTGCCAACGCCGACTTCGTTTTCAATTTGTCCTATGGGTTTAAATCTGACAAGCTCATCGAAGGCTTGAACGTTCATAACAATACTTGCCCGGTGCTGTTGGGTCATTCCGTTGGCGATAAAAGCCTTTTCCGCGAATATGCCCAGACCAACAACGTGCCTATTCTCGAATGGGCTCCGAATTACGACATGGAACTCCTCAGTGTCGAAGCGCAAGTCTACGACATGCTTGGTGCACTACAGTGCGCATAAATTAGACAAAAGATATTTTAGGCGGTCTTTAGGACCGCCTGTTTTGTTATTCCAGCATTAGTTCATTCGGAATTGCTCCCTCCATGCAGAGTAGCCTTCTTTTTAATCCGACGCCAAGTGCATAACCGCTCAGGTGACCGCGGCTGTCAATTACGCGATGGCAGGGGATGACGACTTGAATCGGATTCCTATGCAATACATTCCCGACGGCACGAACGGCTCGTGGATGGTTTACGGCTTGTGCAACTTGTTTGTAAGTCCAAGTTTTGCCGTAAGGAATTTGTTGTGTGACCTCAAGAACTTTTTTCTGGAAGTCTGTCCCGTAGATTTTTATGGGTATAGAAAACTCGCAGATTTTACCTGCGAGATACAAATTAAGTTCGTTCACCGCCTTGCGGTAGGCACTACGAACACGATTGCTTGTTTGTAACTCCGAATCAGGACTTGCGTACGCACATGCCTGCACATTGCTCGGAGTTGCTTTTACTTCGTCTGTATTTTCCCGAAATTTTAGGCCACAAAGTTTGGATCCTTCGAAGATAAAGGTCCATTCGCCCCAGACATTCCGGTGGCTTATCTTTGTGAATTTCGGGTCATCAAACTTCATACCATGCGGTATTTCTCCTAGCGCAAGGGATATTCCTTGTATTCCTGCACGCCGAATTCTTCCTTGAGGAAGTCCCAACGCACAAGGCGGTTTTTCCAATAGTACTTGCGGTACAAACGGCGAGCCACACGGCTTGTTAGTTCGTATGGAATCGTGTGATGCTCGTCGGCAACGCTTTCCATCGAGATGCGGAAGTCGAGTTCACCATTGACAACATCAACAGTTTCACCAACTTGCACATCAGGAATGTGGCTTACGTCGACCATCGTCGCATCCATGCAAACGCGTCCGAGAATCGGGCAGAGCTGTCCGCGGATAAAGACGAATCCCTTGTTGTATTCGCCACGGAGATAACCATCACCATAACCGATTGCGATGGTTGCAATGCGTGTAAGCTGTTGAGCAGCCCAGTAACCACCGTAGCTCACCGTTTCGCCAGGCTTCACGTCGTGCACGTGGCGGATGGTAGATTTAATCTTCATGACAGGCTTGATGGGCCATGGGGAAGGAGCTGCCCCCATGCAGTTGTAACCATAGAGCGCAAGGCCCGGACGCACCATGTCGAAGTGGCTTTCGGGGTGCGTGAGCGTGCCTGCAGAACTGGAGCAATGGCAAATTTCCGGGCGAAGACCTTCAGCTTCAAGAACATCGACAAGGCGAGAGAACCGCTGAATTTGCACTTCGGTCTTGGGATTCCCCGGCATGTCGGCCGTAGCAAGGTGCGTGAACATGCCTTCGAACTTGAGGTGCTTGAGAGAAAGCGCTGCGCGGATGTTGTTAAAGTCTTCGGCATCAAAGCCATAGCGGTTCATGCCAGTGTCAATAGCGAGATGAGCCTTGCATTCTGTACCAGTTTCACCAAGGAACTGGTCAAAGGCCATTGCAGTGCGGATGTCGGTAATGGCTGCCGTGAGCTGGTATTCAACAAAGTACGCAAAGTCAGAAGGTGTGCAAGGACCAAGCACGAGAATCGGCAAGTCCATGCCGTACTGGCGAAGCAGCATGCCTTCGCTGATGTGGGCGACACCGAGGTAGTCGGCGCCACCGAACTTGGCAGCAAAAGAGCAGGCGAGGCTTCCGTGGCCGTAAGAGTCGGCCTTGACGGGAAGCAAAATCTTTGTGGAAGCCGGAATTTGGCTTCTGATAAATTGAATGTTGTTGCAGAGAGCGTCTAGGTTGATTTCAATCCAGTTCGGGCGAGCAATCTTATTTAAGTCAGGAGGAGTAGCTAAAAGTTTCATGATATTGGAAATATAGGTAACTCTTTTAAAAATGGGCTTGAGATCAGTAAAAAAGCGCAAATATAGGGGGTGTTTTGCAAATTTAATTCCAAATTGGAATAAATTACACTGGGCTAAGTTTTGTAAAAATCTAGGACGGATGAAAATTCCAAAATCAAGTGCGAACCCAATAACTACGCGCAAAGCCTTATTTTATCTGAGTTTACAATCTTTCGTATGAAATTTTCTTTACTGTTTTGGAGTGGTTTTTGCGATTTTTTTATTGGTACTTTATGGGTGTGGTAAGGATGTGGGTTGTTTAAGTAAATACCTTACTTTGTAATAAAGTTTTTCTGACATTGTATGTAATCGCGTGAAACTTCGCAATAAAGGCTTGTTCGGGTAGCCTTATTCCGAAGTGTTGCCATTCGGCAAATTGATACTCCGCTCACGGGGTAGTTGGTTTGCTGATACCAAAAAAACAAAAACATCCAATTTCCTGAAAAGGGAGGATAAAATCATGAAAACAACAAAGCAAAAACAAGATGCTTTCATCGCATCCTTGATGCCAGATTCCGACAAGAAGATGGTGCGCATTTCTGGTGCATCGCTTATTGTCGCGTTGATGCTTGGCTTCTGGGCGTCTACGTATGAAGCGTTGATTGGTGAGGTCATGTTTGAACCAGCACCTGAAAGTCCAACAATCACAACAACAATGAAAATTGACGAACCTTTAAAGGAGGAACCGAAAGTCAAAAAAGATGTAAAGAAAAATGATGAAAAAATCAATCGTAAACATAAAGGAGGTGCAGCAAAGCCTAAAGGTGAAGGTAACCCGAGGGCTCCTGTCAACCGCGGTGTCCTTAAGGAACTTGCCATACGAACAAGTAAAGCAGGCTTGTCACCTTACGATTTGATGGGTACGAAGTTTGCTAAAGATATCCATGATGTTCTCACTCATGTCAATGGCGTGATGAAATCTGGAAAGACAAAAATTGGTGAGCGTCGTGGCAAAAGAGGCGACAAATTCAATCCTGGAAGCATTGCGGGAGGTTCTGGTGGAATTGGCGACATGCTTGACGGCTTGCTAGGTGGTTCTGCAGGGGCCATCTCGACACAGGCTATGGGTACTATGAAGGAACCGAAGATGAATGAAATCGATATGGGATCTCCGAGTGCATCCCGTTCGGCTTCTGAAATCATGAAGGTCGTTAAGCAGCGTACACCGGGGCTTCGCCACGTTTACAACAAATACTTGAAGAAGAAACCTGGATTCCAGGGCAAGGTTACATTGAAGTTCACTATTGCGCCGGGAGGCGAAATCATCAGCATCGCTGTGGTGGGTTCTACGACGGGATATGCAGAATTCGATAGCGAAGTCAAGAAGTCTGTGAGTGGATGGAAATTCAGCAAGATCAAATCTGGAAATACGACAGTGACGATTCCGTTTACCTTTACGGAGTAATGGAATGGCAATTGGAGTAGAATAAAGACAAATAGATTTTTAAATTTAAGTCGGCGATTCTTGTCGCCGACTTTCGGTGATTTTAATTTATGGGGTAAAGAATGAAAGATCCTCGCATTACGCAACTTGCAGAAAATTTGATCAACAACGCCATAGCTCTCAAGGCGGGCGAAAATATTTTAATCGAAACGACCGATACGCCGGACGAGCTCTCGACAGAGCTCATCAAGGCTGTTGCCAAAGTTGGTGGTAACGCATTTGTCCACAATTACAATAGCCGTGTGCGTCGTGAAGTTATCCGTAGCGCCTCCGAAGAACAGATGAAGCTCTCTGCGGACCTTGCGATGAACGAGATGAAGCAGATGCAGGCTTACCTCTCTATCCGCGCGATGAACAATGCGATGGAAAACTGCGATATCGATGACAAGAAGATGCTTGCCTACAGGACCATCACGCAGGACGTGCTTAACTACCGTGTGAACAACACTCGCTGGTGCGTGCTCCGCTGGCCGAACCCGTCCATGGCCCAGGGCGCAAAGATGAGCACGGAAGCGTTCGAAGACTTCTACTTCAAGGCTTGCCTTGCCGATTATCCGAAGATGCAGCGCGCTGCCCAGGCTTTGGTCGACCTCATGAACAAGACGGACAAGGTGCGTCTCGTGGCTCAGGATACGGACATCACGTTCAGCATCAAGGACATTCCGGCGGTGCCGTGCTGCGGCAACATGAACATTCCTGATGGCGAAGTCTATACTGCGCCAGTGCAGGGGAGTATCGAAGGCGTCATCCATTACAACACGCCGACGCTTTACGAAGGCAAGCAGTTCAGCAACATCCGCCTCGTCTTCAAGCAAGGCAAAATTGTTGAAGCGACTTGCGAAACGGGTGACAATAAGAGCCTGAATGCCATCTTTGATACGGACGAAGGCGCTCGCTACGTAGGCGAGTTTGCTATTGGCTTCAATCCGTTTGTGCTTTCTCCGATGTGCGATATTCTGTTTGACGAAAAAATTGCGGGTTCCATCCACTTTACGCCGGGCATGTGCTACGAAGATGCCCCGAACGGGAACAAGTCTGCCATCCATTGGGACTTGGTTTTGATCATGCGTCCGGAATACGGTGGTGGCGAAATTTGGTTTGATGACAAGCTTATCCGCAAGGACGGTCTCTTTGTAGTCGATGAACTTAAGTGCTTGAATCCTGAGAATTTAGGATAGTGGTAAAAATCTTTCTTCTAGCATCATTGGCTAAAGACTGATAACAAGAATTAATTATATTTTTATCACACAATTCAAAAAATCTTATTACAAGGAAAAACTATGAATTTAAAAACGATGTTTGGCATTGGCCTCGTTAGCTTCGGTGTCGCATTTGCACAGGAAGCTTCTGAATCTGCTACAACGGCTCCGTCCTATAGCGAACAGCAGCTCCAGCAGCAGGAAGAACAGGCTGCTGCTTCTGAAAGCCTCACGTCTCCGGTTCCGTTTGTGAAGCCGGATATTCCGAAGGAATCTAGAAGAACTCAGTTCAATGCTATCTTGCATGGCAAGTCCTATAACAGAAACAGCAACATGGCTGCCGCTAACAACACGGACCTCTTGCTCGACTTCCCGAACTTGTTTGCAAACCGCAAGTTCTTCTACATTGAACCGGTTAACAAGCTTGGCATTGTCTCTCTCGGTTCTTTCTTCACGGCCTTTGATATTTCTAAGGCTCCTCATGCAAATGACGAACAGCTTGGCCGTCTCACTCTCGGTTACGCTGTTCCGGGCTTCGGCTTCTACATCAGAGCCGGTCTTGGCCGCGACAGAGTCAGCAATGATGCTGGCGTTGTGAGCAAGACCTACGGTGGCGATGACTGGGCTGCTGCAATTGCCAAGGGCTTCTTGGGCATGAACGTCGCTGCAAATGTGGACTGGGTTACCACGAAGACGCAGACCCACAATGACCCGGACAATGGCGTTGAAACCAAGGACCGCTTTGATAGCCTTACCGTTGGCCTTAGCTTGACCAACGCTCCGACGGCAAAGAACTTCACCTGGACTCTCGGTGCAAGATTCGTCAGCTTCAACAATGAAACTGAAATTGACGGCGATGTCCAGAAGGCTAACGACCCAGCTTCTTTCTGGGACGTTTCTCCGTACATCCGCGGTGGTCTCTCTGTTCTTGAAAACGAAAATGCCCGTATCCTTATTGGTGGCGCTGCAATCTTCTCTTACAGAAACTATGATGATCCGGTTGAACAGTATGCTTTTACCGCTGTTCTCCAGCCGAGCATGATGGGTGAAGTTTTCGTTGGTGAAAACAAGAACTTCATGTTCTATGGTGAAGTTGGTTATGACTGGGTTGCTTTCCAGTATTGGAAGGATAGCGATGCTGATGTAAGTCGCATGATGGATAAGATGGATGCAGTCAATGCTTCTGTCGGTTTCCGTTACCAGTACAAGGACTTCCTCGCTGTTGAAATGGGCCTTGGTCAAAGGCTCTTCACGGGCATTGGCAACTTCTTCCAGGCCGATGGCACGTTCATCGACTTCAGCGCAATGGTCCGCTTCTAATTGCTAGGATTGTCATTCCCGCCTGTCATCCCGGACTCCGTTCCGGGAGGGAATCTCCACAAAATGAATACAGGAAACGCCTCCCATTTGGGAGGCGTTATTTGTTTGTTTGGCTAATGTGTCATTTGGATACCCAAAATAGCTTGAAACCCTTGCAAATACTGGGCTACAGCAATATTTTTTTTAAATGGGTAAAATTTGCTTTTTGTTTGAGAAATAACTGGATCCTTCGCTTTGCTCAGGATGACGGTTTAATTCGGCCGGGATGACGATAAAAAAAGAGTCTAGCAAAGGCTAGACTCTTTTTTAAATGCGTTTCGCGGCTTTTGGCCGGAGCGCAACGCGATTACAGGCGTTCTGCAATCTGGACGGCGTTGAGAGCAGCGCCCTTGCGGATCTGATCGCCAACAATCCAGATGTTCATGCCATTGTCGCAAGCGAGGTCCTTGCGGATACGGCCGACGTAGACGTCGTCAGTGCCCATGAGGTTGAGCGGCATCGGGTAGACGTTGTTTGCCGGATCGTCACAGAGCTGGAGGCCTTCGCCGTTCTTGATGGCGTTGCGGACTTCTTCAACAGAAAGTGCGCGTTCCGTTTCGAAGCTGATGGCTTCGGAGTGGCAGCGGAGTGCAGAAACGCGGACGCAGGTTGCTGCGCAGCGAACGTCGCTGTGCATGATCTTCTGCGTTTCGTTGAACATCTTCATTTCTTCCTTCGTGTAGCCGTTGTCGGTGAACACGTCGATGTGCGGAATGAGGTTGTATGCGAGCTGGTGTGCGAACTTCTTCACGGTGACCGGCTTGCCTTCAACGATTTCCTGGTACTGCTGCTTGAGTTCAGCCATACCAGTTGCACCTGCACCGCTTGCGCTCTGGTAAGAGGAAACGTGAATGGTCTTGATCTTGCTCAAGTCGTTGATCGGCTTGAGAGCGACAACCATCATGATGGTCGTGCAGTTCGGGTTAGCGATGATGCCCTTGTGGAGCTTGATGTCTTCCGGGTTCACTTCCGGGACAACGAGCGGAACGTTCGGGTCCATGCGGAAGAAGCTCGTGTTGTCGACGACGACGGCACCTGCGTCAACAGCAATCGGAGCAAATTCCTTGGAAACGCTTGCGCCTGCAGAAGAGAGCACGAGGTCAACATTCTTGAATGCGTCCTTGCAAGTCAGTTCAACCTTGAGCTTTTCGCCCTTGAATTCATATTCACGGCCGACACTGCGTTCGGAGGCGAGGAGCTTCAAGTTCTGAAGCGGGAAGTTACGTTGTTCAAGAATCTTGAGGAGTTCCTGACCTACTGCGCCAGTGGCGCCCATGATCGCTACGTTACGAATCATAGATTTAACCTTTGTTTTTCTTATTGTTGAGGTTGATTGTTCGTTAAATTTTGAATGTTCTTGTTGAATTTGTCGATATGCCTTTTGGCAATCACGATTAATTCACGAGCCTGCGTGTATTTTTTCATGGCTTCCTCTGGGTCTTCCAGAAGGCAGTATGAATACAACGCGTGAGAGGCACTGCGGATTGTTTCAGCGGCCTGAACTAGTTCCGAATGGGCTTCTCTTGCTTCCATGGGGTGGAATATCCCGATGGTCTTACGGTTCAGCGATGTTGCCTTGTTGTTGATCGCGAGAGCCTGCTGGCTTCTTTTTTCGCGCTCCATTTCGCCTGCGTTTTGTTCCAACGGCTCAAAGGAATCGACAGCTCGCATAATGTCGAACATCTTGTCGATGACCGTTTCGGTTTTGCTGGCATACGTGTCAAGGCGGTCCATGACTTCAGGAGCGAGTTCGACATCTTCATCGATATCTACGTTTGCAGGCTTGCTGTTGTCTTGAGCGGCCGTGTTTGGAAGTTCCTGAACATTGCTTTCTCTGTTTGCGTTGTCAAAAGACGAAATGTAGTCTTCGTACTTTTTGTTGTGCGACACAAAATCAGTTGGAGAATAGGAGGACGTGAGTACCAGGGTCGGGCGTTCGAAACATGCCGTACCGATGCAGCCAACGAGCATGCACATAGAGAACAATAGGAATGAAGCTCGTGTGGACCATTCTTCGCTTTGTACAATGCAAAAAATGCTGAACAGAAATAGCAAAAAGAACGACAGCAAAATACCACCTTCAACATTCTGGATGATGATGGTGTTTTTTACGAAATAGAACAAGCAGTCTATAACAATCGTAAGAGTCGAAAGAATCGCTCCTACGACCTTCGTGTTACGCCCAGGACTTGTTGCCGTAGCAAACAACGTGACAAACGAGATTGCTAACGGCAATGCGTAGATGAGCGCTATTTCTGCAATTCCTTGATTCATTCACAAAGTCTTGAATTAGAACGGAAGATCGACGTCTTCTTCTGCCATGCCTGCATCATAGGCCGGAGCGCTATTCTGCTGCATGCCGTTAAAGCTGTTGGACTGGTAGCTGTTAGCCTGGCTGAAACCACCTGCTGCCGGTGCGCCACCCTGGCCACGCGGAGTGAGGAGCTGGAACGTGTCCATGTTGATTTCGGTGACGTAGCGCTTCTGGCCGCTTGTCTGGTCTGTCCAGCTGCGGTTGGTGAGGGAACCTTCAACATAGAGGCTCATGCCCTTGCGAATGCCAAGCTGTTCAACGATATCTGCGATTTTGCCCCAGCCAATGATGTTGTGCCAGTCGGTCTGTTCCTTCTGTTCGCCGTTGTTGTCACGATAGCGACGAGAAGTGGCGAGGGAGAAAGAAACGCGCTTGCGACCGCCGTTGGGATTAACGCGTACTTCCGGATCCTTACCGATATTACCGATGAGCATAACCTTATTCAAATAAGCCATATAACTATCCTATTTTAATTTTTAAAAATTTCGAAATCAAAAATACAAAAACTAATTTGACATTTTAGTGTCAAAATTCAAAAAAAATGGAGAAATTCCCCTAATTTTAGTGGACATAACAAAAAACCATGTGGCATAAACCACATGGCTTTTACGATAAGGAGAATTATAAAGAGAAACTGCCACGATTAGTATTCGAAGTTCACACGATAACGCTTGTGACCGTTCGGATTTACCTTTGCACCCTTGGCGTTCACAAGTCCACGATGTTCCCTTGTAACTGTCGGAGTCGTGCGGATTCCGTGGATGGAGTTCGTTACGCTAGAAGAACTCGGCGGAATAATTTCGCTACTCGAAGAAGCCGGTGCGCTCGAAGAGCTCGAAGCGATACTGCTGCTAGACGGAGCGGGGGCGCTGCTCGAAGATGCCGGAGTGCTGCTGGAAGAGACCGGAGCGGATTCGGTGTCTTTCGGAACTTGGCCGTTGAAGTTTTCCTGACCTTTGCGGGTGAGGGCGAGAATCAACATGCCGTCTCTGGAGTAAATATTCTTGTCGGTGAGGTCCACGCGGTTGCCGTCGAAAGTCCAGTCACCTTTGCCCCAGCGGGAGCCATCGAACGTATCGAAATTGTCGGTCCAATCGAGCGTAAAGTCGCTACCGCCTTCGCCCTGGCCCGGCGTGTACTTATAAACTTTGACCCAGTTGATGAACTGGAAAAGCGGAAGCTTCGATTCATCAAACTGGCCAACCCAAGCCGCACTCTCAGACGACCAAAGGTTAAAACGGAGTCCCTGTGTACCTGTCAAGTTGGAAACCTGGCCACCTTCCGTCTTGCGAACTTCCTTGCCGTCTACAGTCCAGCGGACGTAATTCGGAGTCCATTCGAGACCGTAGGTGTGGAATGCCTGATCGGCGGCGGGGCTAACAGCATGGTGCTTTTCGCTTGTTATCTGAGAGCCTGCCTTACCGGTAATGATGTTGGACTGAAAACTGTTCGGGTTCTTGCCGAGAACTTCGATATCCACTTCTACCCAGGGCCTTCCATCAGCGATTTCGGAGCCATTCTGGTAGAGGAACATGGAACTGACTGTTCCCGATGCGGCTGCCATCTTCATACGTGCTTCGAACTTGCCGTACTGAACTTCTTCTAAAGTATAGAGTTCGGCACCGCTAAAATCCTTTGCGCTAACATTGGTGGTGAGGGCTGCTGCGGCGGCTGCTACGGCGAGAGCGCTCTTGACTGCAGTTTTCTTGATGTTCATATTTTATCTCCATGAAGTTTCTGTACAAAACAGAATCCCATTTAACCGAACATAAAGATAAGTTAGCGAGCCTGAATAACCAATAAAATAGAATGTATTTAGAAAATCAACTGTATCGGCTGTATTGTTGATGCAATGCCAGCCGATATTTGGGGTGATTCAATTAGCGAGTTATGCTAAAACGGATTGCTTTTTCGCCTTGTACGCGCAACACATAAACGCCGTTGTTCAAAGCAGTCAAGTCAACGGATTGGCCTGCGGATGCTTTGCCTGTCATGACTGAACGGCCTCGGATATCCATGATTGCGTATTTTAGGTTGTTTCCGCGTGCAATGTTAAAATACATGTTGCCTTTCCCCATCTGGATGGCGGAATTTGGGGCTTGAGCAAATACGCGGTGCTTGATGTCTGTAGAACCTGAATTTTCAGCCGAAGCGAGTTTGTATAAAAAGTTGAAGACTTTGTCTTGAACAGGCTTTTCGTATTCGTAATCGTCGTAGAATTCGTGCTCGGCACCGTCGACAAAATAAGTTTCGTGTTCGGTTTTCTTGGCGGTCAAAATCGAATCAATGACAAAACTTCCGTAAAGAGTTGGGGTGTGGATGGCCAAGGTCGAGCCTGCCATAGAATATCCACCGCCTAAGGGTCTGCCTGTTTTGAATAGTACGGTTTCGTCATCAGTTCCGTGGACGAGGAGAACTGGGGTCTTGTTGTCTCCAATGATGTCTTTGTTGTGGATTGCTCCCCATAAGGCGACTGCGCCGTTTGCATGAGAATCAACGCCCTGCTCGCCGTAAATATCAATAGCGCTAAGTTTTGGAGCGTCTGCTTTGTTCATGTAACTCGGGAAGTCAGATTCTTTTTTGGCATAGATGTTTTCGAGCGAGAGTATTGCTCCAGAACTGTTGCCAATAAGGTAAATGCGATTGGGGTCTACTCCGAGTTTGTCTGCGTTTTTGCGCATGTAGCGGACTGCGGCACTGACGTCTTGAACACCGCGGTAGACCGTACGAGCGAAATCGACGCTGTCAATGCTGTAGCTCATACCGCTGCCAGAAACTGTGACTCCTCGACGATATTGGATGGATGCTGTGACATAGCCACGAGCGGCAAGGGAATCGCAGTAGTTGACCGTCTGCTGGTCTGTATCGTCTTTAGCGCCTGCAATCATGGCGCCACCATGACTGACGATAACGGCGGCTCGTTTTTTCTCGGTATCGCCGGTTGGCGTATAAATGTCCATTAACAGGGGCTTGCTTTCGACTTCGTTTTCGCTACTGTAAAAATAGAGCGTTTCGCCTGCCATAGACTGGATCACCTGCGTCAACATGTGTGGCGAACTTAAGTACGGAACGTCAGATGCAAAAGTTACGTCCTTTTTCTTTTCGACCTCGAAAAGGCGGTCTTTGTAGCGGACGTCGGCGGAATTTGCTGTTGACGCGAATAGGGCAAATGTTGCAATAGCAGCAAACATCCCCTTTTGGCTGATTTTATGGGGGCTCATCTTCTCTCCAAGGATTTATTGGTATATTGTAAATATAGACAAAATTTAACATTTGTCAAAAATATTTTGATTTTTTATACTATTTTAGTAGGTAACATGGAGGTTCTAAAATGAAGGTCATCTTGTTTAATGGCAGCCGTCGTGAAAATGGCTGCACTTATACAGCTCTGAACATCGTCGCAAACCAGCTCAAGGCCGCTGGAATCGAGACGAAAATCGTGTTTGTCGGTGGGCGAGTGCTCAAGGGCGAGGTGAACGAAGTTGTCCACGAAGCCAAGGAACTCTTGGAAACGGCGGACGGCGTTGTTTACGGTTCTCCGGTTTATTACGCCTCTCCGAGTGGCGAAATGCTGATGTTCCTCGATCGCCTTTACGGTATCGCAGAAGCAAATCTGTTGTTCAAGCCGGCAGCAAACGTGGTTTCCGCACGCCGTGCAGGGACGACCGCAACTCTCGATGTGCTCAATAAGTACCCGACCTATGCGCAACAGCCGCTCGTGACTTCGCGCTATTGGAACATGGTCCATGGTTCTAATCCAGAAGATGTGCTGAAGGACGAAGAAGGCGTGCAGATTATGAAAGAACTGGGCCGCAATATGGCATGGCTCCTCAAGAGCATTGATGCGGGCAAGCAGGCGGGCGTGACGCAGCCTGACGCCAAGCAGAAAGTCTATACGAACTTCATACGATAGAAACTTCGCGAGACTCCGCGTTGTTTCGAAAAGTCGCGCGGCACGTTTAATTACGAGATGCCGCGCTGATTCGAGATGCTGCCGGGGAATGCCATTGAAAAATGTGCACGACCTGTCATACCTACGACTTGTCATGCCCGACTTGGATTCTGTCATGCCCCACTTGATGGGGCATCTCCTTTTTGATAGAAAAATACCGCGCAATTTTCTATATTGCGCCGCAAATGAATACGCTATTGAATTTCGACAGCGAGCATTTGTGGCACCCGTATGCTGCGCTGAAAAATACTCCCGCAAGATTCCTTGCAAAGTCGGCTCACGGAACGACGATTGAAACCGCCGACGGATTGAAACTGATTGATGCCGTATCGAGCTGGTGGTGCATGGCTCACGGGCATAACGCTCCTGAAATTGTTGAAGCGATTCGCAAGCAAAGCGAAAAGATGTGCCACGTGATGTTCGGCGGTTTTACGCACGAGCCTGCAATTGAACTTGGCGAAAAGTTGGTGAACTTTTTGCCCGAAGGCTTGAACAAGATTTTCTTTGCTGATTCGGGAAGCATCGCCGTGGAATGCGCCGCCAAGATGGCGGTGCAGTACCAGCATTCGCTGGGTCGCCCGGAGCGCTGTAAGTTGGTCGCCTTGAAGGGCGGCTACCACGGCGATACTGCAGGTGCAATGGCTTTGAGCGATCCTGACGGCATGCATGTGCTTTTCCGCGGAATCATGCCGCATCATTACTTTGCGGAACGCCCGAATTGCCGTTTTGATAGCGCTTGGGACGATAGCGATTTTGCATCGATGGAATGCGTTGTCGAAGAGCATAAAAATGAAATTGCGGCTGTCATTTGCGAGCCTGTTTTCCAAGGCGGAAATGGCATGTGGCTTTACAATGCTGGCTACCTCAAGCGCCTCCGCGAGCTTTGCGACCGCTATGGCATCTTGCTTATTTTGGATGAAATTGCGTCTGGATTTTATCGCACGGGCCCGCGATTTGCGATGATGCATACCGCAACACAGGATTGCGCCGACTTTATAAAGCCGGACATTATGTGCATCGGCAAGGCGCTTACGGGCGGTAGCATTACGATGGCGGCTTGTGTCGCATCCGAGAAAGTTGCCGACACGATTACAAATAGCAAGATTCCTGCATTTATGCATGGCCCGACGTACATGGCAAACCCGCTAGCGTGCGCGGCTGGGATTGCTTCGCTTTCGCTGTTTGAAAGTCGCGATTATGCATCAAGCGTGGCGCGTATTGAAAAGCGCTTGAAAGCGAATTTGGAACCGCTACGTTCGCTCGAAAATGCGGCGGACGTGCGTGTGCTCGGTGCAATTGGCGTTTTGGAACTTAAGGCAAAGCCAAGTGCAGACGATATCTTGCGCGTGATTCGCGAAACTGGCGTGTGGCTACGTCCGTTCTGCAATTACGTCTATACGATGCCGCCGTTCATCACGAGCGATGCTGAAGTGGACCGCATTTGCGAAGCGATTAAGATGATTGGAGAATGCGAACCCGCGCCGATTGTGGATGGCGAAGACGAATTCCACGAGTAAATACAACTTAAATTTTTTCTTCAAACGGAACTAAGGTCACACAGTTCCGTTTTTTCTTTGATACGTAAAGCGCCTTGTCGGCAAAGGAGAGCATGTCTGAAACAATTCCGTCTCCGAATGTTCCGCCAAAGCTCATCGTCAACTTTACATCTGGGTAATCTTGCAGTTTAATTTTTTCTGCCCGAGCGCGCATCTGTTCAAGTCTGTTTCTCAGCACTTCATGAGTAATACCCTTGAACGAGATTAAAAATTCGTCGCCACCATAACGTACTACGCGGTCTAAATTACGAACAGATGAACTCAATATCGATGCTACGGCGGCAAGGGCTGCATCACCACACTGGTGGCCGTAATTGTCATTAACATCTTTGAAAAAGTCAATATCAGCCATTACGACGGCTTGACTATTACGCGATGATAGTTTATCATCAAAATACTTGCGGTTCATCACTTGAGTCAACGAATCTCTGTAGATTTTATCGTTTATTTCTGTGATTTCGTTATTTTTGTCGGTGAAACCGAACACGGTTGTTTCTTCGCCGGTTCGCACAATTTTCATTTCAACATATTGGCCGACTTCGTTGTGGAAAATTTTTGACAAACTATTGCCGACTGGCAAGTATTCCTTAATATAGGACTCATCAGCCACTTCTCGGATACTTTTTCGATCCTCTTCGTGTACAGCCGTATTGATAAGTTTTTCAACAAGGATCTTGAACGGAGGCGGTTCTTTCATGAAGCCAAGAGCACTTTTGACTCGATCGCTTGTGCGGAAAAATTCCACCTTTTCTGTGACAAAATCAACTCCGACTACAGAGGCGTATCCGTTCATGAGCGCATTTATCATATTTTGTTGTTTGCGGTTCTGCTCCAAGAGCTCTTTCTCTTGTTCCAGCTTTGTCATTTGCGCATTCACGTTTTCGACAACGTACAGGACTCGACGTAGTGGCTTGTCATCACCAACGCGTACAAACATCGCCTTACTCCAGCCGTGAATCTTTCCGTGAAAAATTTCGGAAATAACATTTGCATTCTTCATGCGTTCCGACAATGTTGAAAGGATCGTAAAATTCTTGATGGTTGAAACGCTTTCTGGGCATGCAAGGTTCACCATGATATTGGTAATACTATCCTGTAGGGTGCTGCCGCATTTCATGAACTTATCGATGAATTCGTTGGTCTTGATAGGAAACGCAGTGTTATTCTCAAGATCAAGTACATGCATTGAAATGTACAGCTCAGATGTGGCGTAAGTTATAGCTGTGAAAAACTCCGCAGAGTCCACAGGAAAGTCCGCTATAAAATTTTTGCAATCACCCATATCAGTTACCAAGAAAAGTCATTACTCCCGTTACTAGTAAAAATATATTCATTTCAATGAAAAAATAAAGACCTTTTTTCTAAATTGTGGCGCGTAAAAGAAGGCTCTTATGGATTACTACAGTTTAAAAATGCGAGCCTCGCAGCATGTTGGCGAAGGCGAAAACTCCCATGAACAGCATATTTCCGGTGCTGAACGTATTGTTGGTCGTGATTCCGTGGAAACTGTCTGTGCGGCGATGGTGCGCCGTGCGATGAATCATTCCAAAGGCGACCCGGATTTTATCAATGTGAAAATTGAAAAGGTTCACGAAAGCGATATTCAGGTCTTGAAATCGCTCCCTGTAACGCGCGTAGATGTAGAAACGTGGCAGAAAGGCTTGGAGAAAGCGTTTGGCTTGATTACTCCGCTGATGGCCCTTCGGCAGGCTCAGGGACCTTGTGATGGCGCAAAAAAATTTAAAGAAAAATTGCAGGATCTTCTGCGCGAGACGTTCCCGATGCGTGGGGCGATGCTTTACGACATTGCGACGGGAAACCGCCTGGAACCAGACCACGAACGCGGTGTACGTGCGACTTACATGGATGCGCTCCATTCGAGCGAAGTCGATGGCTGCAAGAATCATTTTAACGAAGCGATCGTCCTTGCGACCAAGGTGGCGAATGCACCGGGTATGGTGGCAGAATTCTGCGTAAGCGATGACCCGAATTATGTGACAGGCTATGTCGCGAGCAAGGAACTCGGCTATGTGCGCATCATGAAAATGAAGGAAATGGGCGACGAAAACGGAGGCCGCATTTTCTTGTTTGATTCCCGAAAAGCCTCCGCCGAAGAATGCATCGAGTACTTGCAAAAGAAGAAAGTACTCGTGAAAATTCAGAAGTAAAAAATGAACGAACAAATTTTAGACTTTTTCACGAAAGATGCGCTTGAAGCGGCGCGTGCGAACAATACGTACCGCACGTTGCGCCATATCTCGTCGCCAGAAGCATCGCATGTGACGATTGCGGGTAAGGATACGGTTTTGCTCGCTTCGAATTCTTACTTGGATTTGGCGAACGTTTCTGAACTCAAGCAGGCGATGGCGGATGCGGTCCTTGAATGGGGAACGGGGAGTGGTGGCGCTCGCCTCACGACCGGCAACAAGACTCCGCACGATGAACTCGAAGAGTTTATTGCAAAGTTCAAAGGCGAAGAGGCGGCAATTGCTTTTAACACGGGCTACATGGCGAACGTGGGAACGATTTCTGCGTTGTGTAGCAAGAACGATTTTATTTTCAGCGACGAACTGAACCACGCAAGCATCATTGATGGCATTCGCCTTTCGCGTGCAAAATGCTTTGTGTACAAGCACAATGACATGGCCGATTTGGAACGCGCGATTGAAACTGCCAAGGCGGAGTTCTTAGCACAAAGCGCATCGGCAAGCGCCGCTTTAAGTGATGCGGGAAATGCGAAACAAGGTGCGCATCCCTTCCGTGGTCTCATCGTGACGGATGCCGTTTTCAGCATGGATGGCGATTTGGCGAATTTGCCGGAACTCTTGCGGATTGCGAAAGCGCATGGCGTGTTGCTCATGATTGATGAGGCGCATGCCACGGGCGTCCTTGGGCGCACGGGGCGCGGACTTGCGGAACATTACAATTGTGAACATGCCGATGTAACTGTTGGGACTTTGAGCAAGGCCGTGGCCGCCGAAGGCGGCTTTGTCGCCGGCTCCAAGCAGTTGATTGAATTCTTGAAAAACAAGTCTCGCAGTTTTATTTTCACGACAGCGATGGCCCCTGCGGTAGCGGCGGCGGCACTCCGCAATTTGCAGTTCATCGATGCGCACCCGGAACGCGTCCAGCAATTGCGTGACAACGTGAAATTCTTTTGCGATGCTTTGCGCTTGCATGGGTTACAAGTTCCGCAAACGGAATCGGCGATTATCCCGATTATCATTGGGGATGAAGCGAAGGCTTTGCGGATTTCGGAAACGCTCCAGAATGAGGGCGTCTTGATTCCAGCAATCCGTTATCCGACGGTTGCAAAAGGGCAGGCACGCTTACGCGCGAGCCTTATGGCAACACATACTCACGAGGAACTTGCTCTTGCCGCCAAGGAAATTGCAGAAGTTCTCTCCAAGACTTAACTGGATCCTTCACCCCTTCGGGGTTCAGGATGACGACTCGTAAAAACGGATAAACCTATGTTTGAAGAAAAATTGCAAGCTCAAACCTCAGAGTTCGCCAATGGCGAACGACCTCATACCTCAAAGCCCAAAGGTTATTTCGTTACGGCGACGGGTACGGATGTCGGTAAAACTTTTATCACGGGTCTTTTGGTGAAAAAATGGCGCGATTCCGGCATTGACGCGGGCTATTACAAGGCGGCTCTTAGTGGTGCTGAACTCCGTGATGGCAAGTGGATTGCGGGCGACGCTGATTACGTCAAGCGCATTGCAAATCTCCCAGACACGCAAGAACAGCTCGTCAGTTACGTTTACAAAGAGGCTGTTTCGCCGCATCTGGCCGCACAAAAAGAAGGCAATCCCGTTGAACTTTCGAAAGTTCAGGCGGACTTTAACGCAGCCTGCTCCCGCCACGAATTCATCTTTGCCGAAGGTAGCGGGGGAATCATTTGCCCCATCCGCTATGATGACCAGAAAATCTTCCTCGAAGATATCATCAAGACGCTCAAGCTTCCGCTGCTTATCGTAACGACGGCGGCGCTCGGCTCCATCAACGCTTGCGTGCTCACTATAGAATACGCTCGTAGTCGCGGCCTAGATATCCGTGGAATTATCGTGAACCGTTACGGCTGTAGCGGCAATTTTGAAATGGAAGATGACAATATCCGCATGATGCAGGACTTGACAGGGCTTGAAATTCTTGCAAAAGTCAAGGACGGCGACACCGATTTAGGCGTACAGATATTTTAAAGCATGTCCATTTTTAATATTTGAAAAGTGTCATAAAAATTCTATCTTTGACATTAGTCAGTTCGAGACCCATCCTGACTTTAAACAAAACTAGGAGATTTTATGAAAGACGCACTGCTGGTCTTGTCCGGTGGAATGGACAGTGTGACCTTGCTCTACGAACGCGCCGCAGAAATTGCTCTTGCAGTTTCATTCGATTACGGCAGCAATCACAACGACAAAGAAATTCCTTTTGCGCGCATGCATTGCGAAAAACTCGGGATTCCGCACATTACGATTCCGCTCAAGTTCATGCACGATTACTTTACCTCGTCGCTCCTTTCGGGTGCTGACGCTATCCCAGAAGGGACTTACGCCGATGAGAACATGAAATCGACGGTGGTGCCGTTCCGCAATGGCATTATGCTTTCTGTGGCGGCAGGGCTTGCCGAAAGCCGTGACCTCAAGCGCGTGATGATGGCAAACCACTTTGGTGACCATGCGATTTACCCGGACTGCCGCGAAGAATTCGTGAAGAACATGTCGGCGGCGATTTCTGCAGGTACATACGCAAACATCACAATTGATGCTCCGTACACGAACATTTCCAAGGCGGATATCGCTCGCAAGGGTAAGGCTCTTGGCTTGGATTACAGCGAAACTTGGTCTTGCTACAAGGGCGGTAAAATCCATTGCGGCAAGTGCGCAACCTGCTTGGAACGCAAGGCGGCTCTCGCCGAGGCGGGCATCAACGACACAACGGAATACGAGGCGTAATATGTACAGAGTTATCAAGCGTATTGAAATTTCTGGGGCTCACAAGCTCTCGCTCCCGTACGAAAGCAAGTGCCGAGGTCTGCATGGCCATAACTGGATTGTCACGGTGTTCTGTCAGTCCGAAACGCTCGACGAGAACGGAATGGTGGTCGATTTTTCGCACATCAAGGAAATCGTGAAGGGCAAACTCGATCACCAGTTCTTGAACGATGTTGTGGACTTTAATCCGACGGCGGAGAACATGGCTCGCTGGATTTGCGAACAAGTGCCGCATTGCTACAAGGTGCAGGTCCAGGAAAGCGAAGGCAATACCGTCGAGTACGAAGTGTAAGGGTGACTGTGCCGCGGTTTGCGCTGTCATCCTGGAGCGCAGCGATAGGATCCAGTCAAGTTATGGGTGTTTTTATGAAAGTCTCCGAAATTTTTAAGAGTATCGAGGGCGAAGGGATTCGCATGGGGCAGGCGGCGGTGTTCGTGCGTCTGCACGGCTGTAACTTGCGCTGTAGCTATTGCGATTCGATGTATGCGGTCGAAGGTCCCAACTTTAAGCTGATGAGCGTGGGGGAGGTCCTTGCGGCAGTTGAAGCGTATCGCAACGAATCCGGTGTCAAGTGCGTTACGCTCACGGGCGGCGAACCGCTGATTCACGAAAACGTGGGCGAGTTGCTTACTGCATTCAGTGATGCGGGCTTTGAAGTCAACATCGAGACTAACGGCACGGTTCCTTGCAAATGGCAGTTACCGGGGCTGTTCTACACAATGGACTGGAAGTGCAAAAGCAGCGGCATGTCAGCCCGAATGAAGATGGAAAATATCATTTCACTCGGCAAAAATGACGTACTCAAGTTCGTTGTCGGGAGTGTCGAAGACTTGCAAGAAGCGGAAGGCGTTGTCGCGCGACTCTCGCTAACATCTCCAGATAATATGCCGCACATCTTTATTTCGCCTGTATGGGGCGAACTCACCAACGAGCAAATTGTCAATTGGATGGTGAGTAGCAAGGTCATGACGCAAAACAACGCACGCTTCCAAGTGCAACTTCACAAAATCGTGTGGGACCCCGACATGCGCGGGGTATAAAAAACGAGCGGCAAGAGATCTCTTGTCGCTCATTAATAGTTTATCGATTTACTTGTTTTGTGCTAGAAAATCTGATGGCAATATCGCAGGAACAGATGAATTTTTGAAATCGTCTATATTCCACGTTACAATGTAATCTAGTCCGCTTTTAGTTGCACACTGGAATTACAGTAAAGAACTGGCAGAACATTTCAACCAGTTTCAAACGCTGGATAACAGACAAATCCTTCCTGAGGATGTAATAGATGTCGCATAACGAGTGTGCAGAAACAAAACCTTGATATTTTTGTTTGATGCAGTCCGCTATGATTTCTTTGGAATTGGCCGAGAATGGTTCACGACGTTGGACCATATCGAGGATAATATTTGAATCAATTAGCAGATTCATTTAGCATCCCTGCTTTCTTCTCGTTCTTTTTTGAAGTCAATATCACGATTTACAGAACCCGCGATTTCGTCTAGCATTGCCAGACCGACAGAAATGTTCCTTTCGGCTTTTCGTTCTTCCAAAATATTGTCCAGTTTCTGACGAAGGACAATAATCTGAAACAGGGGGAGTTCTTCCACCTGGGTTTCAAGTTCTGCAAATGCTGCGTTTGTCATATCGACCTCCGTTTACCATAATATATTATTCTACTCGTTTGTGCAATACACAATGTAATATGGTATAATTTGTGAAAAGAGGGACGCCCGCTTCTAAATAAAAAAGGCCCCGTTCTTATGAGACTCCGCATTCAACTATCGCATATAGTAACTTATGATGGAGTTGAATGCTCCGCGCTACGAAGGCTACTTAAGAGTAGCCTCCTTCGCTTGGCAGTGAACGTCCTCTTTAAAACAAAACACCCCGCCACTCATCGTGACGGGGCGTTTTTTAATTAATCGTTAACTGATTAGAGGCTAATCAGACCTTCGGTATCCTTGCTCATTGCTTCATAGAATGCGTAACGAGCATCGACTTCCTTCTGGAGGTCGTCGGCGAGTGTCTTGGCGACTTCCGGATTGGTGCGGGTGAGGGCCTTGAAGCGGTTTTCGGTGTAGATGTATTCTGCAACCGGGATTGTCGGCTTCTTGGAGTCGAGGATAAGCGGGGCCTTTCCTTCGGCAGCGAGAGCCGGGTTGTAACGGAGCAGAGTCCAGTAACCGGAATCCACAGCCATCTTCTGGTGCTGAAGCTGGCTGTTGAGATCGAAACCGTGGTTGATGCAGGGGCAGTAGCAGATGATCAGGGACGGACCATTGTGTGCTTCTGCTTCCTGAAGAACCTTGAGGGCCTGAGCGTCGTTTGCGCCGAGGGCGATACGACCCACGTAAACGTTCTTGTAGCTCATGGCGATGAGGCCGAGGTCCTTCTTGCCGGCACGCTTACCAGCGGCGGCGAAGAGGGCGACTGCGCCACGGTTCGTGGCCTTGGAAGCCTGTCCACCGGTGTTGGAGTACACTTCGGTATCGAGGACGCAGATGTTCACGTTTTCACCGGTTGCCATCACGTGGTCGAGACCACCGTAACCGATGTCGTATGCCCAACCGTCACCACCGAAGATCCACACGGACTTCTTCACGAGGTAGTCGGCGAATTCGTCGCGGAGGCTGACGGATGCATCGTCGGTAGCACCGGCGAGAGCGGCCTTAAGGGCGGCAACGTTTTCACGCTGGGCCTTGATGCCGGCTTCATCGTCCTGCTTCTGGGTCGTGAGCTTTTCCTTGAGTTCTGCAGGAACGTTCACGGCTTCGAGGAGGCTCAAAGCCTGCTTGGCATGCTTCGTGATAGCGAGGCGCATACCGAGACCGAATTCAGCGTTGTCTTCGAACAAGCTGTTTGCCCATGCCGGACCGCGGCCTTCCTTGTTCTTTGCCCACGGAGTGGTCGGGAGGTTACCGCCGTAAATGGAGGAGCAACCCGTAGCGTTGGCGACAACCATGCGGTCGCCGAAGAGCTGAGAAACGAGACGCACGTAAGCGGTTTCGCCGCAGCCTGCGCAAGAGCCAGAGAATTCGAACAACGGTTCGAGGAGCATGGCCTGCTTGACGAGGTTCTTGTTGACCTTGGTGCGGTCGAATTCCGGAAGATCGACGAAGAAGTCCCAGCACTTGCCTTGCTGAACCTTGATCGGTTCCTGCGGCACCATGTTGATGGCCTTCTTGGTGGCGTCGGTCTTGTCCTTACCGATACAGGCCTGCGTACAAACGCCGCAACCCGTACAGTCGTAGCTGGACACGGAAATTGCAAATACCGGTTTTTCGGAACCTTCGAGCTTGAAGCCCTTGGCCGGGGTGTACTTGAAGCCTTCCGGAGCGTTCTTCACGGCGGATTCGTCCACAACCTTCATACGGATGGCTGCATGCGGGCAGACCATGGCGCACTTGCCGCACTGCACGCAAGCGTCCGGATTCCAGGACGGGATGTTGAGGGCGAGGTCGCGCTTTTCGTACTTGGTGGTAGCGGTCGGGAACACACCGTCGCAAGGCATCTTGGAAACGGGGAGCTGTTCGCCGTTGCCCTTGATGATTTCTGCGGTGACTTCGTTCACGAACTTCGGAGCGTTGCCGTGAATCGGAGCGCGGAATTCCTTTGTGCTGGTGACAGCGGCCGGAACCTTGACTTCGAAGAGGTTAGCAAGAGAAGCATCGATAGCGTCCCAGTTCTTCTGGACCACTTCCATGCCCTTCTTGGCGTAAGTCTTTTCGGCGTACTTCTTGATGTACTTGATAGCAGTTTCTGCATCGAGCACGTTACCGAGCTTGGAGAAGAAGCAGGTCTGCATCACAGTGTTGATGCGGCGGCCCATGCCGGTCTTTGCGGCAACGGCGTAAGCGTCAATGACGAACACCTTGAGGTGCTTCTTGATGATGGCTTCCTGCACCGGACGCGGGAAGGTATCCCAAACGGTGTCGGCGGAGTGCGGGGTGTTCACGAGGAACGTTGCACCGACCTTGGCATACTTGAGCATGTCGATGGATTCGAGATGCGGAGTATGGTGGCAAGCTACGAAATCAGCTTCGTTTTCGCCAATGAGATACGGGGCGTCGATGATGCTCTTACCAAAGCGGAGGTGAGAGGTGGTCATGGAGCCAGACTTCTTGGAGTCGTAAACGAAGTAGCCCTGAGCGTAGTTGTCGGTTTCGTTACCGATAATCTTGATGGAGTTCTTGTTGGCACCCACGGTACCGTCAGAGCCGAGACCGAAGAACATTGCCTGGAAAAAGTCGCTTTCGAGCTTGAAGTTCGGGTCGATCGTGAGGGAAGTGTGGCAAACGTCGTCGTTGATACCGACGGTGAAGCGAGCCTTCGGTTCAGCCTTGGAGAGTTCGTCGAAGATGGCCTTGACCATAGCCGGCGTGAATTCCTTGGAGGAAAGACCGTAGCGGCCACCGATCATCTTCGGCATAGCCATCTTGCCAGCCATCACTGCTTCGGAAATAGCGGTAAGGGCATCCTGGAAGAGCGGTTCGCCAGCGGAACCCGGTTCCTTGCAGCGGTCGAGGACGGCAATCTTCTTGACAGTCTTCGGGAGAGCGGCAACGACAGCTTCCATCGGGAACGGACGGTAGAGGCGAATGTTCACGAGACCGACCTTTTCGCCCTTCCCGTTGAGGTACTTGACGGTGTCACCGATGGTGCAGGTCGAAGAACCCATGGAAATGATCACGCGGTCAGCGTCAGCGGCACCGACGTAGTCCACGATGTGGTACTGACGGCCAGTGTAGCTAGCAACCTTGTCCATGTACTTCTGGACAATTTCCGGAACCTTTGCATAGAACGGGTTCACCGTTTCGCGGCCCTGGAAGTAAACGTCCGGGTTCTGGGCGGTACCGCGCATAGTCGGGCGGTCCGGTGTGAGGCAGCGTTCACGGCAAGCCTTCACATACTTTTCGTCGATAACGTTACGGATAACGCCGTCTTCGAGAGCTTCGATCTTCATCACTTCGTGAGAAGTGCGGAAGCCGTCAAAGAAGTGCATAAACGGAACGCGGCTTTCGAGAGTAGAAGCGTGGGCCACGAGAGCGAGGTCCTGGCATTCCTGGACGCAGCTGGAGGCGAGCATTGCAAAACCCGTCTGGCGGCAAGCCATAACGTCGGAGTGGTCACCGAAAATGGAAAGGCCCTGCATAGCAAGAGCACGTGCAGTGACGTGGAAGACCGTGGGGGTCAGTTCGCCCGCAATCTTGTACATGTTCGGGATCATCAAGAGAAGACCCTGAGATGCGGTGAAGGTCGTGGTCAAAGCACCGGCCTGCAAAGCACCGTGAACGGTACCGGCAGCGCCACCTTCGGACTGCATTTCAAACACGCGGGGAACCTGTCCCCAAATATTCTTCTTGCCTGCAGCACTCCAGTTGTCGGCGTGCTCAGCCATAGGACTAGACGGTGTAATCGGGTAAATAGCAGCAACTTCGCTAACAGCAAACGCTACGCTAGCGGTGGCTTCGTTACCGTCACACGCAATCATCTTTTTTGCCATGGATATCTCCGTTTTTAGGTTTTTTCGTAAAAAATCTGATCATATACACCTTCGGCGTGCATTACACGCAAGAAGGGCAAAAATCCACGCATAAAATTAAATAAGATTACCCCAAACGGACAACCAATTTTTGAAAAAAGTTTAAAAATTAAGCAGCTTTTGGTTAATCTCGATTTCAAGTCCCGCGTAACTTGGGCCGAACTTTTGGCGAAGCGTGGTCGTAAGGCCATCGGACTTGCCCAAATACGGGTAATTTTTGCGGATTTTAAGCCACGGGGCGCGTTCGTGGATGTTCTGGATGAGCGTTTGCGCAATTTTTACTTCGGCAGGTCGGCTCGGGTCATAGAGAATCCCGACATCGGCATCGCGCTCGATACCATTTAATATAGGCGTAAAGCTATGAATACCGAGGTGGATGACCTTGAGCGGCGCTTCCTTAGGTGCATTTTTCTCATTTTTGCGCGCTCTCGCAGGAATTTCACTCGCGACAAATTTTTCAATTTTCTCACGGTACTTTTCCCAAAGGCTCAGCATGTGCGATTTTACAGAGCTTGGTAATCCGACGGTGTACTCCGAAAAGAACGTCTTGTTGGTCGCACTGCGGTTCATGTCGACCACGAGTCTTGTAAATCGGCTAGAGCAATGGAAGTCGGGCTTTAAACGTTTTACAAGAATTGAAAATACTTTGTATGCGCCAATGTCGTAAGCGCGGTGGGAGGTGAGAATGTCATCGGGAATCTTTGAATCGCGGAGCGCGCGCAGGACGAAATCCGGCACAGCGTTGCTCGCATGTTCGCAGGTAATCATCAGTGCCGGAGCTTTCATTACTTTTTCTCCACAACAAGAATATTTCCGTCATAAGTCATGACACCCAGCAAAATGCTGTGAATCAGACGGAACTTGTCCACTTTATAATAAGGACCGTTTGCCATCGGGTTTGTACAATCAGGGTCAGCGACCATGAACTGCTTCTTTTCATCGAGTCCGTAAAGCACTACGAAATGCCCCATCGGCTCGCCGTGGATATCGTCAAAGACGGACTGGTCTTTTTCGTTTGTGTATTCGCGAGGGGAACGATAAAGATAGGTGGCGCTGAGGCCGCAAAGCACTGGAATGCCTCGCTTGAAATAGCTTTCGAACATGCTTGCGCGAAGGTCTGCGGTAGCGACTGTTCCGCCAAGGTCAATGAATCTGATATAGGCATCAATTGCTTTTTTGAGCTTGGGGGCGTGTTTTGCCTTGTGCAAAGCGACCAGTTTCTCGCGGAGCTCGGGCATCTTGAGCTTGCTCCACGTCGGGTCAAAAATCTTTAAATTGTAAGAATAAATGGTAGCCTTGAATCCGCGCTTGAGGGCGTCGATACCAAGGAAAACGCCTAGCGTGCCACCTTCTTCCAAAAATTCGATTTCGGAAATGAGCTTTTTAAGGGGAATGTTATAGCCAAGATAAGAGTAAACAGCGTGTAGGCTAGTCGGTCCGCACGTAACATCGTCTGGCTGAGGGAGTATTTTCAAATCCATCGAGTGCCTCGTTATTAACCGTGGCGGTTTGTTCATCAAATCGTCAATCCGCACGCAAATATAGAAAAATTTTGTTGGGCTTACAGCCCAAAGCCCTTTTTGAAAAAGTCAAAAAAGAACTTTATGCGGGCGGGGCCCCAGCTCGGAGTTGACGCCTACGGCGTCAGCGGCTTCACTCGGTCATGTTCGCCAGCAAGCTGTCGCCCGCGACTCTCGTTTTGCACGCTACTGCGAAGGAATAGCCTTGGCCGACGCTATTTCTTGTTACGAGATTTTTTGATTAGTGTATTAGTTTAATGTAATTAGTTATTTTTTTTATTAGTATGAGAGATTTTTTAGGGGCTTTCGTTTCTGTCTTTTTTGCAATCGCGTTTTGGGCGTGTTCGGATTCTTCGGTGGGCGCTGGGGACGAGGATTCTCGCGCAGGCATTTTCGTTGACGCTCGCGATTCGCAAAGCTACAAAACCATTGAAATTGGTGGCCTAGTTTGGATGGCTCAAAACTTGAATTATTTTGATGCTTCGGACTCGCTTTACAAAAGAACATCTTGCTATAACGACAGCGCAGAATATTGTGAGAAGCAGGGGAGACTTTACGCCTGGAATGTAGCGATGGTCGCTTGCCCGGAAGGTTGGAAAATTCCATCAAAATCTGATTTTGATGGCTTGATTGAAGCTGTAGGCGGTTTTGATTTTGCCGCCGATTCCTTGATGTCATTGGACTTTGTATCAGAAGTTGGTGGCGGTTACCATTTCTTGGAGTACTATAATTATTTTGACGAATACGCCTATTTTTGGACGACAGACGAGGTCCGTGCAAATTACGCCCGCACTGTAATGCTCGAAAAAGACCGCTCTAGCGTATCGTACGATGAAACCTACGAAGAATTTACCCTCTCCGTCAGATGTGTGAGGAAATAAAAATGCGACTTTGGCTTTATACTTGTCCTGATGATTTTGCCGCAGAACATGACGATATCGAAGAAATGTTTCGCCGAGGCTTAACCCGTTTGATTCTTGACAAGCGCGGGCGAGGTGGCAATGCACGCGCGACTTTCAACGATTATGACCGTTGGCTGCTTGGCCTCCCGATGGAATTGCGCGACCGCATCTGGGTGCGTGGAACGCCAGACATGGCCGAAGAGCTTGATGTTCGCGGTTGCGTCTGCGATGCACAAAGTTTCATGGGCGAGGTCCCTGAAAGCTGGAAACGCATCAACTGTGTCGCCCTTTGCAAAAATGCGGAAGAAGCCGAAAAGCTCCCGGAATGGGTGGCGGGCGCTCTTGTTGGCCCGATTATGCAACCGCTTTCGGCGATTGAACCAGTCGAAACTCTAGGAACATCTTTAAGCATAAACGCAAAAGCCTCCCTCATTTTATGGGGAGGCGTCGATATGGATACGATTGACGATTTCAAGAAGTTGTCGCCAGCCGGCATCGCTTCGCTCGGTGGCGTCTGGAATTACGCCGACCCCGTGAATGCGTTTATAAAGCTTAATAGGGTTGTTACAGGAATCTGATTTTACTGGATCCTTCCCCCTGCGGGGTCAGGATGACGCGTTCGCGTCATCTCACCACAAACATTCCGTTTTTCGGTTTGCTTTTGAGCCTGTTACCGAGTAAATCAAAATAGATGGGGTTGCGTTTTAAATGTAAATCCCTGCTGCTTTCGCGGGTGCGTTTTCCAATTGCAGTCGTTGTCGAATCTGGTTCTTTGTACGGATGGTCCGGATCGTCTACGACAATTTTGATTTTAGCAACATTCTTGCAGCCTGTTTCGTTTGTGTACGTCACTGTGTAATAGCCGCTCTTGGTACCATCCAGATTCTTAAGCGTGTTTTCTCGGGTTGTGGACTTGAATCCGTCTGGACCTTCCCAGCTCCAAATTTTGCCATCCCACGGGTGCGGGCCAAGTTGCACTGTTGCGCCCTTGGCGACTTTCAAATCGGTTGTTTCTTTCCAACCGTCATCGCCAACTTTTACGTACGGGATAATCTTTGTCGGGCTGCACGGACCTACGACTTTCTTGCCGTCGCATACGCCAATGGAATCAGGAATTTCAATCACCTTCGGTTCGAAATCTGGCGTGGGGAAGACCTTCATGAGTGCTGCTGTTTCTTGTGCGGTGATCGGAAGGATCGTACCATGGCGGGGTGTGAACGCACCGCTCGTCTTGGTGTTCTGCACGAATTTGAATGTATTGAGGTCCGAGCTAGACGTGAACTGGTAATGCCCATTCACGTAGCAGTCGTACATCAAGACCCAGGAATTTTGGTTGATGAGCTTGAACACTCCTGCCCCTTCGACCGCTTCGGTTGTTTGCTGCAAAGCGCCGGTTCTGTTGTACCACGTTGGCCCCTTAGTCCCATTTTCGGAGGTGAGAGTCCTTGCTTGCACCTTGCAGATGCCGCCGTCGCCTTCGTTCTTGTAGAACCCGTGGTAGAGCTTGTCCACTGGGTTGTAGACGATGTCCATGTCGATGGTGGATTTGCCGCGGTCAAAGAAGTGCTTCGGGTCGCCTTCGAGGTCGGTAAAGTCTTCGTTAGCGTAGTTGAAGAACACTTGGTCGTAAGAGATGGTCCCGTCGTTAGTCAAAAGCGAATAATATACGAGCGGGCGGCCTTTGCTCCCGTCCTTGTTTTCGTAATTTTCGTCCCAGATTGTTTCTGGAGCCCAAACTCGGGTCACGTTCGCGAAGTTCTTGCCTTTGTATTTTTCCGGGAAATGCACTGTGCTGTGCTTCCAGTTGATGAGGTCACGGGACTTCATCAGCACCATGCCGCGATTACTAGCCCAGCCTTCAGCGCTCTTCATGTCGGTATTGACCATGTAGAACCAGCCGTCCGGTGCGCGGAGCACGTGGGGGTCGCGGAGCCCTTTCTTGATACTCACGGAGTCGGCGGCAACGACGCGTTTGCCGTTATTCATCGGGGTGAAGTTGTATCCGTCGTTACTGAGGGCGTAATAGATGTTTTCGTCGTTATTGGCGGGGAAGTAAGCGAAAAGGTAGTTGGAATAAGGCTCGAATCCGTGGATGGAAACCTTGTTCTTTACAACTTGTTTTTTATCGCTCAAGTAGTCTTGCACGGTCGCCGTGAGCGTGACTTCTTTGTTTTCGCCGACAAAACGACCATTGATGTGTCCATCATGGGTGAGGAACAGCGTATCGCTGCTTTCCCAGGTGATTGCAAAGGATTCCCCGCCCAACTTTATTGTGTCGGGGAGGGTAAGGTCATTATAAAGGTCGTTGATTATGTTGCCAAGGGCCACGCTATCGACAGCTCGATAGAACGGAGTGATATCGACAATTTCATCGGCTTGAACTGTGCTAGCCAGAAATGCGCTAGTAAAGAGTACTTTGGTCCATCCCAAACGATTTTTCATAAAAGCTCCAAATTTATACTTCTAATATACTTTCTGCTATGACGAAAATCACTAAATCATGGTGTGGAACCTTTGAGAAATAATCCATAGAGAAAAATAAGACTATTTTATGTTCTATGGTGTAATAAAATGAGTTGTAATAATTAGATTATTTAACGTATATTATGAATATGGATCGCACTCGTTTAAAAATTTTAGTTGTAGACGATACCAAGACGAATATTGACGTGTTGGAAGGTATTTTGTCGAATGATTATGACGTTTGTGTTGCCCTCAATGGGAAAAAGGCTATTGAACTCACCGAAAAGATTCGCCCTGATCTGATTTTGCTCGATGTCATGATGCCTGAAATGGATGGCTATGAAACATTGAGAATCATGCGAGAAAAGAACATCTTGCAGGGCATTCCTGTCATATTCCTGACGGCTAAGGCCGATAGCAAAAGTGAGCAGACTGGGCTTGATCTCGGTGCCGTCGATTACATTACCAAGCCGTTCAATCCAGCTCTGGTTACGCTTCGAATCAAAAATCAACTCCAGCTCAAGCAGCAGCGAGATCACTTACACGAACTTGTTGATGAAAAAACGGCAGATTTGCGCCGGACGCTTAAGGTGATGCTGACAAGCCTTGGCTCGCTTGCCGAATACCGCGATCCTGAAACGGGGGAGCACATCAAGCGGACGCAAATTATTGTACAGCGCATTGCTGAAGAACTGCAAAAAAATCCGAAGTTTGCAGATACGATTACGCCGGAGTATATTGAAAATCTCACCACTGCAGCTCCGCTTCACGATATAGGCAAGGTCGGCATTCATGACCGCATCTTGCGCAAGCCGGGATCGCTCACGCAAGACGAACGCGAAATCATGATGCAGCACCCGCAGATGGGCTACGATGTGTTGCAGGAGGCGACCAAGGAACTGCACGATAGCCCAATGGTGCGTATCGCCGCTGAAATGGCTCTTGGCCACCATGAACACTGGAATGGCGAAGGTTACCCGAACCACAAGAAAGAAAACGATATTCCTATAGGCGCCCGTATTATGGCGGTTGCCGATGTCTACGATGCGCTTGTATCGAAACGCCCGTACAAGGAACCATACCCGCACAAGGTGGCGGTTGAAGAAATCATCAAAGGCCGCGGGACGCAGTTTGACCCGGATGTCGTCGATGCGTTCTTATCGATAGCGGAGCAACTTCCTGAAATATACGAGCAGTTCAAGGACACTTCTTCTTCTGAGGAATGTAAGGATTGACACCAAGTCCAATCAATGAAAAGAAACGCCATCTCAGTTGGCGTATTTCGCTCGTTTATACGATCCCGATGCTTGTTTTCACCATCGTGTTGGTGATTGTATTTTCGAATTATCTTAAATCCACGTTGATTTCTTCGTCGTACAGTTCTTCTGAATCAAAGTTTCAGGATAAGACTGTACAAGACATGGAATTGTTTTTCTCCAAATTTGAAAAGCAGTTCAAGCCTCTTCCGCAACTTCTTCAGCATACAAAAGAAACAGAAATCAAGAAAATTCTAAAAAAGCACCAGCAGTCTTCGTCGTTTATTGTCGATGCCTATTACGGCAACAAAAATGGCAAATATATATCGGCTAGGGATTTTAAGCTAGATGAAGGCAAAAAGGAATTTCGAGTAAAGCCTTGGTACCTAGAAGCCTCAAGACACAAGGGGCTTGCCATTACGGGGCCAGAAATCAATGAAATGGCCAAAAAAAGGGTACTGACCTACTCGTATCCGCTTTGGGAGAAAAATCGCAAATTTATGGGGGCTGTCGCTGTTGATGTCGACTTACAGAAAGTTCGGCAGTTGATGGGGGAATATGCAAGGATTGACGGTGGCATCACGATGCTCGTGAGTACCGAAAACGATAGCCTGTTTACGTATTTCCCGTACGAGACCAGCTTGCATAATATTGTTGCAGATACCGTTGTAGGCCTATTGCACTTGGTGCAGGAGGATATTGTTTTTGATAGCCTTGACCATGAAGGGGTGACCCGCTTTGAAAAGACTGACGTTCAAAATCGTAAGCTGATATTCATGGTCGTTCCTTTAAAGAACGCTCCTTTTTATGTTATCCATGCTGTTCAAAAAAATAAGGTTGTCGCAAAGGTTCAAGAAAATCTAAATGCGATTATCGTGGTGGTGGCTTTTGTCGTCTTGGCGCTGATATTCCTTACATGGCTCATTGTGAGATTCCTTTTCAAGTTGTTTATCCAAAAAGACTTGAACGAAAGCGTCAGCTCCAGTACAATGTTCGAGACCCTTTTGGGGAGTGATAATTTCAGGCTTGTCCTTACTAACGATACTTTTGATATCCTGCATGCGAGCGCCTACATCGCAGAATTCTTCAATAATGGAAACGACATCCGTGGTCAAATCCTCTGGAAATATTTCCGCTCGGAACAATTTAAAAAGTTTGTCTATAAGGTCTCGAAGGGCGGTGAAATGCATGCGAGCGAACGCCAGATTATCATTCCGGTTCGCAGCTGTACGGGGGAAGATGCCTGGTGGAAAGTTATTTTCCAGTTCCTCGTCGAAGACGACGGTTCCATCCGCTATTTGTTCTTGATTTCAGATGAAACGAGTGGCATCCAGAAGGATACAATTCTAGATACGATTATGCTCTCGGCAGGGAATTCCATCCTTGTGATTTTTGACAAGAACCGTAAAGTCATGTACATGTCCAGGCAACTTGCCGGCTATCTTGTGACGGACTGGAAAGAAGTCATTGGACAGCCTTTGGATAACTTGCCGAAGTGTGGCATGCCCGAAGATGTTGTCGAAGCGCTTAAAAAGACATTTGATAATCAAGGAGTCTGGAAAGATACATTCATGCTCCAGACGCTCAATACGCATACGGACACTTGGTTCCGTGGCGAAGCCTGTACGCTCAAGGTGCAGGATTCTATTGTCGGTTACATGCTTTCGATGATTGATATTTCTGAAGTTGTTGCCGCCCGTGAAATTGCTGAACACGCCACTCAGGCAAAGAGCGAATTTTTGGCGAACATGAGCCATGAAATCCGTACGCCAATGAATGCCATTATCGGTATGGCTCACTTGATTCAAGAAACGAAACTGGATGAACGCCAGCTTGGATTTATAGAGCGTATTAGCCATGCCGCAACATCTTTGCTCGGCATTATTAACAACATTCTTGACTTCTCGAAAATCGAAGCGAATAAACAGGACTTGGAAATCACGCAGCTTGTGCTGCAAGATATTATCGGTGAAGTGGCAGCCCTTGCTGAAGTGCGTATTGCTGGCCGCCCGATTGAATTGATTATCGATATCGATCCTGAAATTCCTGAAATCTTGATGGGGGATCCGCTTAGACTTTCACAGATTTTCACAAACCTCATCAATAATGCGACAAAGTTCACTGAAAGTGGGAGTATTACGCTTCAAATTAAGCAGGAACAGGTTGTCGGGAACAATGTCAAACTCTCGTTTAGTGTGATTGATACTGGCATCGGCATGACTGATGATCAGTTGCATCATTTGTTCAATGCTTTTACGCAGGCGGATGGATCCATTACGCGTAAATACGGAGGAACGGGACTTGGCCTTGTTATTTCAAAGTCACTTGTGGAACTCATGGGCGGTGAACTGCAAGTTGAAAGTGAATATGGTAAGGGTTCCAGGTTCTTCTTTACGATAATGCTTGCTATGGCGCCGCAGGCCGCTGTGCCAAAGTGGAAATCGGTCACGACATTCCGTAACAAGAATGTTTTGCTCGTCGATGATTGCGAATGCCTACGCGATGTGTTGAGACATTACTTGACGAAACTGCGTTGCGTTGTTGAAGAAGCGGCTTCTGTGGATGAGGCTCTTGACTTGATCCAGGCTCATGAAGAGGCGGGGGAGACTCCGTATGACCTCTTTATTGTCGATTACCAGATGCCACTTTTGAATGGCTTTGATTTTGTACAAGGCTTGCCTGCAAACATGAGGAAAATCCCGAAAATCCTCATGCACCCCATTCACTTCGATGAACGCAATTATCACCTGGCTGCTGAAATCGGTTTCGATAGCTGCGCTGCAAAGCCGCTACAGATAAGCTCCTTGCTTAGTGCCATGCAGGAAGCTTTTGAAGAAAAGCTGACGTATCAGAAGCCCGCCAAGGTCGAAAAGAATAAAATTTTCTTCAAGGAAGCTAAAATCCTGCTTGTTGAAGATAACGATATGAATCAGGAACTGGCCGTATCGCTTTTGAACAGCGTGGGGCTTGCGACCATGGTGGCTGCAAACGGTAAGATTGCGCTGGAGCTGCTCAAGCAAAATGCGTTTGATCTTGTGCTCATGGATATCCAGATGCCGGTGATGAACGGTTTGGATGCGACGAGGGCTATTCGCAACCGTTCTGATGAGTATTTCAAGAATGTTCCTATCATTGCCATGAGTGCAAGAGCGTTCCAGAAAGACCGTGATGACTGTATCAAGGCTGGCATGAACTCTTATATTGCAAAGCCGATTGACCCCATGTTGTTGTATGCGGAACTTGCCAAGTATCTGCCTGTCGCTGATAAAATGCCAGTTGTTGCGAGCGTAAGCGAACCAGAGTTAAAGCCTGTAAGTACGGATGACAGCGTGGTTACTCAGTTCCAGAAAGTCCGCAACTTTGATGCTGCGGCTGGGTTGTATCACGCTAATGACAATAAGAATCTGTACTTTAAGATTATTCAGGGATTTGTTCGCGATTACAGTAGTGAAACTATCAAGCTTAAGAAGGCTTTTGAAGGTGGGGACTATGAAGAGTCAACACGCATTGTCCATACGATAAAGGGCCTTTGCGGGACTATCGGTTCTTATCATGTGCAGACGCTTGGCGTGATGCTCGAAAATTCGCTCCTCAAGAAAGAGCAGAATTACAGCGAATACAATGCGTTTGTAGATGCACTAGAAGATTTAATTGACGACTTGAAAATTGTCTTGCAGAATATCGCTTCCGAGCAGTCTAATGCAGCTGTTATTATCAAGCATGTGGATCCTGAAGCTATAAGCAAGCTCACTCAAGCGCTTGAAGAACTCAAGCCGGCTGTGGAGTCTTGTTCGCTTACTGCCAGCAAGCGAATTCTCGATTCGCTCGACGAAATCATGTTCTCGCAGGAACAGGAATCTCTTTTGCAGAAACTGCGTAATCAAATTGACGATTACGACTTCTCCGCTGCTGAAGAAACCCTCAAGAGCTTGGAAGAGACGTTGTCGTCTAACATCTAAAATGTCATGCCCGCCGGAGCCTGTCCTGAGCGAAGCCGAAGGATGCGGGCATCTCCATCTTGTTTTATCAGAAAATCATAGTCGCGATAAATGCAAGTGCGACAATGATGGCGGCTGCAATGGCAAGCGGGCTTGCTTTTTTCTTCTTTTCGCCGAATTCATTCTCGACGATTTCATCGTAGTCGGGGAGGTCAAGGTCGCTGTATTCAGCGCCCTCTTTCCAGCCGGTGTTCTTGTCGCTCCCGCAGTGGGGGCAGAAGGTTGCGCCTTGTTTCAGTTCGGCGCCGCAATGAGGACAAATCATAATAGACCGATGTGTCATCCTGAACGGCGGTAGCCGTGAAGGATCCAGTATTATTTTGTGAACTTGAATCGTCCCAGAAGGTCGAAGTAACGGGCTTTGGGGGCGATTTTGACGGGCTTTACCGTTTTACGGAGGGAAGTAATATTTTTATCTTCATTGATAACGAATAATTCGATGTAATTGTCGCCGTTTTTTTGTTTTAAAGAAAACCCGTTCTCAGTGGTGCTGTATGTAAATGTGTATAGAAGATTTAGCTGTTCATCGTATCCATAGCATTTGTTGTCATCATTAATGTCTGCGATGTAAAATGTTTTTTCTACTGAAGATGAATCTGTATTGTAGTTGGAATGGTTTATTTCTATTATCGTGTCCTGCTTAAAAAATGATTCTAATAAATCTGTCTCATCTTCGTAAATCCTTTTTTCACTGTAATAATCTGTCGTTATCTTAATGATCCATGTATATGCGTATTCCGTTTTATAGTATGCTTTTAAATAGTGGAACAAAGTATCCTGTTTTCTGTAAGTGGAGTCAATATATTCGTAAAAGTCCTTTTGATTTATAACGGTTTCATTTGTATCTCTATAAAAGAACCAATAAGCGGGTGGCATCACGTTGTTTACAAAGTCAACCACAACCTTTTCAATTTGCGATTCGTTATAAAAATATTTTTTTCCATTCCATCCAGCTGGTGATTGGCTGTAATAAATAGAGTCTAAGCGCAAATTGCTTTCTTGATTAAAAATTGAATGTGCTTGCGCATTGAAAAAAGCTTCCGTGCATTTGTTTGCCGAAGCGACGGAACCCAAAGTTAAAAGAACAGCTGAAATAAAAAATAAAAGATTGCACTTTCCGAGCATAAACATAAAATCCTTTTTAATTTGCTTTTAATATAACAAAAGTTTTTATATTACATTCCATGGTCAAATCGTTTGTGTTTACTTTTTTGTCTGCAATTCTTTGTTGTAACTTGCTTGGGTGCGCTTCGACAAATTGTTCTGCTATTTCTGCGGAAAAGACGCAATACGAAGAATGTGTTGCTGAAGAAAATGCGAAATCAGAAGCCGCTTCAACAATAACGAAGGTTGGGATTGCTGCGGCATCCGTATCTGTTATTGGAATAATTGTAATTCTTGTTTCATCAAAAAATTAAAACCGCCAGGCGGATTGCCTAGCGGTTTTGTAAAGCTTTTACGCAATGCGGCCGAGCCGCATCTCATTAGAGCTTGTCGTTGGAGCCGAGCACATCCACGATCTTGTGCATGTACATCTTCTTCATGTTTTCACGAGCCGGCTTGAGGTACTGGCGCGGGTCGAAGTGTTCCGGATGTTCGTCGAAATACTTACGGATAGCGGCAGTCATAGCGAGACGGCTGTCAGAGTCGATGTTGATCTTGCAGACTGCAGAGCGAGAAGCTTCGCGGAGCTGTTCTTCCGGAATACCAACTGCATCCGGGAGCTTACCGCCGTGAGCGTTGATCGTATCAACTTCGTCCTGCGGGACAGAAGAAGAACCGTGGAGAACGATCGGGAAGCCCGGGAGCTTCTGTTCGATGGCGTGGAGCACGTCGAATGCCAGAGGAGGCGGAACGAGCTTGCCCTGAGCGTTACGAGTGCACTGTTCCGGCTTGAACTTGTATGCACCGTGAGAAGTACCGATGGAGATAGCGAGGGAGTCGCAGCCCGTACGGGTAGCGAAGTCGATCACTTCTTCCGGCTTCGTGTAGTGAGAAACTTCAGAAGCAACTTCGTCTTCAACACCGGCGAGAACACCGAGTTCAGCTTCGACGGTAACGTCGTGAGCGTGAGCGTATTCAACAACCTTCTTGGTGAGGGCGATGTTTTCTTCGTACGGAAGAGCAGAACCGTCGATCATCACGGAAGAGAAACCGTTGTCGATGCAGTCCTTGCAGAGTTCGAAAGAGTCACCGTGGTCGAGGTGGAGCACGATCTGCGGATTTGCGCAGCCGAGTTCCTTGGCGTATTCAACAGCACCCTGAGCCATGTAGCGGAGGATGGTGCCGTTAGCGTAGTTACGAGCACCCTTAGAGACCTGCATGATCACCGGAGACTTGGTTTCAACGGCGGCCTGCACGATGGCCTGCATCTGTTCCATGGTGTTGAAGTTGAAAGCCGGGATAGCATAGCCACCCTTAACTGCCTTAGCAAACATTTCCTTGGTGTTAACCAAGCCGAGTTCCTTGTAAGAAACTGCCATTTGTTTTACCTCTTGTTTTTGATTGGCGACTTGCGCCGCCGGTTTAAAAGTTACGTGCCTTAATTTAGAAAAAATAGGCTCGATTAAAAGGCTTTTCTATCAAAAAGTTGATGATTTTTCCTGTATAAAAAGAGACCCCGGCACTAAGGCCGGGATGACTCCAAAATAATTCCGAATTACTTCTTCTGCGTTCTGTCGGTGATGACGAGGTCCACGCGGCGGTTCTTCTGACGACCTTCCTTGGTGGCGTTGTCGGCAATCGGCATCGACATGCCAAGCCCCTTGGCGGAGAGGCGGTTTTCGGCAATGCCCTGTTCCACGAGGAAGTTCATCACGTTCTCGGCGCGCTGCTGAGAAAGCTTCAAGTTGAATTCTTCGGAACCGACGTTGTCGGTGTTGCCTTCGATAGAGACGTCGAACTGCTGGTAAACGGAGAGGATACCGGCAATCTTTGCAAGGCTTGTCTTGAGGTCGGTCTTCAAGGAGGCCTGGCCGATTTCAAACAAAATGTCAGACATCGAGAGGATGATGCCGCGAGCGTCCTTTGTCACCTGGATCATCTGGGACTGGAGGGCGTTCAGCTTGTCCATAGCTTCTTGCTTGCTGGCTTCGAGCTTGTCCTTCTGGGCCTTAATGGCCTGCTTTTCGGCTTCGAGGTCCAAGACCTTACCGCTACGGGCGTTGCCAATCTGTTCCTGGATGGCTTCGATGGTGCGGTTCGTGGCAGCGCGCCTTTCCCAGTTTTCAGCAATGTGGTTGCGGACGGCCTGCGTTTCACCCTGGAGCTTGGCGATTTCTGCATACTTGTTGCAGTTTTCCAAGACGGTCGGAATGAGCTTGGAATCGTCATCGTCTGCATAGATTGTTTCGAGGGCGCTCAACGTGCCGTAACCTTCGGCGAGTGTAAGCTTTGCGGAGTAGGCGTTTGCCGGGAGCGATGCCTTGGCGTTGTCGAGGGCAAGGCGGCACTGGTCCACTGGAGTGACGGAGGGAGCTTCTTCAGCAAAGCTCATGGTGGCAGCGAGGGCGAGTGTGCCGAGTGTCAAAATCTTCTTCATCTTTGCGGCTCCTTACTTCTTAGTTTCCTTGTTGAGAACGCTCTGATACAGTTCCTTGCGTTCTTCATCTGCGCGGAGGGCTTCTTCGAGTTTCTTGTCTTCGTTTTTGGCCATTTCGTTTTCGGACTTGGCTATAGCGAGTCGCATTTCGAGTTCACTCTGTTCTGCAAGAGCCTGTGCTTCTTCTTCTTTGCCATCTTTCTTGAGAGCTTTGGCATTTTCAAGCTTGGAGTTTGCGCTTGATGTGATGTTTTTGTCAAGTTCTGTGTCGCTGGCGAGCGTGCGGGTCGCTTCGGCCTGGCCAAGAGAACGGTTGACAGCATTTTGGCTGCTCGAACAGCCGGTGAGGGCTACGAGAGCAAGGGCAGAACAACATGCGAATATTTTAGCCTTCATTGGGGCTTCTCCTATGATTGATATTCCGCGTTAAAATTACATTTTGGTTTGTTAAAAAGTTCTTTCATTCTCACGAAAACTTTTTTTACTTGCATATATATAGGTATTTGTGTAGATTGAAAGTGTGTATAGGAAGGTTTTTTATGAATCTTTTTGTAAAAAAATCAAGTTTTATAGGAATTTTCTCCTTCCTGCTTCCGTTGTCTAGCGTTTTTGCCGGCAACGTTGAATACCATTTGAATAAATCAGCGAACCCTACCCAGGACGAACTGGACGCCTACGAACATATTACGGCGGCGATGGATTCGGCGGTATTCCTGTACAATAAATATTCAGACCTTTCAAAGCATATCGAAGTTTACTACAGCACGGGCGTTCCTACAGCTGAAGCGAGCAGCAATGGCGACTTACGTTTTGGTAAGGATCGCAATTATATGTATGTGGGCACTGCCATGCACGAAATGGCGCATACCATGGGCATGGGTACGACCTCGGAATACAAGGCTATGTTTAAGGATGGCGTGTTCCTGGGCGAAAAAGCCCAAGCGCTTATCAAGGAAATTGATGGTCCGGATGCCGTACTCAAGGGCGATAGCCAGCATTTCTGGCCATATGGCATCAATTACAAGAGCGAAGTCCATTCCGAACAGGATTTGATCAATCACGTAAAAATCGTGAACGCCATGTATCAAGACATCTTCAAGGAAGCGTTCTACATGCAGGGGAGGGTCGTGTCTCTCCTCGATGAAAAAACTTGCATGGGGATTACGTCATCTAATGCTCTTGAATTGATGAGCTGCACTGATTCGGCTACTTTCGTGAAAATTTATTCGGTAGGCGAGAATCCTGTTACTTACCGCATCCAGCTCGGGAACCGCGTGGTCGATATCCCGAACGAATCGACGGCGGCGGGCGTTGTCGCTTCGACTTACGGTTACAACGGCGGTGCTCACCAGCGTTACGTGTTTGAAAAAGCTGGTGCGCCTAGAGCAAACATGCCGAATGTCTTTTTCCTCAAAAATTTCAAAAGCGGACTTTATTTGCAGGCTGTTGGAAAAAATGTGGTTCAGAATAAGTTGGTTTTATCTGTAAGCTCGGAACCGCAGCCCGATTTCACTTGGCAGATTGTAGAAGCTGGGCAGGACACCTCTTCAAAGGATGGGCCGGTGTCTATTGCCAAGCGAAGAATTCCTAATAAGATTTCGGATGTTTCTGTGCCGGAGCGATTGTTTGACGCTTTAGGGCGTGCTGCCGGCCAAATTCGTCGCGGTGTAACGTCGAGAATCTTGAAAAGAAATTAATTGAAAGGGTGATGCCTGTAATCTAAAAATTCCGACTCTCCGGAGTAGTTTTTTTTGTCATTCCCGCGAAAGCGGGAATTTCCTTCTCGTTAATAAATGGGAGATGCCCGGTCCGTGCCGGGCATGACTTTGTTCAGCTTTGGATACTTCGCGACTATTCGCCACTCAGTATGACGGTGATGAATCATTATGACGACAAAAAAAAGACCGCTCGAAAGCGGTCTCTTTTTGAAATCTTATTTTTCGAAGATTAGAATGCGTCAGTTGCGGCTTCGCTTGCTTCTGCAACAGCTTCTGCAGTCGGAGCAACTTCTGCAACGGATGCCTTTACTGCATCTTCAGTCACGTCATTAACGCCCTTTTCAACCATCGTAAGCTTATGTTCCTTGAAACGGTTCATAGCAATAGTTGTCGGCTTCTGAGTGAGCTGAATGTAACCCTGTTTGGCCTGATTGTTAATGAAGCGGGCTTCGTGAGCCATCATGACAACAGCGCGGAAAACCGAACCCTGACATTCTTCACTAGCATAGATATCATCAAGATAAACTCTTTGAGATTCAGCCATTAGGTACCTCGAAAAATTTTTAGAAGAGGGAGAGGGATTCGAACCCTCGTTACCGTAAGGTAAACACGCTTTCCAAGCGTGCGCCTTCAACCACTCGGCCATCCCTCCGTTAGGATGACCTCCACTGGGGAGGTGCGCCAATAATAACTTTTATTTTTTCGTTTGTCAAGGGTATTGGGCTAAAAAATCAAAAAAAGTGAAATTTTTTAGATTTTAGGGGAAAAATAAAGCCCGCGCGGAGGCGGGCATGCTAGAGAATCAATTCATCCATCCTAATTCCGAATTCATAATTTACCAAGCTCATCCCACACAACTTGCATCAAGGGTTCTAACGTCTTGGGCGTGAAATCGAACTTGATGTTGGCCGTAGCGAAGAGTTCTGGAATCGGACGGCTGCTGCCCAGGCTTTCGGCCTTGAACAAGTCGTCGATTGCCTTTTGCGGGTCCTTCTTGAAGTTTGCCCAGACCTGCAAAGCGCCAATCTGTGCGATGCCGTATTCGATATAGTAGAACGGGCATTCGAAGAGATGGAGCTGCTTTTGCCACAGGTTACGGCGAACGGCTTCAAGTCCGCTGTAATCCACGCCTGCATCGTAACGGTCCATGATTTCGCTCCAGATATCGCTGCGGTCTTCGGCGGTGTGCGTCGGGAAGTTGTACAGACGATGCTGGAAGCTGTCGATGCTTGCCACCCACGGGAACAACCAAATCACGTCGGCGAGTTCGCCTTCGGTGCTGCGGACAATCGCTTCGTGGTCGTCACCGTAGAACGGCTTCAAGTTCGACATGCCGATGAGTTCCATACTCATGCTTGCGACTTCGGCAAATTCAGCAGGAACATCGCGGTAAGCAAAAATCGGCTGGTTTGCAAGTGCAAACTGATGGAACGAATGGCCTGATTCATGCAACAGCGTATAAATGTCGCGGTCCGTATTGGCGGAGTTCATGAAAATGAAGGGAAGGCGGCTTTCGTCAAAACCAATCTGGTATCCACCCGGAGCTTTGCCCAGTCTGGAATCCGGATCGATAAGCTTTTTTGCCTGCATTTCACGAGCCCACTTGCCGGCTTGCGAATGGATGCTTTCAAAAATGGAATCGACTTTTTCAATCAGCTCGTCGCCGCTCTGGTACGGCTTGAGAGGCGGTCTGCTCAGCGGATCGACATCCAAGTCCCACGGGCGCAAACGATCAAGTCCCATCTTTTTGGCGCGGCGCTTGTACATTTCTTTCTGCAACGGCAGTACGAATTTCTCGATGCTTTCGTGGAAAGCTTCACAGTCTGCCGGAGTGTAGTCGAAACGGTGCTTTGCAAGGAAGATGTAGTCGATGAAATCCTTGCAGTTAGCATTCTTGGCAATCTGCTTGCGAATTTCGAACAACTTATCGTAAGAATTGTCTAACGCTTCTTTGTCCTGGAGGCGGCGTTCCCACATGGCTCGCCAGGCGCGTTCGCGGAGATCTCTGTCAGTCTTTTCCATGTAGGCAGCGAGCTGCTGCATGGTCTTGACTTCGCCGTCGAATTCGACGCTCATGCCACCAGTGATTTTCTGGTAGGCCTGAATAGCCTTGTTCTCTTCGGTTTCAAGAGGAATGTTGTCGGGGGAGAACAAGTCTAGAGAAACTTGCACGCCCTTGAGCCATTCGCCAAATTCGCCTTTGAGTGCGTCCTTGGACGGGTGCGCCATGAGCTTCCTGTTCAGCTTGTCATCGTATTCAATCATGAGCGGCTGAATATTTTCGACAAAATCTGAATAAGCCTTGGCTGCCTTTTCGTCGCTGGTATCGCAGGTCATGGCTACGTAACGTCTAGAGCTAACTTCACCGAGTACTGATTCCAGTTCGCTCCAGTCCATTACCCATTGACGGAGGGTTTCAACGTTTACAGGAATATCGCGCTGCAAGAGAGCGCGATATAGTTTAGAGATTTCTTTTTCATCATCCGGATTCAAATTCTCCGGAACAAAGTTGCGTTTTTTCATGTGCTATTATTTAATAATTTTTCCGAGCCATTTGTTCACGAGGAGATCGAACAATCTGTCGCGGACGAGGTTCTGGAGCTTTTCGACGTCTTCAGGCTTTACGTCTCTCTTGATTTCGAAGTCCTGAGTGACCGGTTCGCCACCTTCGGTGAGGGATACATCGATAAAGCCGGCAATGCCGTAGTATGTGATTTCGTTGATCTTAAAGACATTGGCGTCCAGAGGGAACGCTGCATTGAAGTGCAAGTCGTTGTCACCCGGAGCAAGTCTGACGGTGTCTTTGAGTGTCAGCGGAACAGTCACAAGCGTATCGAACTTGATTTCGATCTGGAGCTTGTTGATCCACAAGGTATCCTTGGTTGTGTTGTTGGCGTTCAGGTAAACGTCAAAGTTTGCATTACCGAGGCTCTTGTTGATGATGTTCTGAGACAAGTCCTTGACCAGCATAACGGCCTTCGGGTTCGGCAAGAAACCGTCCATTCCGTTATTCACGAGTTCCATAACGTCCTCGTAAACATCGACGTTATCGAAGGTGAGGTCCTTGTATTCCATTTTTGTCTGGATGAGGACTTTAGCTGCCTGAATCTTCTTGAAGAGCGAGCAGCCGGTGAAGGTCGTTGCGACAAGTGCGAGAACACCTGCGATAACGAATGATAGAGTAAGGTGTGAGAATTTGGTTTTCATATTATCTCCTTTTCTTCATGTCCTTATTATAATAAAATATTTGTTTCTTTGTCAGTTCTGTTTAAAGTCACTAAGCGTTTGTATGAGCTTTTGAACATCGATAGGCTTTGCCAGATGGCTGTTCATCCCTGCTGCAAGTGCATTTTTCTTGTCTTCTTCGAAGGCGTTTGCGGTCATGGCGATAATTGGAATGTTTGACTTGCCTGGGTCGCTTAACTTGCGGATTTCCTTAGTGGCTTCGTAACCGTTCATATGAGGCATCTGCACATCCATCAAGATGAGCTCATAAGTGCCTGCTGGTGCTTTGCGCACTTTATCGACGGCGATGTCTCCATCATTTGCCGTATCGACGACAAGGCCGTTCTCGGTCAAAATTTCTTCTGCAATTTCGCGGTTCATTTCGTTATCTTCGACAAGCAGAACCTTCATTCCGTTAAGAGGGATGGTCGTAACCGTTTTCTGCTCGGAGTTTTCAGGATGAAGGTCATCGCACCACTTGATTGGTAAGACTACGGAAATCTTTGTCCCTTGTCCGATTTGGGATTCAATATGGATTGTGCCTCCCATGAGATCGGTGAGCTTTTTTACAATCGTCATGCCTAGGCCTGTTCCCTGGATTCGGCTGACTGTGCTAGACCTTTCGCGAGTAAACTCGTCGTAGATGTGCTCCAAAAAGTCTTGGCTCATTCCGATACCTGAATCTTCTACGGTAAGCGTGTAAAGCCCGTAGCCTTCGCGGTCGCATTCCTGTTCGCTGAATGAACATGTGATTGTTCCGTTTTCTTTTGTGTACTTAATGGCGTTGCCGATAATATTTGCTGCAATTTGGTTGAGGCGGTCTGCGTCAACTAGAACAAACTTATGGATAACATTTGAAATTGTCGCCGAGAACAGGATTCCCTTGGACTCTGCATGTGTTCCGTATGTGGTTGATATTGCTTTGATGATGCTTTCAAGGTCGCATTTCTGTTCGTTTAGAAGAATCTTTCCAGATTCTATTCGAGACATTTCGAGAACCTGATTTACCAATGACAAAAGCTGCTTGCCGGCAATATCGATCTTGTCCAGATATTTCTTGGTGGTTTCTGTATCTGTGATGTGCTTTTTGGCCATTGCGGTAAAGCCCATGACTGCATTCATTGGGGTTCGGATGTCATGGGACATGTTGAACAGGAATGTCGTCTTGGCATTACTTGCATCACGTGCTGCGGCTAGGGCTTGAGAAAGCTTTTTGTTCGCTTCGATTTCTTTTGATTTCTCTGTAGTGATATTTCTAAATAAAATAATTCCTTTGTGAACAAGATTGCTCTTAACTTCTACAGGGATATAGACCATTGTGATATATTCTTTGGATCCATCAGGCTGGGTACTGCAGAATACGACACTTGGTATGCGGTTGAGAACCTTGCGTTCTTTGATGACGACTTCGAAGAAGTTTCTAAACTCCTCTCCGTTTTGCATATCGTCATTGTAGCGGATGAAGCCTTCTTTTAGGTTTTCGAGATTCCCTGTTTTGGGGAATGGCATTGGCATGAAGGACAGGTCTTCGAAGGTTCCTTTCTCGGCATCGACAAAGATCATTGCTCTTGCGATGGCGTTTTCTGCTTTGGCGATGTAGCTTTCGAGGCGCTTTTGGCGTGCTTCCTTGCGCCTGATAATAATTTGCACGATCATGAGGTAGGCTATGTAGCTACCGAATATGCAAATGAGCAAAAACTGCAAAGTGCGGCCGGCTTGGATGCCCATGGAATAAAGACTTTGGGCGGCCTCGATAGGAAAGTTTGAATAAACGCTTAAAGGGACTGCGCGCAGCGGAGCTATGTAACCGTGAATTTCATCGGATGAACCTTGGTATTTGTAATGTGATTGGGTGCGTGTTGCGTAAGCGCGGATGATGTTGTTGCGGTTTTCTTCGTCAAATTTTGATGTGTAGAGAAAACTTTTGAAGTTGTCGCGGGGGAGACCTTGAATCGAAGTTTGATGGATTTTCATGGTTTCTAGAGCGATGAAACTTTTGCCTTCGACGTTTACGATGCCTGCTGATGCGTGTGCGCCGTAAACCTTGTAATCGAGAAGTCTCTTGATTGTATTTTCGTCAAACGAGGTGGTGAGGATGCCGATGATTTTATCGTGGTTAAATACGGGGGCGTAAAAAAGAATGTAGGCCATTGATGTGTTTGTGGGCATTACGACAGAAATACCGCTGTTGCCGTTCATCCCCTCGATGTAGTAAGGCTTGTTTGCAGATTCCATTTTTTCGCCCGATGACATCTGAGCTATTCCGTTCGTATCGATGAATTGCACATGGTCGAATTGCACCATCTTTTCGAGTTCGGCTAGAAAAACGCTGTTCATCTGGCCGTTTTCGATGACATCTGAACTGAGCTTTGCGAGTGCTTCGATTGATTTGAGGGAGTTGGATAAAATGTCGTCGATTTTATCGGCCATGGCCAAGGTGATATCTTTAATATAGTCCTTGTTTCGTGCCGCAACTGCCGTTCGGTCTTCGTCCTGGAATGTCGTAAATGCTGCAATGACTAAGTAAATGACGACGATAAGAGGAGCAAACCTTATAACGGAGTGCTTTAAGCGATTATTCTTTTTTTGCGATTTTTGAAAAGTTTGCACGTTGCTCCCCAGCCTTTTTTTCATTAGAAATATAACTAAATCTCGATGTAAATCATTTTTTTTCGGATTTTTTTGGGATGGTTAATTTTTTTTGCAAAAATAATGTAGTTTTCTGTTAAGTCAATTATTCCAACTTGGAATAGTAGCAAAATCAAGGAATATAAATGAATCGTTACGATCTAGTATTGCTCGGCCTTATTTTGGAACACGAACGCAGTGGGTACGATATCATCACGGAGATTCGTGACCGTGAACTTGACCGCTGGGCTAAGATTAGCACTTCGACCGTTTATAATAGACTGATAACGCTCGAAAAGAATGAATGCATTGTCGGTCATTCCGAACGCGACGGAAACCGCCCGGAACGCATGGTGTTCAACATCACGGACAAGGGTAAGGACGTTCTCCGCAAAGAGGTCCTGAAGCATTTGACTGGTTTCAATGACGATCCGCGTACGCTTGGTTTTGCTTTCCTCTACGGTGCCGACAACAAGGAAGTTATCCGTACGCTCGAAGTGCATGAACGTAGACTGGTTCAGGAAATCGAAAATCTTGAAAAGATGATTGCCGAAGAACCGCGCCCGACGCTTTACCCCGAAGGACCGTTCCTCAACTGCATGAGCCGTGACCACATTCTTGTGGAACTCAAGTACGTGCGTGCTGCCATCGGCATTTTGCGCGACCCGGTCCGTAGCAAGAAACTCGGTGGATACTTCTATATCAATTTCGGTAACCGCGATTTCGAAAAGTTTGATGAGTAGAGTTTAGACGAAAACTCGTCATCCTGACACCGTAGGTGGAAGGATCCAGTGCATTCTTTGACTGGATTCTTCGCTTCGCTCAGAATGACGAAATAAAAAACTATATTTACCCCGCAAAAGTTTAAAGGATATTTCCGAATCCAGAACTTCGAATCCCTGATTCGCAATTTTGGATTCCAAATTCCTACTTACGATTTTAACTAACCCCCCTCTCTAACGGAGATACAATGGCTACAAAAACAGTGAAGAAGAGCGCTGCAAAGAAGGCCCCGGCAAAGAAGACCGCTAAGGTCGCTGCCCCGAAGTATGGCTACTTTGATGACGCTGCAAAAGAATACGTGCTCACCACCCCGGCAACCCCGATCAAGTGGTGCAACTACGTCGGTACACTCAACTTCGGCGGTATCGTCGATACGACCGGCGGCACTCTCGTTTGCAAAGGCGACCCGGCTCTCAACCGTATCACCAAGTACATTGCACAGATGCCGTGCTCTGACTTCAAGGCCAGCACTATCTACATCCGTATCAAGGATGGCAAGAGCTACAAGATTTTCTCCCCGTTCTACGTTCCGACTCTCGTCAAGCTCGACAAGTGGGAATGCCACGTGGGTCTTTCCTACATGCGCTGGATTGCCGAAGTTTACGGCCTCCGCGTTCAGGTGACGATTTTTGTCCCGACGGGCTCCAACACTCTCCTCCAGGACATCCAGGTGACGAACATCGCCGGTGGTTCTAAGGAAGTGGACATCATCCCGGTTTATGAATTCAGCCACTTCGAAGCTGAAAAGCAGCTCACGAACGCCGACTGGGTTCCGCAGACCATGACCCTCAAGGGCCACTGGGAAAAGGACGGCCACGTTGTTTTGGAACAGTACGCTTACATGAAGCGTGACTACGCCGTGAACTACGTTACTGCTGACTGCAAGGTTGGTTCCTTCGATGGTGACCGCCGCGTATTCCTCGGCCAGAACGAAATGGGTTCCTGGGCAAATCCGCTCAGCCTCCAGAACAAGGAACTTGCTAACAGCGAATGCGACCGTGGCGACAACATTGCCGCTCTCATGATCCACGCTGGCAAGATCGCTGCCAAGAAGACTTTCCGTACCTGCACCCAGCTCGGTCAGGAACAGAGCCTCAAGGTTGCAGCCAAGGCTATCAAGAAGTACCGCGATCTCAAGAACGTGGACAAGGCTTTCGAAGAACTCGCAAAGTTCTGGGAAAACTACCTCTCCACGATCCAGGTCAAGACCCCGGATGCATCTTTTAACACGATGGTGAATGTGCACAACCCGCGTCAGTGCCACACCACCAAGAACTGGAGCCGCTACTTGTCCCTCTATCAGTTGGGCTACGGCACCAGCCGCGGTATCGGTTACCGTGACTCTACTCAGGACCTCATGGGCGTCATGAGCCACATGCCTGAAGAAGCTCTCGTTCTCACCAAGAACCTCATCTCCGTGCAGCGTCCGGAAGGTAACGCTATGCACCAGTACGCTCCGCTCGCCCTTGCTGAAGACACGGGTAACGAAGCTAACGCCGGTGACTCCCGCGAAAAGGCTGGCGTTCTCGACGCTAACGGCAATCCGGCATACGCTGACTGGTACGGCGATGACCACCTCTGGATCGTCCTCACTGTCGCTACCTACCTCAAGGAAACCGGCAAGATGGACCTCCTCAACGAAGAAATTCCGTTCTACGTTGCAGGCAAGAAGCATGCTGAACGTCCGAAGGGCACTGTTCTCGAACACTTGAAGCGCGCTCTCAAGTTCACTCGCGAACACCTCGGTCAGCACAACCTCCCGCTCCTCGGCTTTGCCGACTGGAACGACTGCATGAACCTCCCGCTCGGTGCAGAATCTACGTTCAACACTGCTTTGTACGCTAAGGCATTGCTCGAAATGATGGGCATTGAAGAAGCTCTCGGCGACAAGGAAGCCGTTGAAATGTACAAGGGCTGGTACGAAGATGTCAAGAAGGCATTCAACGACAGCGCTTGGGACGGCAAGTGGTGGACTCGTTGGTTCGACAAGGACGGCAACGGCTACGGTGTTTCCTCTGCCAAGTACGGCAAGATTTACTGCAACGGCCAGTCCTGGCCGGTCATCGCTGGCATCGCTTTCGGCGACCGCGCAGTGCAGGGCATGGACAGCTTGAACAAGCTTCTCAACACCAAGTACGGTGTGAAGAGCTCTACTCCGGGTTACCGTGGCTTTGAACCGGCTGTCGGTGGCATCTCCACCTATCCTCCTGGAGCAAAGGAAAACGGCGGTATCTTCCTCCACACGAACCCGTGGGTGATGATTGCCGAAACGATCCTCGGCCGTGGCGACAACGCATTCCAGTATTATAACCAGATCAACCCGGCTTCCAAGAATGGCATCCTCGACGTGTTCGAATCTGAACCGTACTGCTATCCGCAGAACATCCTCGGTGACGAACACAAGCAGTTCGGTATGGGCCGTAACGCATGGCTCTCCGGTACTTCTACTTGGACTTACCAGGCAGCAACGCAGTTCATCCTCGGTATCCGCGCAAGCTTCAACGGTCTCGTTGTCGATCCTTGCATCCCGAGCGCATGGGCTGGCTTCGAAGCTACCCGTAAGTTCCGCGGTGCTACTTACCAGATCACGGTGAAGAACCCGGATCACGTCTGCAAGGGCGTTGCAAAGATGGTTGTTGACGGTCAGGAAATCGATTCCAACGTCGCTCCGATCTTTACGAAGGGTGTGCACAAGGTCGAAGTCACTTTGGGTTAAGAAACACATATAGCCGTCGCGATAGTTCGTCAATCTCGCCCTCACGTAGGAAACTACGCTACGGGCGATCTTTCCTGCTCTCGCTAGGCTCTCTGTGTTTCTTGAATGAGAAGATTCGTTCTAATCCAAATTCGAAATGTTAGGTCTGCTTCAAACGAGGCAGACTTTTTTTGCTCTCTGTATTTCTTGAATGAGGATGTCATGCCCGCCATCGAGCGGGCTCCTCCTTCTCGGAGAATCTTGAACATTTCAAAAGCGCCAGTCTCTTACGAGGCTGGTGTTTTTTATACAAAAATTCCCGTTGTGTTCGCAATGGAATTTTGAATTTATACTTAAAGGCGTTTTATCCTGAAATTCGCATATAAACGCAAAGTACACGACTTACGGTATAACCGGATTTGAGAAGCGATTTAAGCATGGGAACCACGTTGATGGTACAAATTAGATTGCTATCATCAAATTTACCCTTCCAGCTTTTGGGCGAGCCGTTATCGAATACGTCCCTGATCATGGAATCGTAATAGGGAAGGTACTTGACGGAGATGACGTCTTTCAAAGATTGATTGACGACTTCGTCCGTTTTGGCAAAGCCAGAATCTGTGGCGAACGCGTTGTTGCAGCCGAGAATGGTGAAGTTGCGGTCGACCCAGAAAATACCGATGTTTGGGAAGTTGAAAAGTGAATTTATCAAAGATTCCTCGACGCCGCTTTTCATGAGGAACGGAATTTCTGGGGATGTTTCAACACGGCGGGCAGACCCCATCATCACAATGCGGTCTTCATCATCGGGGGCGAGGTGGCCACGGAAGTCGTACCACACGAGGTTCTTTTCACTGTTCCAGCAACGAATCTTGAGCGTGCCGAAGCGGGCGTTTTCATTGGCGAGGCGGTTGAGCTGGCTTTGTTCATCGAGCAAGTGCCCTTTGTCATCATAAGCGGCTTCGCCACCGGCCTTCATCATGCATTCGTTCATCACGCGTTCAAGCAACTTGAAATCGTCTTCTGGCATGAGCGATTCGATATCGACAACGCCGCCAGAGCGAGGAACGTCGCGGTAGTCATCGTCCATCATCGGTGTGAGCAAAAAGAGCTGTCGGCTTTCGAAATCGAATTTCCACAGGAAATCGCCGGTATTGCGGAGCAAGGACTTGAGCTTTGTTTCGGCTTCGTCTAGGCGGTGCTGGTTTTCGACGGTGTTCGAAATATTCTTAATCAAGCAGATATAACGAGATTCGTCCATCGAAAGACGCTGGTGCTGGCATCGCATTTCAAACCAGAGCGTAGTACCATCATCGCGCTTGTACGAGAACATAAACGGCATTTCAGGGTGCTTGTCAATGTCATCGAAGTAAAGCTTAAGGCGAGCCCAGTCCTTTGGTGGAAGAATGTCTCGGAACAAGCGGTCCTTGCTCAAGTTGTCAAAGAGCGGGTCCGACATGAACTGCGGCAGAGAACTGATAAATTCAAACTTGTCGGAAAGTACGACGATGAACTCACCGAGGTTGCCCGCGAAAAGCGTATAAAGCTTTTGCCTTTTCCAGTAGTCGAGCAACAGCAAAATGGTGACAATTAATAATAGCAAGAGTACGGTGCAGACATAGCACCAACCCACAGACCAGTCAATCGAGTTCATCATACGTTTATAAGATAATCAATTTTACAGGGGTGGGACAATAGAGCAAAGAAAAAAGCCTGCCACGATGGCAGGCTTGCAATTTAAAAGTCTGTGTTGAAATGGCGATGCCGCAACAGAGTGCGGCATGACATCTGTACACGCTTTCGTCTCTCGTCTGTAGCCCGCTAATGCGGGCGTTCTTTCGTCTTATTCTGCGAAGTATTCCTTGGCCTTGGCGATGACGTCTTCGACCTTGACCATGGTGAACTGCTTTTCGTTGCGGAACTTCCATTCGACTTCGCCGTTTGCGAGGCCCTTCTTGCCGATGGCGATGCGCACCGGAGAACCCCAGAGGTCGGCGTCCTTGAACTTCACGCCCGGACGTTCGTCGCGGTCGTCCACGAGCACGTCGATGCCGGCGGCTTCAAGTTCCTTTTCGAACTTTTCAGCGAGTTCCATGAGTTCGGCTTCCTTGCCGATGGGGACGATTTCCACCTGGAACGGAGCGATGGACTTGGGCCAGATCGGTCCGAAGTCATCGTGGCTGTTTTCCACGACGGATGCCATCAAGCGACCCACGCCAATGCCGTAGCAGCCCATGATGGCCGGAGCGGTCGTCTTTTCGGCGGTGAGGAACTTGGCGCCCATGGATTCTGAGAACTTGGTGCCGAGCTTGAAGATGTTGCCCATTTCGATGCCGCGAGTTTCGGTGAGGAGTTCGCCGCAGCAGGGGCACTTGCAAACTTCGGAAGCTTCTGCGATGTCCGCCACTTCGAACTTCGGGAAGTCGCGCTTCGGGTTGCAATGCTTGAAGTGATAGCCTTCTTCGTTTGCGCCGGTGACGAGGTCGAAGGAATCAGCGATAGCTTCATCGACAATGATGCGCGTGTCGTGAGCGTTAATCGGGGAAGCAAAGCCCGGAACCATGCCGCAAGATTTGATGAGGCTGTCTTCAGCCGGATAGAGTTCCTTGGCCTTCAAGAGGTTGTGGAGCTTGATTTCGGAAACATCGAGGTTGCCCGGAACCACAACCGTGATGAGCTTGCCTTCGAAGTCGAAGAACACGCACTTGGCGGTCGATTCGGCAGGCACGTTCAGGAACTTGGTGAGTTCGTCGATGCTTTCGCTGTTCGGCGTAGCGACCTTTTCGAGAGCTGCATTTTCGTCGCCCTTGAACGGCACACGCTGGAACTTGGCGATTTCGCGATTGGCCTGGTAGCCGCACTTCTTGCAAAGGATCAAGTAGTCTTCGCCGTTCGGAGTATCCAGCATGAATTCGTGAGCGACCTTGCCGCCCATGATACCCGTATCGCTCTGCACCACCACCGGTTCAATGCCCACGCGACGGTAGATGCGGAGGTAGGCGTCGTATTCTTCCTGGTAGTGACGGTCGAGGTCTTCCTGGCTGGTGTGGAAACTGTAAGCATCCTTCATCAAGAATTCGCGGACGCGGATAAGACCGCCACGGGCACGGGCTTCGTCACGGTACTTGGTCTTGAACTGGTAGAGCATCACCGGCAGCTGCTTGTAGCTGTTGAGCACGTAGCGCACGAGGTCGGTCATGGCTTCTTCGTGCGTCATGGCGAGCACCATGTTGTGGTTGTTGCGATCCTTGAAGCGGAGGAGTTCTTCGCCAATAGCCTGGTAACGGCCCGATTCGCTCCAGAGTTCAGCGGTCTGCACCACCGGGAGATCCACTTCGATACCGCCAATCTTGTTCATTTCTTCGCGGATGATGTTTACGATCTTCTGGATGACGCGGTAACCGATCGGCATCATGGAATAGATACCGGTAGAAACAGGCTTGATATAGCCGCCGCGCATGAGGAAGATGTGGGAGGGCATGGTGGCATCGCTCGGCGTTTCGCGGAGCGTGACGTAAAAGTACTTGGAGAGTTTCATTGTTTTTGCCTTTTAAAATTTTTTACGGCGTAAATGTAGAAAATAGACGACAAATGCGTAAGTCGAGTGCCGAAACAATACTTGTATTGTTATGGCCGAGGCTAGCATTTGGCACATGAACGAAGTGAATGTGCAAAGGCGAGAGACGAAAGATTATTAATCTTTATGGGATTTTTTTTATTTTGCTATCATGGAATTTTTAGACAGATTGCGGGAAAAAGCCGCAGTTCAAAAACTTGAAAAGTTTATCCCGGCTGTAGCATTTTTGGGTGGATTTAGCTGGGACTCGATGACTATCGGGAGTAAGGTCTATGGGAGCGATTTGATTTTCTTGTCGTTCTATTATTTGCTTGCTTTAGTTTCGATATTTTTTATTGCCTCAAAAAGTGTTGTCAAAGATGAAAATCAAATTGATGTAGAATCATCTTTTTTTAGCAGAGTCTTGAATCACGAATGGGATTCGTCTTGGATTGATCGATTGACCTGGGCTGTGCAATTTTGCTTTGGTAACCTTTATAGTGCGCTTGTCATTTGCTATTTCAAAAGCTCCGGTTCTATTGCAGCGTTTATCATCGTATTAATCCTAGTTGCGCTCCTAGTTGGAAATGAATTCTTGAAAAAGAAATATGAAAAATTTGGCGTAAGCCTTGCGTTCTTTTGCCTGCTTGGAACGATGTTCTTTAATTTTTTAATTCCGCATTTGGTTCATGGGATGGGGGCTTTCTGGTTCTTTTTAAGTACGTTTGTTTCTGCTGCAATCTGTTATTTACTTTGGTTTAAATCGGAACGCCATAAGCGAGTCTTGATTGCTCCTGTCGCTATAAGCGTCTTGCTTTCTATTGCCTATATCGTCAATTGGATTCCGCCTGTTCCGCTAGTTCTGAAACAGCAAATTGTCTGCAAGAACTTTGATAACGAAACATACTCGTGTGATGCTGATCGGCTCAATTTTTGGCAACGGAATGGCTTTAGTCAGGCGACTATCCATAAAGATGAAGGGGACGAAATTTATTTTATGTCGTCGGTCTATGGCCCGGCAGAGCTCAAGGCCCCTGTTGAATTCCGATGGTACTACAAAGAACCTTCTACGGGAAAATTTAAGTTGACGGATAAGATTTCGTCGAGTCGAATGGTCATTCGTGGAGGGCGAGATGCTGGGTATCGCAGCTATTCCAAAAAGAAAAATATCCCAACAGGGGATTATCGTGTAGAAACAGCATATAAAGATGGGGCTGTTATCGGTTCGACTTCATTTAAAGTGCTTGAAGGAATGCCTAAAAAAGGTTTTGTCCGTGATTCCCTACGCTAAAAATATGTATATTAAAGCGCGATAATAGGAATGGGTGCATTCCTAAAGATTTTTTGACTTAGGAGTCTAAAAAAATGAAACTGAAAAAGATTGCTCTTGGTGCAGCCGCTCTTGCTTTGGTTGCATGCGGTGAAGCCCAGAAACCGATTGCTAAGGTTGCTGCTGTTACGCCGAACTCTACAGATGACGAAAAGTTTGCCTACATGCTTGGTGCTCAGTTCGGTCTTCAGAATTTTACGAATCTTCCGTGGCAGACGGGTCATGGCATTGATGAAGATGTTACGGTTCAGGGTTTCCGCGATGCTTTGGCAAACTTGAACGATTCTACGGCTAAGCTCCAGCTTCCGCAGGATTCCATTGCTGCTGTTAGCAGACGTGTTCAGCAATCTATGCGTGAACGTTATTTCAAAACCCAGCCGGATACCGCTGTTGTTAAGGGTATGAACGACGAGCAAATCCGTGCTTATGTGGATTCTCTCCGCAAGGCTTTGCCGGTTGAAGCCGCTCCGGCAGTCAAGAACGAAAAGGTCATGCTCCAGGCAAATGCTTCTGAACAGCAGAAGTTCTCCTATGTTGTCGGTGCTCAGTTCGGTAACCAGTTCTTTAGCATTGGCCGCCAGTTCCAGACTCAATTTGATGCGGAATATTTTGTTCTCGGTCTTCGCGATGCTGGCAAGAAGCATCGTGATTCGACGGTAACGTTGGTTCTCTCGGATGATTCTCTTAAGGCTGTGGGTGATCGCTTTACAGAAAAATTGAAGACAATCCGTGAAGAAATGAATAAGAAGCAGCAGGAAGAAGAAGAAAAGCTCAAAGCAGAAGTCGCATCTCTCCGTGGTGACACGCTTGCCAATGGTATGCCGGCCAAGATGAATTTCAAGGTGAAGGCTTCTGGCGTTACGGTCAAGGGCGAAGACTTGAGTGCTTATGCAGGTAAGCCGCTCCTCATGTTCTACTTCTCCGCTACTTGTGGTCACTGCGCACACGCCGCTCCGCAGATTCTCGAAATTGCAAAGGAATTTGCTCCGAAGGGTCTTACCACAGTTGCTATCGCTAGCGGTGGAAACAATAAGCCGGGTATTCGTCGCTTTATCGACGATGCCAAGTTTGACGAAACGATCAGCGTTATGTGGGATGAATCCCGCCAGTTCGGTGAACTTTATAGCGATGGCTACGTTCCAAAGGTCTATCTCGTGAACCCGGATGGCTCGTACAAGCAGTACGCTGCATTCGAACGCGAAAAGGATGACTTGAAGAAGGAAATTGCTGAACTTCTCCAAGGCAAGAACGTCGAATGGAAGATCGAAGTCAAGAAGCCGGCTGCTGATTCTGCAAAGGTCGAACCGAAGCAGGAAGTAAAGAAAGACGCTAAGGCAAAGGCCAAGAAGTAATCTTTGGTCTCGGCATTCAGTCATTCCCGCCTGAGCCTGTGCTGCCTGTACTGAGCAATGTCGAAGTGTTCGCAGTCGAAGTAAGCGGGAATCCTCTGAACTTTCTGTGCTTGGCTCGCTCGACACTTGTCATTCCCGCCTCCGAGCGGGAATCCCCTTACACAGTCTTGTTAAAACGCATCTCGTAAACGCGGGATGTGTTCTTTTTTGTAGTGCGTTTTTTCTATAGCCGTATTGATTCATATTTTTTAAATTTGGCGCATGATTATCGCAGAATTTGATGTTGTCGTCGTCGGTGGCGGTCACGCCGGTATTGAAGCCACGCATGCCGCATGGAAGATTGGTGTCAAAACCGCCATGCTCACGATGGATTTGAACGCAATTGGTAGAATGTCGTGCAACCCTGCTGTGGGTGGCGTTGCTAAAGGTCAAATTGTTCGCGATATCGATGCTCTCGGTGGTCTCATGGGGCTTTTGACTGACAAGGCGGGCATCCAGTTCCGCATGCTCAACATGAGCAAGGGCCCCGCTGTCTGGGGACCGCGTGCGCAATGCGATATGAAGTATTACAGCGAAGTTGCCCGCGAGACAATGGAAAGCTTGCCGGGACTCACGCTGATTCAAGGCGAACTTGCATCGTTTGAACGCATGAACGACGGCCGCTTGGAACTCACGCTTTTAAACGGCGACCGCTATATCACTCGTGCGATTGTGGTGACGAGCGGAACGTTCCTTGCCTCCAAGATGTTCACCGGGCTTGAAACGAGCATCGGTGGGCGAGTGGGAGAACCGAGTGCAGACAAACTTTCGGAATGCCTTGCGAAAAACGGCATCCGCTTGCGCCGCCTTAAAACAGGTACGCCAAGCCGTTTGGATCCAGATTCTATCGACTTTAACGAATGCGACGTGCAGCACGGCGACGAGCACCCGTGGCCGATGAGCGACCGCCATTTTGACGGTGCAACTCCCGACAAGTTCTGGGGTGACCAAATTAACAAGTTTATACGCAACGATTGCGTCTGCTGGATTACGCGCACAAACATCAAGACGCATGATATTCTGCGCAGTGGCTTTAAGGATAGCCCGATGTTCAGCGGCCGTATCCACGGCAAGGGCCCGCGCTACTGCCCGAGTATCGAAGATAAAATCAACCGTTTCGGCGACCGCGACGGGCACCAGCTGTTCCTCGAACCGGAACAGGCTGACATCGGACGTGTGTACATCAACGGTTTCAGTTCGAGCTTGCCGGCAGACATCCAGCTTGCTGCCATCCACACGATTCCGGGCCTTACCCGCGCGAAAGTGCTCCAAATCGGTTACGCTGTGGAATACGATTCCGTTGATGCCACGCAACTTTACCCGACGTTCGAATGCAAGAATGTTCCTGGACTCTATTTTGCAGGTCAGGTCTGCGGCACAAGCGGTTACGAAGAAGCCGCCGGTCAGGGCCTTATGGCTGGTATCAACGCTGCACTCAAGGTCAAGGGCGAGGAACCGTTCATTCTCGGGCGCTCCGAAAGCTATCTCGGCGTGATGGTCGATGACCTCGTGAACATTTTGCTCGATGAACCGTATCGCATGTTTACGAGCCGTGCGGAATACCGTCTGTTCCTCCGCAGCGACAATGCCGAAATGCGCCTCAAGGAAAAAGCCCGCAAGATTGGAATGATCAGCGACCGCGATTGGGAAGACTGGACTCGCCGCCGCGACCTCATGGCAAGTCTCAAGACGCAATTTACGGAAACATCTGCAACGCCGGAAGAAGCAAATACGATTCTTGAAGCGGGCGGTCAGGCTCTCGCCTCCGAACGTACCCGCTGGATCAACGTGCTCCGCCGTCCGGGAATCGACCCCGAAACCTTCTTCAAGGTGGCTGCACCGGATGCAAAAATCACGCGCCGTGACCAGTGGTACATGTACGCCGAAGAACTCTATGCCGGTTTCTTCGATCGCCAGGAACGCGAAATTGACGACCAGAAGAAGATGGAAAAGGTCAAGCTCTCGCCGGACTTCGATTACATGTCCATTACGGCCATCAGCATCGAAAGCCGCCAGCGCCTCAACGCCCACAAACCGCTAACGCTTGGGCAAGCTAGCCGCGTGCCTGGTGTGCGCCCCGCCGACATCACAGTCCTCGCGCATTGGATTGAATCTAGAACCTAGTCAATAGTCATTGGTCAATAGTTGATGATGCCTCAAAAGGTACGGCAATTTGGCTAACGACTACTGACTAATAACTAAGGACCATAGCGTGTTCACTTGCAATTTCATAGTTTTTTACTATCTTTGCGCCCGTCAACTTAAACAATTTTCCAAGAGGTATATATATGGCAGAAGAAGCAGAAGTCAAATCCACAGAAGAAGTTAAGCCTCAGGAAACAAAATCCCAAGAAAAATCTCAAGTAAAGAAGGCTCCGTCCAAGAAAAAGCGCCCGTTCAACGGCAAGCGCAAGGGTGGTGCTCCTGCTGCTGCAAAGAAGCCGGCTGTCTTTAGTGATTCCCTGGAAGATCGTTTCCCCAACCTTGCCGCAAAGCTCAAGAAGTCCATCGAAGATGGTATCAAGCAGAAGATCAAGGACGCTCAGAACGATCCGAAGGTCAAGGCCGCCTCTAAGAAATTTGCTAAGGATAAGTAATCTTACTTCTCAAAATCTTTTGAAAATGCTCCGCACTGCGGGGCATTTTTGCTTTTAGAAAAAGCGTGGCAAAGCCCCAAGTTAGTTGCCAAATACATCTCCAATAGTTAATTTTATGGCGCTTACGGGAGCTCGTAAAACGGGCTGAGAGGAAGTTGAAAACTTCGACCGAACCTGATTTGGATAATGCCAACGTAGGGAGGTTCCATTGAACTCAAATCCAGTCAAAATCAACGGTGAAAACGTCGCGGCAGCAGGCATGACCATTGCCGAATATTTGGCGTCCGCAAATTACGATACAAAGCGCATCGCCGTTGAGCGCAATTTGGAAATCGTCCCCAAATCAAAGTATGCTGAGGTCGTCCTCGAAGCGGGGGATGTCGTCGAAGTTGTGAACTTTGTTGGAGGCGGGTGATGGAAAGCGTTCGAATCCCGAGCAGGGAAGAGTTCCGACGCGCACTCGTACAAAAGCAAGGCGAAGATATCGTTCAAAAACTGGAACAGGCCTCAGTTGTCATCTGTGGTGTTGGTGGACTTGGCTCTAATGTTGCCATCAATCTCGCTCGCGCGGGCATCAAGAAGCTCATTCTCGTGGATTTTGACCGTATTGACGTGACGAACTTGCAACGCCAGCAGTACAAGGCATCTCAAATCGGAGAACCCAAAGCGCTTGCTCTCGTTGAAAATTTGAAAGAAATTGCACCGTACACAGAACTCGAAGTGTACGATGAAAAAATCACGGAAGAAAACATCGACAAGTTCGTAGCAAATGCCGATGTTGTATGTGAAGCGTTCGATAATCCCGAAACAAAGTCGATGCTTGTAAACGCTGTGCTTGAAAAGTATCCGCAAAAGTATCTCGTGGCAGCTTCTGGAATGGCTGGCACGGATGATGCGAATTCCATCAGAACGCGTAAGATTTCAAAACATTTTTACCTCTGTGGCGATGGCAAGAGCGACGTTACTCAAGGACTTGCGCTCCTCGCTCCACGCGTGCAGATTTGCGCAGCGCATGAGGCGCTCACGATTATCCGGATTATTGCCGGTCTAGAAGTTTAACATAAAGGACATGCAAATGAATTCTGACAAACTTGTTATTGGCGGTCATGAATTTGATTCTCGTTTTATTCTCGGTTCTGGAAAGTATTCCCTCAAACTCATTGAAGCTGCGGTCAAGGATGCGGGCGCTCAGATTGTAACGCTTGCCGTTCGCCGTGCAAACACGAAGGAACACGAAAACATCCTCGACTACATTCCGAAAAACGTCACGCTTTTGCCGAACACGTCGGGCGCTCGCAATGCCGAAGAAGCTGTCCGCATTGCAAGACTCTCCCGTGAACTCGGTTGCGGCGACTTCGTGAAAATCGAAATCATGCGCGATACCAAGTATTTGCTCCCGGACAATGCCGAAACCATCAAGGCTACCGAAACGCTTGCAAAGGAAGGCTTTGTGGTGATGCCGTACATGTACCCGGATTTGAACGTGGCTCGCGACCTCTTGAATGCGGGTGCTGCCGCCGTAATGCCTCTTGCATCGCCGATTGGTTCGAACAAGGGCCTTTGCACGAGAGACTTTATCCAGATTTTGATTGACGAAATCGAACTCCCGATTATCGTGGATGCGGGTATTGGCAAACCGTCTGAAGCTTGTGCCGCCATGGAAATGGGCGCAGCCGCCATTATGGCTAACACCGCTCTTGCAACAGCGGGCGACATTACGCAGATGGCTTCTGCATTCAAACTTGCTATTGAAGCGGGCCGCAAGGCTTATCTCGCCGGGCTTGGCCGTGTGCTTTCTCGTGGGGCATCTGCCTCTGATCCGCTTACAGGATTCTTGAGGGATTAAAATGGCCGAACGCAAAGACAACAATTACTTTTTTGATTCTGGAAATCTTTCGCCGGCGGCTCTAGAACGCAAGCACAGAATTGAAACAGATCCGTCTGTCCGTACGGACATCATGGAATACTTGCCGGGAATGGAAGTGATTCACTCCGACATCCGCGACAAGGTTCTCGATGCATTTGAAAGCTATGATGCTTCCAAGTACACCGCACGCGATGTGCAGTTTGCCTTGCAGCACGACACTTGCTCTATCGAAGATTTCAAGGCTTTGCTTTCTCCTGCAGCAGCGCCGTTCCTCGAACAGATGGCGGCCAAGGCGAAGATTGAGACGGGTCGCCATTTCGGCAACAACGTCTATCTCTTTACGCCGCTCTATATTGCAAACTACTGCGAAAACTACTGCGTCTATTGCGGATTCAACTGCTACAATCACATTAAGCGTATGCAGTTGAACATGGAACAGATTGAGCACGAGATGAAGGTCATCGCCGACAGTGGCATGGAAGAAGTCCTGTTGCTCACCGGCGAAAGCCGCGCTAAAAGCAGTGTCGAATACATCGGTGAGGCTTGCAAGCTTGCCCGCAAGTACTTCAAGCTCGTAGGCGTCGAAGTCTACCCGGTGAATGTCGACGAATACAAGTACTTACACGAATGTGGCGTTGATTATGTGACGGTGTTCCAAGAAACCTACGACCGCAAACGTTATGAACAACTTCATTTGCTCGGTCACAAACGCGTATTCCCGTACCGCTTTGATTCTCAGGAACGCGCCCTCATGGGTGGCATGCGTGGTTGCGGATTCTCGGCACTTCTTGGACTTTCGGACTTCCGCCGTGACGCACTCGCAAGTGCTCTGCATGTTTACTACTTGCAAAAGAAGTACCCGCATGCCGAAATGAGCCTCAGCTGCCCGCGTTTACGCCCGATTGTGAACAACGAAAAAATCAGTCCGCTTGACGTTCACGAAAAGGAACTCTGCCAGGTGCTTTGCGCCTACCGCATTTTCCTTCCGTTCGTGGGTATCACTGTTTCGAGCCGCGAAAGCAAGGAATTCCGCAATGGCATCGTAAAAATCGCCGCCACGAAAATTTCCGCAGGCGTCTCTACCGGCATAGGCGACCACGAAAGCAAATACAGTGGTCACGACGATGGGGAAGGCGGCGACGAACAGTTCGAAATCAATGACGGCCGCAGCATCGACAAGATGTACGCCGACATGAGCAGCGAAGGCATGCAGCCCGTGCTGAACGACTACTTGTATGTTTAGGCTTTAGGTTGTAGGTCTTAGGAATTAGGACTATGATCGCGGCTTTGCCGCAGTTACTAGAAAACGCCTCGGAAAAATCCGGGGCGTTTCGTTATTTCTGGCAAATTATTATTTCTTCTTACGACAACCTCTATTACCGTAAGTAGAGAAGCATGTTCCATTATCAGAACGGTAGGCGCTTTCCCAATCGGCTTTATTTGGAAGTAAGAATACTTCGACGGAATAAGGATCGTCAGGATCGGTCCAACGAACATTCATTGTATAACGTGTGTTATCCTCATACTTTCCGATATTTAAAGCTCTACTCTGGAACAGTTTCTTTTTCGGAGCCGTACGGTAGTCCGATTTATTTTCGGCGTTTTTGTATTCTTTCGAAGTGTAAGTATCTCCGCTAGATTTCCACGAATTACCGCTAAGTCTTGCGGCGATGATGTCTGCAACGCCATCAAAGTTTGCGGTTTTCAAAGCCGAATAGAATGTTCCGTCTGTACCGACCATTTCGCAAATGTTATATGTGTTGTTTGCGTTCCAATGTTTACCCTGTACGTTGATTGAAAGGTCGCTACGCAACTCAATCACAAACAACGCTGCACCTCCATTTGATGATAACCCGTTTTGCAGTTTGCTTATAAAACTATTTCGGGTTGAATCATTTTGAGATTGTACAGGAGAGTAGTTTGACATGGCTTCACTATCTTCAATGAGCGCTATGTTGATAGCGTTTCTGAGGTCATAAAGCTTCATCAGGTCGATTTTTTCACGTGCTTTTTCACCGAACCCGAAAAGCTTTGGCATCGCTACGGAGGAAAGAACGCCCATAATAGCGATAACCACCATAAGCTCCATAAGGGTAATACCCCTCTTTGAATTTATAGTATTCATAATATCGCTCCATATAGTTTAATTGGGTTTTGTAACCCTTATAATGGAAATCTATATATTGCAATTTTGAATTGACATATTTCTATGATAAAAAAGTAATAAACGTGAGAAAGCGCACAAATATAAAGCTTCAAGATGTTCTATTCCAAACTAGAGCAATTTTTTCTACCTTTAAAAACATGAAAAATCTTGATACAACGCTCTACTTCATTACCGATAGCACTAGTGTGCCTTCTGAACGTTTTTTGCCAACTGTTGAAGCCGCTTGCAAAGGTGGAGCGACGCTCATTCAACTTCGTGAAAAAAATCGCTCGACTCGTGAATATATGGAACTTGCAACTGCAACTCACGAAATTACCAAGCGTTATAATGTCCCGCTGATTATCGATGACCGCGTTGATGTGGCTCTTGCTATTGATGCAGATGGTGTACACGTGGGGCAAACAGACATGCCTGTGAAAATCGCACGTCAGTTGATGGGTGCAGATAAAATAATTGGCGCGACGACGAAGACTGTTCCTCAGGCTTTGGAGGCTTACGAACAGGGGGCCGATTATCTTGGTGTTGGGGCTATCTACCCGACAACGACTAAAGTTGTCACTATCCTCACGAGTGTCGATACGCTCAAAGCTATCGTGAAGGCGGTGCCGATTAAGGTGAATGCCATTGGCGGGCTCAATAAGGACAATATCGATGTGCTTAAGGGTTCTGGCATTTCAGGAATTTGTGCCGTTTCTGCTATCATGAAATCCGCAGACCCGGAAAAAGCAACACGAGAATTGAAGCAAGCGTTTTTGAATTTGAATAAATAACTATCTTTCATTCCGATGAAAAAGAATTTAAAGAATACTTTGTCGTTTGTGGTCGATGTGGGTAACTCGCACACCGTTCTTGGAATTTACAAGGGCGACAAAGTTGTAGATCATTGGAGGCTTACAACCCGCAAGGAAACAACTTCGGACGAAGTGATGAATCGTGTGGGTGGCCTTATCCATCTTTCAAAAATCAAACTTGAAGCTGTAACGCATGTTGGCCTTTCGACGGTTGTGCCGTCTTTGGAACGCCCGTGGGTCAAGGCTTTGCAGACGCTTTTAAAACGCCCGGTGCAGGTGGTGAGTTCATCAAACTGCCTCAATTGCCCGATTGCTTACCCGAACCCGAGTTCGCTTGGTGCAGACCGTCTTTGCAATGTGATTGCGCTTAAGGAACGCGGCTACAACGATGCAATTGTTATTGACATGGGTACCGCAACGACTTTTGATGTCATGAAGGATGGCGGCTTTGCTGGTGGTATCATCATTCCTGGCATTAGTGCTAGTCTCGATGTGCTTACGCAAAAAGCGGCTCGTCTTTTGCCGGTAAGTATCGAATGGCCCAAGCATTTAATTGCGAACAATACCGATGATGCTATCCGCGCGGGTCTTCTGTTTGGCTTTATGGCTGAACTGGAAACGCTTGTTGCTAAAATCAAACAGGAAATGGGTAAGAAAGACGTTCCTGTTTTTGCAACAGGTGGCTGGGGCCGCACAATTGCAAGCCATACCAAAATCATAGACACTTACGATCCGTATCTGACGCTTGACGGTATTCGTTTGGTGGCTCTTCGCGGAGATTCCGCGGCAGAAGTCATCGACAAAGACGCCGAAGAATAATTGAACTCGGAGGGGAAAATGAAAGCTATTTTCACAAGCCTTATTTTAGCAACGATGGTTTTTGCCGAAACCGGTCGTTCTCCTGTAATCAGTTCTGAACGCACTCGTAACCTGCGCGGGCTCGATTATGCTCCGATGCTTTTTGAGTATCATAGACAGACTGTAGACGATGGCCGCCACTTCTTTATTTATCCACGTCGCGATACAACGTTCCAGAAGGATTTTTACAAGAATCATGGAAATGCGATGGCGTTTTTTGAAAGTGATAGCGCGTCTTCGCACAAGTTCGCTATTGCGGTAAGCCCGATTCTCGGTATTGACTACAAGTCGTCTTCGGCACTTGGCGATACGATTTGGCCGGCGATTGATGGTGGGCTTTTCATCCGCGGCTTTGCTGATTCTCTTGACTTTGACCTCGATGCACGAATCTATTCTGAAGGGCATGCCGCCAAGAAGCCCAAGAGTTACGACCACGAAGTTTTTGACGTGCAGTCCAAGGATCGTGGCGATGGAGGAATTGACTATGTGAGCTTTGCGCGTTACCGTGCGCACTTGGCTCTAAACTACGCATGGGCAAGACTCCAACTCGCTCGCGATGTTTTACATTGGGGCCCAGGCTACTACAACAACCTCTCGCTGAACCAGTTTGCGCTCCCGTACAACATGCTTTCGCTCGACCTTACATTTGGTCCGTTACGTATTTATAGTGTGTATGCGGATCTTCGTGTGAATTCCTGGAGCTATAGCAAAGACAACCTGAACGATCGCAATCTTTATGCTCACCGTTATGAGCTAGCTCTCAAAAATGTGACCTTTGGTATTTCTGAACTTCAGATTCTTTACAACGAAAATAAACCTTGGCTTTTTGTTCCGGTAGCTCCGCTTTTCATTGAGAAGGGGAATTATTCCGAACGCGTAAACAACGGTGCCTTGGCGGTGGATTTTAATGTGCAGCTCTTCAAGCTGGCTCGTGTCTATGGTGAATTCTTCTTGGATGACATGGAATCACCTTATGCTGTTTATCAAAATCGTTACAGCAATAACCGCTGGGCCGCAATGCTTGGCTTTCAGGTGGCTCATGACATGGAAGTAAATGGTAAACTTTTACAGCTCGGAACTATCGCAGAAATTGCGCGTGTTGAACCTTATACCTATTGCCATTACGACACGGCTCAGGCTCAGATGGCGCACCTTGGACTCCCGCTAGGGAATCCGAATGGTCCGAACTCGCTTGCCATTGACTGGACTCTTTACAGCCGCCTCTTCTGGAACCATTCAGCAAGTATCTTCTTTGGTTTGCACAACAAGTGGCTTTGGAAAGGTATTGATCGAGGTAGCGATATCAATGACCCGTATAAGACCGTTCGCAAAAAATTTACCGATAAAGCTCCGCTCCAATACACAATTGCTCCGTCTGTAAACTATAGTGGATATCATGCTTCTTATGAATTAGAGCTCATTTTAGGCGAAATAAAGGCCATTTTTGTACGTACTACCTTGTTTTGGTAGTCTTTTGTAACTATCTTATAACATAAGAAACCGTTTTTTAAGACTTTTCTGAACTAAAAAAGTAGGGCTTGGCTATGTCCAAATTGATGGGATTGTTCACTAGTTTTAGGATTCGCAAACGTGTATTGGCGTTGGCGGATGCTTTTATTGTTGTTGTTGCTGGTTTATTTGCAAATTACCTACTCCCATTATATGCAGAACCGATTGGACGTGCTGACCTTTTTGCCATTTTCTTTTTGTGTGTCATTATGTGCTTTAGTGGGCTTCTCTTTTTTGGAGCTTACAATAAGCTGTGGCGTTATCTTAACCGCTATGACTTTTTTAGTTGCTGTAAAGGCGTTTTTGTAGGCCTTGTCGTAACTTATTTTTTCTTCTATTTGGTTCAGGGGAAGCTCTATTGGGAATTTGGCCTTGTCCAAGCTTTGATGGCGAGTTTTGGCGTGTGTCTTTTCCGCTACATGTTCCGTAATGCTTTTATTTCGATTATTAACACGGGTCACCGTGAAGCGATGAAAAAGCGCACCATGATTATCGGTGCCGGTAATGCGACTAAGCTTTTGCTCGATGAAATCAAGAACAGCACCAAGGATGCGGAAAAGGGGCTTTCTACTTCGGAAGCTGCAAAAATCAATCCTGTTTGCCTCATTGATGATGACCGCTTTAAAATCGGGAAACCGTTCGAAGGGGTTCTTGTTGCAGGCTCGACAAGTGACATTCCTAAAATTGCAAAGCAAGAAAATATTGAGCAGATTCTTTTTTCGATTCCGAGTTGCCCTCCCAAAGACCGTCAAGTCATCATGGACTTGTGTGGTAAGACCGGACTTCCGGTGAAGGTTCTTCCGTTTGTTGGTACTCTTTTGGATTCTTCCAATGTTGGCGATGGCTCGACTAATTTTGCAACGCAAATCCGTGATATCAAGGTCGAAGACTTGCTTGGCCGTGATCCTATCAAGTTCGATAACAAGGACATCCGTGCCTATATCGAAAACAAAGTTTGTATGGTGACTGGCGGTGGTGGTAGTATCGGTAGTGAACTTGTTCGTCAGATTGCAAAGTATAATCCTAAACAAATTATCATTGTCGATATTTACGAAAATAACGCTTACGATATCCAGCAAGAACTGGTGATGGAATACGGAAAGTCTTTGAACCTTGTGACTCTTATCGCAAGTGTCCGTGACTATTTCCGTATGAACCAAATATTCAAGACCTACAATCCGGAAGTGATTTTCCATGCCGCCGCTCATAAGCATGTACCGCTGATGGAAAATAATCCGATGGAAGCCATTAAGAACAACGTTATTGGTACGTTTAACGTTGCAACACTTGCCATGTTCAACAATGTGAAAAAGTTTGTGATGATCAGTACCGACAAGGCGGTGAACCCGACAAATGTCATGGGAGCTTCCAAGCGCTGCTGCGAAATGATTGTCCGCTTTATGTCCATGCAGAAGGATAGCAATACGGAATTTGTTGTGACCCGCTTTGGCAATGTGCTTGGTTCAAATGGTAGCGTGATTCCACTCTTCAAACGCCAGATTGAACAGGGCAAGCCTGTGACGGTTACACACCCGGAAATCATTCGTTACTTCATGACGATTCCTGAAGCTGTGAGCCTTGTGCTCGAAGCGGCTAGTATCGCTCATGGTGGTGAAATCTTTGTGCTCGATATGGGCATGCCGGTAAAGATTGTGACGCTTGCAGAAAACTTGATCCGTATGTATGGAAAGGTTCCGTACAAGGATGTTCCGATCAAGTTCACGGGGCTCCGTCCTGGGGAAAAGATTAAGGAAGAGCTCCTGATGAATGAAGAAGGCTTGAAGAAGACTAAGAACAAGCTTATCTTCATTGGCAAGCAAATCGATATTGATACTTCTAAGTTCATCAACGAATTGTGGAAGCTTAAGAGCGCGGCTTCAGAAAACGATGTTGAAATCGCTATCCGCGCTTTGCACGAAATTGTCCCGACGTTCACGACTCCTGAAAAGTTCAACAGTGCAATTTTAAAGAAGTCTGAACCCGTGGAACAAAAGTCTTAACAACAACGACAAACTCAAAAGAAGGATAAAATATGAAAAAGATCATCACTCTAGGTTTGTTATCTAGTACTCTAGCTTTTGCACAGGCTGGAATGCTGGGTGGCTCGGAGGGCTTGCATGAAATCAATGCAAAGACCCTTGGTCAGTGGCAAGTCAACCTCGGTGCAAGCGGAAATCTTACGTTTGGCTCCTGGGGTTTGTCTCGTGGCGGTATCTATGAAGTAAAGGGGAAGAGGTACGCATTTAATGATGCTGATGCTTCTCTTTCAGGCAACGTCTTTGTAGAAGTCGGTGTCCTGGATTTTATTGATGTCGGTATGTCACTTCCGCTTTATTATGAACATGCCAATTCCAAGTGGGGTGGAATGGCAAATATGTGGACGACTAGCCGCGGTGACTTGGATGTCTTTGCAAAGATCGGTCTCCCGTTTGCATCGGCTGGCGTCTATAGCATGGCCTTGATGCTTGACCTCTATGTTCCGACGGGTGAAGAAAGCGCCGGTGTGCGTCCCCGCCATGCCTGGTATTTGGATGGTAGCAGCTATACGCATCCATTTACTGCTGATAGGTGGGCTTTTGCTGCGGGTCTCGCATTCACGTTCGACTTCAATAAGGTCGGTGCTCCGATTGTGTGGAACTTGGCGGCAAGCTATGTTTCTCCGGCTAGCTATAACTTGACTCAGACGCTCGTCTATAGCACGGGCTTGAACTGGAACGCCACTTCCTGGATGACTCCGTTTGTGGAATTCTCTGGCGAAATGCGCTTGCAGGATAACGGTCGTTACTCTTTCGACCCGCTTGTTGACCCGATGCTCATCACTCCGGGGTTCCGTTTCCACCTCCCATATGATATTGATTTTGCTTTTGGCGTGGACTTTGCTGCCCGTTTCTTCCAGAGCGGTTTCGATCACCATGCTGATATCAAGTATGGTAAGGATCATACCATCTACTATCAGGGCCAGAGAGGTGTCAAGGCCAAGTATGGCTATACCGGCGTTCCGCTTATTTCCGGTTCTGCCCTCTTGAGCTTCAAGTTTGATGCTGCTGGTAAGCCGGTGGATTCCGATGGCGATGGCATCCCGGATAGTGAAGACAAGTGCGCTCGTACCGAAGCCAGCGTAAAGGTCGATGCTGAAGGTTGCCCGATTGATGATGCAAAACTTGCTCGTGAAAGAGCTATTGCTGACTCTCTCGCCCGTGTTGATACAGACAACGACGGTATTCCTAATATAAGCGACAAGTGCCCGAATACGGCTGCCGGTATTTCTGTGGATTCTACGGGTTGCATGCTTGACTTTGATAAGGATGGCGTTGCTGACAACCTTGACAAGTGCCCGAATACTCCGGCCGGCATTCCTGTGGATTCTACGGGTTGCCCGATGGACTTTGACAAGGATGGCGTTGCCGATTACCTCGACAAGTGCCCGAACACCCAACGCGGTGCTGAAGTTGGCCCGAACGGCTGCATGCTTGATAGCGATAAGGATGGCATCGCAGACTTTAAGGATAAGTGCCCGGGTACTCCGGCTGGCCATGCTGTAGACTCTACGGGTTGCTTGCCGGACTTCGATAAGGATGGTGTTGCCGATATTATCGACAAGTGCCCGAATACACTTCCGGGTGTCCGTGTTGATGGTGAAGGCTGCCCGATCAATAAGAAGGAAGACCTTGATCAGCTTAAGAAGGGTATTCAGTTTAAGACGGGTTCTGCAAAGCTCACCAAGAACAGCTATAGCACTCTTAACGACATTGCCGATCTTATGAACAAGATTCCGGAAGCAAACCTCGAAGTTCAGGGCCATACTGATAACAAGGGCTCTGATGCTAAGAATCAGAAGCTCTCTGAATCTCGTGCTCAGGCTGTTGTCGCTTATCTCGAAAAGCGCGGTGTGAATAGCAACCGCTTGCGTGCTGTGGGTTATGGTCCGTCCAAGCCGATCGCCGATAACGGTGATGCCGCTGGCCGTGCCCAAAACCGTCGCGTGGAACTCGTTCCTTTTGCAAAGTAATGAGTAATTTGGTAAGTTAGACAAAGTAAAAGCTATCCAACATAAATGGTTGGGTAGCTTTTTTATAAATCAGCTTGTTTATGAAAAAACTAAGTTGAATGTCAGCGAAAAATAAACTAATATTTCCCATAATTCAAATGCTTTTTGGATGGCTTTAATGACTCGATTTGAAAATAAGGTTTGGCTTAGCAGCCCGACGATGCATGGCGATGAAATCAAGTACGTGACCGAAGCGTACGAAACCAACTGGATGAGTACCGTTGGTAAAAACATCAATGAAGTTGAACGTCTTGTTGCCGAAAAGGTTGGCTGTAAGTATGCTGTTGCTCTTAGCGCAGGTACTGCCGCGCTCCACCTTTGCACCAAACTTGCTGGTGAAGCCCTTTATGGAATGTCCAAGACGGGCGAGGGGTCTTTACGCGGACACAAGGTCTTTTGTAGTGACATGACCTTTGATGCGACTGTCAATCCTGTTGCATACGAAAATGGTGAAGCCGTTTTTATTGATACGGAGCGAGAGACCTGGAATATGGATCCTGTGGCTCTGGAAAAAGCTTTTGAAATTTATCCCGATGTTCGCCTTGTGGTCGTGGCTCATTTGTACGGCACACCGGGCAAGGTAGATGAACTCCGTTCTGTTTGCAAAAAGCATGGCGCACTGATGATCGAGGATGCCGCAGAAAGTTTTGGCGCTACATATAAAGGCGTACAAACCGGCATGTTTGGCGATTATAGCGCTATCAGCTTTAATGGAAATAAGATTATTACTGGTTCAAGTGGTGGCATGTTCCTTACGGATAGCAAGGATGATGCAGACAAAGTTCGCAAGTGGAGTACGCAATCCCGTGAAGCAGCCTCTTGGTACCAGCATGAAGAAGTTGGCTACAATTACCGCATGAGCAATGTGATTGCAGGTGTTGTGCGTGGACAGATGCCTTATCTTGAAGAGCATATTGCCCAGAAAAAGGCTATTTACGAACGTTACCGTGAGGGGCTTCGTGGGCTTCCTGTGCAGATGAATCCGTTTGACGAAAAGAATAGCGAACCGAACTATTGGCTGAGTTGCCTGATTATTGACAAGGACGCCATGTGCAAACAGGTCCGCGGTGAAACGGATTGTCTTTATATTCATGAAAAGGGCAAGAGCTGCCCGACTGAAATCCTCGAAAAGATTGCTGAGATTAATGCCGAAGGACGCCCCATCTGGAAGCCGATGCATATGCAGCCGATTTACCGCATGAATCCGTTTATCACGGTTCAAGGCAACGGCCGTGCTCGTACGAATGCTTATATTGCAGGTGGATGCGAAGACGTTGGTGCTGATATTTTTGAACGTGGCCTTTGCTTGCCGAGTGACAACAAGATGACACCCGAACAGCAGGACATTATTATTCAAACAATTCGTAATTGCTTTACTTAATTAGGATAACGTATGGCTGAAAAAGAAGAAAAAAAAGTTGTTAGCCAAGCTACAATTCAGTTGCCTCCAGACAACAATACAATTACGTTGCTTGAAGCAATGCAAATCCTTTGGGAAAAGAAATTCACGTTATTGCTGTTCATTCTGGTGGGCGGCCTTGTCGGATTTTCGATTGCAAACTGGCTACGTCCGCAGTACACTAGCGACATCTTGTTGCAAATCGACGCGAAGGGTGGTAACGCGACGAAGGCTATGGGTGAGATGGGCTCCATCCTTGATGTGGCAAGCCCGGCCGATGCTGAAATCGAGCTTATCAAGAGCCGCATGGTGTTGAGCTATGTCGTTGAAGCCGAACGCCTTTGCTTCAATGCAACGCCTGTTGGTGCCGTTGACCGCTTTACGCATAAAGAGGGGCGCATGGACTTGGATTCCCTCTATATTCCTACGCTCGCTCGTGCAGAAAAGTGGATGGCTAGAGCCCTCGATGAAAATACATACGAAGTCATTTCGCCTGAAGAACAGGTCATCTTGGAAGGTAAAGTCGGTGAATTGTACAAGGCTCCCTACGCTGGCGATACTCTCGATATTCATGTTTCAAAGATGCTTGCTCAGCCGGGGCAGGAATTTGTTCTTTCTCAATCGGGTTTGCTGGGGTCCATCGCTGCATTGAAGGCTGGACTTAAAGTTGCCGAAAAGGGTAAGAAGAGCGGTATCATCGAAGCAAGCTTCAATCATCGCTATCCTGATAGGGCTGCTTCTATTTTGAATACGGTGGCAAAGACTTACTTGCGCCAAAATGTTGAAATGCGTAGTGCCGAAGCCGCTAAGACTCTCGAATTCTTGGAAAAGCAGCTCCCTGGTGTGAAGGCTAAACTTGACAGTGTCGAAAAGATTTTAGCCGATTACCGTTACAGCATCGGGTCTGTGGACATGACGGGCGAAACGCACGCTCATTTGAACAAGGAAAGTGAAATCCAGAGACAAATTTTGGATTTGGAACAGCAGAAACAAGCTGCCATGCGTTTGTTTAAGGAAGAACATCCGAGCGTTCAGACGCTCATTCGTCAGCAGAATCGTTTGAGGGCTGAACTTGCCAAGTTGAAAAAAACGGCTGAAAAAATGCCTTTGACGCAACAGGAAGTCGCTCGTTTGAAGGAAGATGTGGCGGTCAATAATGAAATTTATACGACTATGTTGAATAACATTCAGCAGTTGCGTGTTGTGCGTGCTGGTGAAGTAGGCAATGTCCGTATAGTTGACTTCGCGCAGATTAACGGAGCTCCGAGCAAGCCGAAGAAAATGAACATCATTATCTGCTCTGTGGCTGCTTCGTTTATGCTTGGAGTACTCTTGGTATTCCTCTTGCGTATGATGCATAATGGTGTTCGCAGTGTTACGGAAATTGAACGTGAAACGAATACAAGCGTGCTTGCAAAGGTTCCTCAATATCCTGATACCGGCTTGAACTTGAAATTTAGAAAGACAAGAAAAACTCATGTCCAAACAGATCCTGATGATCCTCTTAGCGAATCGATTCGTTCGATTCTTACGGCGATTGATTTCTCTTTCAATATGAATAAGGAACATCAGGTGATTATGGTTTCTGGTATTACGCCTGGTGTCGGTAAGAGCTTTATCTCGACGAACCTCGCTGCTACTTTTGCGATGGTCGGTAAGAAGACCTTGTTTATTGATGCGGATATGAGAAAGGCCACGTGCCGCTTTACGAAGGTTGGACTTGTCGATGTTCTTATGGGTAAGGTTACTTTCGAAAACGCTAAAATCGCGAGTACAAACCTCCCGAATCTTGATATCTTGGAATCTGGCAAGTTTACGCTTTCTGCATTTGAACTATTGCGTGGTGACATGCTTAAGAAATTGATTGACGAAATTCGTCCGCAGTACGATGCAATTATTATTGATACTCCGCCGACGAATTTGGTGACTGATGCATACATGATTTGCCCGTTGATCGATTTTGCACTCGTTGTGTTGCATTATGGTCGCCATTCTATGGATTCTATTAAGGAATCCTTACATACCTTGGAACGCTATTGTGATAAGCCTAAAGCCTTTGTTTTGAACCATTGCGAACACAGACACGGTTACGGTTTCGGTTACGGTTACGGTTACGGTTACGGTTACGGTTACGGTTACTACGGTAGCAAATCTAAAAAGCATAAAAATTAGCAATATATCTTAGTAACGAGCAATGCTCGTGAAGTACAAGATCCCGCTTCACTAAGTGAAGCGGGATCTTTTTTATCGAGTGCGCAGGAAAATGACAATTCGTCAATAATTTCTTGTGTTGGGGTGTCCGCTTTTCCGTAAAAAAATGGATTTTTAGAGAGTAAAGAACCGCGCACTTAGAAATGCGCCGAGACAAGGGGTTGAGATATTGAAGAGTAAACTGATTTTTGTTGCAACAGCAGTTGCATTCGCTTGCGGCGCCACCTACGCCCAGACGAAGGTCGTCGTGGACCCGGGTAAAAAATACCAGCTTTTTGAAGGCTGGGGTACAAGTCTTTGCTGGTGGGCAGAACTCGCCGGCGGCTGGGACAAGGCGAACTACACAAAACTTTTGGGTGCAGTGGCTGACCCGGACACGGGTCTTGGCTACAATATTTTCCGCTACAACATTGGTGGTGGCGACCAACCCGGTCATAACCATTTGACCAAAGGCGATGGGGGAGCCGCGGTTCCTGGCTACAAGCCAACCGAAAAAGGCGATTACGACTGGACGGCAGATCCGAACCAGCGTAACATCGCATTTGCTCTTGCAAAAATGGCGAAAGACCCGATTTTCGAAGCGTTTTCGAATTCCCCTCCGTGGTGGATGACAAACAGTGGTTGCGTTTCGGGCGGTGTCAATGGCGCCGACAATCTCAAGTCCGATTACTTTGACGATTTCGCTGATTACCTCTCCGAAGTCGCTAAGCACTTCAAGGAAGAATGGGGCATCACATTCCGCACAATTGAGCCGTTCAACGAGCCAAGTGCAGGCTGGTGGAAGGCGAACGGTGACCAGGAAGGCTGCGGTTTCAAGAACAAGCAATCCGAAATGATTGTGGAGCTTGGCAAGGCACTCAAGAAAAAGGGGCTGTTCCCAGCAACTTCTGTAAGTGCAGCCGATGAATCAAACATTGGCGATGCTTTGGCGCGTTTCAATAGCTATAGTGCCGAAGCTCGTTCTTACATGTTCCAGGTGAATACGCATAGCTATTCCGGTTACGATTCCCGAGCCAAGCTTTATAATGCAGCTTTTGCCGCCGACAAGCGCGTTTGGCAATCTGAATCGGGACCGCTCCACCGCAGTGGAAATCTCGATATTACGCTCTGGATGGCGGATGTGATTTTGCATGACCTTCGCGATATGCATGCAAGCGCCTGGGTCGATTGGCAACTTTCAGACCCTGCCGAGAACTGGCGCACCATTGCTGTTGACCATAAAAAGCAGACATTCTCGTACGCCCCGCGATTCTACATGCACGCCGCGTTTAGCCGCGCCATTCGTCCGGGTTCTCGCTTTATCGATAGCGACAACAGCAACACGCTTGCCGCCATTCGCGAAGATAGCTCGCTCGTGCTCGTGGTGCTGAATACAGGCTCTAGCGATGCAAAGTACACATTCGACTTGAGCAAATTTACGACGATTGGTAAGAAGGCTAAAGTTCATCGCTTTACGCTCCCAGCGGCGCTCAAAGCAGATTCTGATATTGACGTTACGAACAATGCAATTACGGTCACTGCAGGTGCGCAATCCATTGTTACTATGGTCATTGAAAATGCAACCGGTGGTGTATGCGAAGCAAGTGCAATCATTCCGTACGCCAAGATTCACGATGGCGGCTGGAACGAAACGACGGAAGTCAAGGTGAATCCAGGAGATTCACTCGTGATTGGCCCGCATCCGTATGATGGCGGCCGCTGGACTTGGAAAGGTCCGAATGACTTCTATTACTTGGGCCGTGAAGTGCGTTTCAAGAATATGCAATGGCAGAGCAGCGGCATTTACACGGGAACGTACGTGAATCCGTATGGCTGCGAAAGTACGGTCGACATCAAGGTCATCGTCGATGATCCGGAGCATCCGTATGTAGAACCGGAAAAGCCGGATTCTGGCAGGGTGAACATCGATTCGCAAATTGCAACGAGACTCTCGCAAGGTGCTGGGAAAATCTCGGTCACGAGAAGCGGGGGAGACCTGCTAGTGAACGCCGGGAATGCAGCGTGGAATGTCGCGCAGTCCGGGAAGTCCTCGCTGTCCGGGAATGCGCCGCTACAGCTCACAATACACGACTTGCAAGGTGTACTCCTGATGCGTCGCTCCATTGATGGTTCAGCAGTTGTGCCTGTCGCGCACTTGGCAAAAACGCCGTATATTGTACGAATCAAGAGCGCTGGGAAGACCGTTTATCAGCAAAAATTCAAATAACTTATAGAGATCCTCGCAAATGCGAGGATTTGCTTTTTATGTTGAACTTTACGAATGTTTGTGGTGGAGCTTATTGGCGAAGCTACGGCATTTGGCGATTTCGCGTGAGGTGAGTTCTTTGTTCTTGACGGTGCCACCTTTTTGCAGAACACCGGCAATCTTGAACCCGCTCCAGCAAAGAACTTCCTTGAGTGCACGAACAGTACCAGCAGATTGCTTGAATAAAATGTTGAACGGCCATGGGGTAGAGCAGGTGGTGATAATGACAGCCTTTTTGCCTTTGAGAAGCGGAATTGGATAGCCGCTTTCGCTGTGGTCCATCATGCCGTAAACCCAGCGGTCAAAAAGCATTTTGAGTTGCCCCGTCATGTTGCCCCAATAGCACGGAGAACCTACAATTAGCGCATCGCAATCTTGCACGCGCCGCAGAACTTGTTTGGCATCGTCATTAGGCATAACACAGTCATGTGTGCTACGGCATTTCATGCAGCCGATGCACGCGCGGAATTGTAATTTGCAAACATCGATGTAAAGGACTCTGTCGCCACAGGCCAACAGTTCATTGCGAACAATTCCAAGCATTTGGCTGATATTGCTATTCGGGCGAGGGCTTGCATTCAAAATAACGTACTTCAATTTCGGACTCCTTAATAAATTCATAAAAGCTATTCGAGATTGCCGCGCTTCTGCGACGTTCGCAATGACATATTTTGCATGTGCTTTCTAAGCTTTTACTTATTAAACACCTAAGGAGCGGAAATGTGTTACTATAAAAAATCCCGAACGCTTTTTTGAACGTTCGGGAGATTTTTCTTAGTTCCTTCGATGCTTTACTTGAACAGATTCTTCATCTTCTCGAGGAAAGACTCTTCCTGAGCAGATTCCTTGTCCTTGCGGAGTTCGGCGAGCTTCTGGTAAAGCTCCTTCTCTTCGTGGGAAATGTCCTTCGGAATGTCCACGCCAATTTGCACGTAGAGACTTCCACGGTCGCCCTGTTTCTTGAGAGGCCACAAGCCCTGATCGCGCAGACGGAGAACGCTGCCAGCCTGAGTGCCGGCCGCAATCTTGATCTTCACTTCGCCACCGTCCAGCGTCGGAATTCGTTGCGTACCGCCAAGGACCAGCTTGTGGACCGGCACCTTGATTTCGCAGTGTAAATCGTCGCCTTCGCGGGTGTAGAAGTCGTCGGGCTTTTCGGCAATGACCGCCAGCAAGTCGCCGCAGGCACCGCCGCGAGGCCCGCAGTTGCCTTCGCCACGCAGGTTCAGGTACTGGCCCTCGGCAACGCCCGCCGGAATCTTGATGGAAATCTCTTCCGTTTCCTGCACACGGCCTTCGCCATGGCAGTTGCTACACGGTTTCGCGATAACTTCACCCGTACCGTTACAGGTGGGGCAGGCGCTCTCGGTAATCATCTGGAAAAATCCGCCTGTAGAGCGGCGCACACGACCCGTTCCATGACAGGTGCTGCATTCCTTGATGTCCTGGCCACCCTTACCGTTACATTCCGTACAAGGCGTGTAGCGTTTCAGGCGAACCTTCTTGGTGCAGCCTTCGAAGATTTCCTTGTAGCTGAGCGCCACCTTGATCTGCAAGTCGTTCCCGCGGGGAGGCCCGGCCTTGCGTGAGCTCCTGCGGCCACCGCCGCCAAAACCACCGAATCCGCCACCGAAAATATCGCCGAAGTTCGCAAAGATATCCTCGACCGAGAATCCCTGGCCGCCGAATCCGCCGCCACCAAAGCCGCCACCAGGGGCGTTGAAGCCGAACTGGTCATACTGCTTACGCTTCTCGGGGTTGCTGAGCACGTCGTAGGCCTCGGCAGCCTCCTTGAACTTCTCTTCGGCTTCCTTGTCGCCCGGGTTCTTGTCCGGGTGGTACTTGATGGCAAGTTTCTTGTAGGCGTGCTTGATCTCGTCAGCACTCGCGTCCTTGCCGACGCCTAGAACTTCGTAATAATCTCTTTTTTCAGCCATTTTTGCGCTCGCTCATTTTACGCAAAAAGGATTGCTCCCTAAAAGAGAGCCAATCCTTTCTGTATGAGGCCGATAACCGGCGACACACCGATTACCTGCCGTACGCTTAATTAGTCAACCACTTCCGCGTCGACGACTTCCGGACCGTCGCCCTTCTTGTCGTTCTTCGGCTGTTCAGAAGCACCCGGCTGCGGACCCGGCTGGGCCTGGTTTGCACCGGCGGCCTGAGCCATGGAGCTGATCATGCCCTGGAGCTTGTCCATAGCGGCCTTGATCTCTTCCTTGGTGCCGTTGTCCTTCTTGGCCTTGATGTCGTCGATGGCAGCCTGCAGCTGGCTCTTGGTGTCGGCCGGCAACTTGTCGCCAAATTCCTTGAGCTGGCCTTCGGCCTGGTAAGCCATCTGTTCGGCCTGGTTCTTGATGTCCACCAGTTCGCGCTGTTCCTTGTCCTTGGCAGCGTTGGCTTCGGCATCCTTCACCATCTTGTTGATTTCGTCTTCAGACAAGCCGCTGGAAGAAGTAATCTTGATGGACTGTTCCTTGCCTGTTTCCTTGTCCTTGGCAGACACGTGCACAATGCCGTTAGCGTCGATATCGAAGGTCACTTCGATCTGCGGCACGCCACGCGGCTTCTTCGGGAGGTCGGTCAGGTCGAACTTGCCAAGCGTACGGTTGTCGCGGGCAAATTCGCGTTCGCCCTGGAGCACGTGAATCGTCACGGCAGGCTGGTTGTCTTCGGCGGTAGAGAACACCTGGCTCTTCTTGGTCGGAATCGTGGTGTTACGGTCGATGAGCTTGGTCATCACGCCACCGAGAGTTTCGATACCCAGAGAAAGCGGGGTCACGTCGAGGAGCAACACGTCCTTCACGGAGGAGTCGCCGCTAAGCACGGCACCCTGGACGGCGGCACCGATAGCCACCACTTCGTCCGGGTTCACAGTCTTGTTCGGTTCCTTGCCGAAGAACTTCTTCACGGCTTCCTGCACGGCCGGAATACGGGTAGAACCACCGACCAGGATCACTTCGTCGATTTCGCTCAAAGAAAGACCGGAGTCCTTGATAGCCTTGCGGCAGGGTTCCATGGAGCGTTCCACCAGGTGGGCGGTCAGCTGGTCAAACTTTGCACGGCTGAGCGTAAGGTCCAAGTGTTTCGGACCCGAGGCGTCGGCAGTGATGAAGGGGAGGTTGATGTTCGTAGAAGTCGTGGCAGAAAGGTCGATCTTCGCCTTTTCCGCGGCGTCTTTCAAACGCTGCAGGGCCATCTTGTCCTTCTTCAGGTCGATGCCCGGATTGTCCTTCTTGAACTCGTCGTTGATCCAGTCGATGATGACTTCGTCGAAGTTGTCACCGCCGAGCATCGTATCGCCGTTGGTGGCCTTCACGCTGAACATGCCGTCGTCGATTTCGAGGATAGAGATATCGAACGTACCGCCACCGAGGTCATACACGGCGACCTTTTCGCTCTTCTTGGAGTCAAGACCATAGGCGAGGGCTGCTGCCGTCGGTTCGTTCACGATACGCAGCACTTCGAGGCCAGCAATCTTGCCGGCATCCTTCGTAGCCTGACGCTGGGAGTCGTTAAAGTAGGCGGGAACCGTAATCACGGCCTGCGTCACCGGCTGGCCGAGGTAATCTTCGGCAATCTTCTTCATGGTCTGAAGAACAGCAGCGGAAATCTCAGGAGGAGCAAACTGCTTGTCGTCGATCTGCACGCGGACCGGATCAGAACCCGAGCCGACGAGCTTGTACGGCATGTTCTTTTCGGCAGCGGAGCATTCGCCAGCCGTACGACCCATGAAACGCTTGATAGAATAAATCGTCTTTTCCGGGTTCGTGATTGCCTGGCGCTTTGCAACGTGACCCACAAGACGTTCACCGTTCTTGCCGAAAGCGACAATAGACGGCGTGGTGCGGAAACCTTCTGCATTGGCGATGACGACCGGCTTGCCACCTTCCATCACGGCAACGCAGCTGTTTGTCGTACCCAAGTCAATACCAATAATCTTACCCATGATTTTATCTCCTATTTTAAATTCTTGATCCCCAGTGTTTTTGTTTGAGTGGGGAGTTTTTTACGCCGATACATTAGCAAAAGCCGTGCCAACCCCGAAAAACGTCCTTTTTGTTTCGTTCTGAAACATTTTTTAGGCGGAAATCGGGCAAATTTAGGGCTGTTTCAAAAAAGAACGCCCCACAGCGTCATCCAGACAACCGTAGGGCGGAAGGATTCAGTGATGTCTTGAATAGGGGTGGGGGAAGAATCCCCCTGCCTTCAGCCTTGCCCTATTGTCATGCCCGGCTTGACCGGGCAGCTCCTTCTTGGGGCAAGTCTTCCATCACCCCTTCGCCTAAGGGGCTCTGCCCCTTAAAAACCCCGGCCTCTCATAAAAAATTTCAACTGTTAATTTTTGACAGCAGATTGAATATATATTATACGCATGGCTAAATATCAATATGCAAAAGATCAAAATGGGAACATTTTCGAAATTTCTGATGTAACTCCCAAACTTAGAGAAACTACCATATTCACATGTTTAGGATGTGGCAAACGGATGCAGGCTAACTTAGGCAACCATAACGAGCATTATTTTTCCCATAATCCAGGCGAAGACTCTCTATGTAACAGAGAAACATATCTCCATCAAATTGCTAAAGCAAAATTTTTAAATCTATTCAAAAAGTGTAAAGATAAAGATGTACCTTTAATTTTAGAGTATGCAGGTCCTAGTAAATGCGAAGAATTCCCCTGTCCATTTGGGATGCAGTACCCATGTACAAAAGATATTTCCGCACAGCATTTTGAAATCCTGCCTAAATTTTCTACAGCACAAGAAGAGCAATGGGACGAAAACTTTAAGCCGGACATTTTACTAACTAATCCAAACGGAGACTCTCTATATATCGAAATCGCTGTAACACACAAATGTTCCGAAAAGAAAAAAAACTCCAAAGTACCGATTATTGAATTTTTAATGAAGGACGAAGATGATCTAAAAATATTTGAGTCAAGTACGTTCTTTGAATCAAGGGAGTCTAAAATAAAGTCGTTCAACATCTTTAAGCACACAACATTCGTTCCCAACAAGCAAGAGTGTCAAAAAACTTTTCCAACAAAAAGGAATAACAATTCTTATGATTTTGAAAAAGATGACTGTCGTTTAATAGCAATATACAACCATGATGGCTCTATTGATACAAAACTCATGGAAAAAGAGGATGTTCCTAATTTTATTGGATCCTTAAAAGGGCAAGCTACTCGTTGGCTTATTTATGACTGCAATGATTTTATGGAGGCCGTAGGATATACCGACGAAGAACAGAAGGAATTTATGAATGACAGGGACATCGCCTTTAAAGCATATTTCGAAAATAAATCAGTAAAAGTTCGAAATCCAGAAAGATGGGTAAACGCCATTCGTAATATGCAAATTGAGAAATAGCAAAAAAGATACTGAGTATTCCGGAGCAAATTACACCACGAAACCGGAGTAAAGGAAACCGGCGTACCGGTCAAAGGGAAACCGTCCTTTCTAATGATTAATTTTATGCTAGGAAGAATGCTTATGGCTGGATAAGACCAGATGTTTTGTGCAGGCCCTCTCTCTTAGCATCTGAATATGCTTGTATGCAGATTGCTCGCGCGAATGAGCCGGAGAAATCCCGCGCGATCCCAACACTCTGAAATTGACTGAGTTGATTAGAGCTATTAAAGAGGTTTCCTATATCCCGGTTAGGCGGTTTCCGCCATTCCGGAATGTCAGTTTATTTTTTTCGGAATATTCAAGATACAGTATTCAATTAGAAGATGTTATACATGACTGTACATGGTCGAAAGAACGCTTAGATGCGGAATTCGAGAAGGGCTACAACGATATGTTGAGCGGCCGCGTTACTCCCTGGAACGATATATACGCAGAACTCTCCAAAGCCATCTCCGAAATCAAAAACGGAGCACTAGGGAGCGATGCGGAAGAATACATCAAGGGATTGATGAATTAAATCGATCCACTGGTCTAGACTATGCTTCACGTGATTGACGCGAAATATATTGGCGATTATAAGATATCCGTCGAATTCAACGACGGATACCGTTTTGTCGCTGATTTCGAAAGCGTCATCAAGTCGGATCATCGCCCCATCGTGCAGCAACTTGCAGATATCAAATTTTTTAAAGATTTTACGCTGCAAGTGCATACGATTACATGGCCGAACGGCGTCGATTTCGCCCCCGAATACATCAAGGACCTTCAGTAAGCTGAACCTAGTTTGATGCGCCATTTGGGGTCTTAGGGGCATAGCCCTTAGGAGAGAGGGGGGTGAACAACGAAGTGCGGGCCAGGGGGAGGCATCCCCCTTTAATTGTCAAACATCTTCGTAATGACCTTTGCACGAAAGGATGTCGATGAGCAATTAATCGTTCTCCATTGACTCTAATTCGCCGAGCTCATTATTTAGGTTGCATTTCGGTGTGTTTTTATATATATTTAGAGAAAAGAGGTTACTTTTATGCCGCAAATCACCTTTAGCATCAGAATGGATGACAACCTGAAAAAAGACTTTGATAAGCTTTGTGAAGAGTTTGGCATGTCGATGACCACGGCGATAAATGTCTTCGCTCGTGCCGTTGTGCGCGAGAAGAGGATTCCCTTCGAGGTTTCATCCACAAAGGCTCCCGCCTATGCCGCCGACAGGCGCGTTTTCTACAATGCAAGTCCAGTTGCGAGCCGTATGTCGATGGTAATGCGCCAGCTTTCTGCCGAGGCAGAAAGAGCTGGGGCCGCCGATATGACTCTAGACGAAATCAATGCCGAAATTGATGCTGCCAGGAGCGGCCGATGAAGTTTTATGCGGTCATTGACACAAATGTCATTGTTTCCGCTTTGCTGAAATGGAACTCTGTTCCTGGAGTCGTATTGCAGGCAGTTTTCAATGGATTTGTTGTTCCTGTATACAATGATGAAATTCTGAATGAGTATCGCTATGTTTTGAATAGGCCGAAATTCGGTTTTTCTTCAGAGTTGATTTCAGAAACCATATCCCAGATAGAATCCTTGGGTGTTATGGAAAATGCTTTGGAAACTGTTGCAGAAGCCATGCCCGATCCCAAGGACATTGTCTTTTATTCCATTGCGCTTTCTCATGGCAAAACCGCCGAAACGCATCTTGTAACGGGGAACGTCAAGCATTTTCCTGCAAATCCGATTGTCGTCACGCCGCGACAGATGTTGGACATTCTGTGCATGTAGTTAATTCGCCACAGAAATTGCATTAAACTTTGACACTAAAAATCCCCGGCCTCGTGAGTGAGGTCGGGGACTTTAAATGTGGGGGAGGTAGGGCTTATTCCCCGACTTGCAATTTTAGGGGCTTTCCAGCAGGATTCCGGACGACGTAGACTCCGCGCCCAAAGCCGGCCGTCTTGAGTCCGGTCTTGATTTCTGTCAGCGAAGCTCCTGCGTTAAGGCGGACTTTGCCAACCATATTGCCCATCAGGTCAAAGACCTTGTAAACACCTGCGGTTTTTGCGAAAGCGTTTGCAGCATCCGAAGCAAATTTCGGCAAGATGCCCGTGGTGCCATTGCGCTTGTCCATAATATCGCCATCAATTTTACCGAAGGCAATCCAGTCGAGGTTTACGTAGTCGCTTGTTATTAGGACTTTGAGCACGTGTTCGCCTTTGGTGAGTTCCTTGGTTGTTTTGCCTTTGTACGTAGCGTATGTATCGAAGTCATCGGTTCCAGAAAGCGAGAGTGTATCGGTGATGGGTTCATTGTCCATAAAGAATCGTACGCTTGCGCTTTCCATGCCTGTTGCGTAAGAAAGTTCGAAGGGGAGGGTTCCGCTAGTTTCGACGTTCACGGTGTATTCCAGCCATTCACCCTTCTGCGTGTAGCCCACGGCAAATCCATCGCCGTTCTTCACGATATCCACGCGATCTTCGCGATATTCCTTGCCTTGGTTTTCGGTGTCCATGTCATAGTAGGCCTTGCCGGCACCGCCCACGTCATAGTTTTCGAAGTCAATGAAGTTTGCGGGGCCTTCAACGCTTGCACCTACGGCTGGTACATCACACTTGGCTTCTGCATCTTTGAGTTTTTCCTTGCAGAACGGGCTTTGCGGAATAGCGGTCTTGCTATCCTCGAATTCCCAGTAGTCCGCTTCGAAGTCGCCTGCGAACACGAAGAATACGTCGTGCTTGCCAACGGCACCTGTGAGCGGAACTGTTACGAGGCCGTCTGCGGAAAATTCCGCCTTGCCAACAATTTCGCCGTTCACCTTGTCCAGGCGGACGGTGATGCTCGACGCCTTCTTGACGCTCAGCACCGACGCCGAGAAGCTTTCCGCGCCCGCGTCGCCGAATTCCACGCCGCTAATCTTGGTGTATTTTCCTTCGGAAAGATTGGTGATGACCGTATTGCCTGCAGCGCCGCTCTTGCGGACCCTCACGTCTTCGCCCCACGACATGGTTTCCGCTTCCACGCGCTTGTATGGGTCGAAATCTTCCAGCTGGGCCACGCCATTATCCGGCCAATAGTCAATTTTTTGAATAGTGCCGTCGGCGTTATACTTCATTTCGGAAAGGCCGACAGAACGACGCTCCTTGTGTTGGAATTTCTGGCCCATCTTCTCGGACTTGTAACGCCAAAGTTCGTAATTGAGGCCGAAAACGTAGGATTTCCCCTTGAAATCGATGATACCCGGGTGGTTTCCGTTACTGCGCGAAGAATGCGGCATAATGTCGCCCTTGTAGGTCCAGGGGCCAGTAATCTTGTCGCTCATGGCATACCCGATACCTTCGGCACAGCAGGTGGATGCGAAAGTCATGTAGTAATGGTCGCCGTGCTTATAGACCCAGGGGCCTTCTTGGTAATCCTTGATCTTGGGGTAGGTGACGATGGACCCCTGAGTACTAATCATGTCCTTGTTCAACTTGATCATGTACAAATCGGGGTTGCCCCAGTACATGTAGGCCTGTCCGTCGTCGTCAATCCAGACGGTAGGGTCGATATCGTTCCAGTGCTCGCGCTGCCAGACCAGTGCCTTGTTCAAAGGTTCCTTGAAAGGGCCGTAAGGGTTGTCCGCCACCAAGACGGAAATGCCGTTGCCGTGAATGGGGACGTACATGAACCACTTGCCGTCGCGCTCGATGACCTGTTCCGCCCAGGCCCCGTTGGTTTTTGAGCTCCACTTGATGTCGCCCAGGCTCGCTACGGCACCGTGGCTGGTCCAGTTGACCATGTCCGTGGAAGTGTGCAGCAACCAGTCGTACATCATGAACCCGTCGGCATTGTCCTCGTCGTGGGTCGTGTACAGGTAAACCGTATCCCCATGGACATAGGGCGCCGGATCCGCCGTATAGTTCGTCGTGATTACAATTTTCTGAGCGAAACCCGTACAAGCCAAGGCCAATACGGAAGAAACGATTAGGATTTTACCAAACATCTTGATCTCCATTCCTTGTTAATTCCTACACCCAATAACAAAGATATATCTGAAAATGTTTGCGGTTAATCGCTTGCGTAAATCTCTATTGTCATTTTATCAAAAGGGAAGGATTGTAAAAAACATTTACCCAATAAAAATTGAGACAAAAGCCTTAAAAAAGCGTGTATATAAGTAGGGTGCAAACTATGTTTAGACATTCTATTCCAAAATAAATACACCTACTTGACGTATACACATGAAAAAGGTATATTAGACTATGATAAAAAGCTTTGCAGATAAAGACTCAGAGCTCATCTATAACCAGGAATTTTCAAGGCGATTGCCAAACACGATTCAAAAGGTTGCTTTAAGAAAATTAATGATGATAGATAATGCCAAATGTCTTGATGATTTACGTATTCCGCCAAACAATCGTTTGGAACAGTTACATGGAGATAGAATTGGGCAATACTCTATTCGCATAAATGACCAATGGCGTATATGTTTTAGAATGTATGATGGTCACTTTTACAATATTGAAATTGTAGACTACCACTAGGAGTTAGTTATGAACAAGCATATTGAAACACCGACTATCGGAGAAATATTGAACGAAGAATTTTTGATTCCTATGGGGTTGTCCGCTTACAAGGTCGCTCAGGCTATAAATGTTCCCATTTCTAGGATTCAAGATATTCTTCATGACCGTAGAAGGATTACTGTCGATACGTCTTTAAGATTAGCCAAGTTCTTTGGAGTATCTGATGATTATTTCATCTCGCTACAAGACGATATTGATATTCGCAATCTAAAAATTGAATTGGCTGAGGAACTTGAGAAAATCAAAACTTTTGTTCCTGCATAATAGAAAAGCCCGCTCACGGGGGAGTGGCGGGCATAAAGGCGGGGGATATGGGGGTTATTTCCCGGAGGAAACGATAACCTTTGCGGTCTTCAGGATCTTGTTCTTGAGCTTGTAACCCTTCTGGAATACGGTGACAACATGACCTTCCGGGATAGTTTCGGAGGGCTGCTGCATCAGAGCTTCGTGGAGGTTCGGGTCGAATTCCTTGCCGGTCGGGTCAATCTGTTCAAGTCCTGCGTCCGTGAGAACCTTAGCGAACTGGTTATAAATCATCTGCATGCCTTTTTCGAAGGCTTCGAGATCCTTGGCCTTGTTTTCGCTGGCGAAAGCACGTTCGAAATTGTCCTGGACTTCGGAGAGTTTTTCGAGGAGCTTGCCGTTGGCTGTTTCGATGAGTTCGAGCTGTTCCTTGGCGTTACGGCGGCGGAAGTTTTCGAATTCGGCCATCAAACGAACGAAGCGATCGTTGGATTCGGCGAGCTGCTGTTTCAAAATTTCTTCGGCGGAAGGTGCTGCGGGCTGTTCGGCGGCTTTTTCGTCGTCCTTTGGCGCTTCGGCATTTTGACCTTCTACGTCAGCGGGCTTTTCGGCGTTGGCATTGTCGGTTGCTGAGCCTGCCGAAGCATTAGCTTCGGCTTCGAGATTCATTGCGTCTTGGGCGGCTTTCAGCACATCCTGTTCAAATTGAGCACGTTCAGCTTCGTTCGGTTCAATATTCTGTTCCGGATTCTTTTCTTCAGCCATGATTTATCAATATTCCTTTAATAATTGTCCGTGCGGACATCTGTTTTACAATTTCGACATAAAGATAGCAAATACCATGCCAACAAAAAACGTCAAAAATTGTTTTAATGTGAAACAAGCCTGACTCCCCTTTCTAAATCGTTGTTTCCGATAATGCGGATTATGTAAACTAAAATATTGCGATAATTATCGTTTTCTCGAGCAAACGCTCTGACTGCGGCACGGTTGATTTGCACGCCGCAAGGAACGCAATGGCGATTATGGGTAAAATTTTAAGGAATCTCATTTTTAGTTTTCATCAGATCGCTGTCCGCAATAATTGTGGTTGAATATTAGCCACCGAACACATTGACAATATAATTCATCCTCGAGATTCTTTAATTCGATATCGCTAAAGTTATATTTTACGGTGTAAATTATGGTTTTATTGATGCATTTGACATCTTTTACTTTTTTATCAATTTGGTGAAATTTGCAAAACTCTGCCAATTCAGCATCGTTGTAGTGGCTTGTAAATTCTTCTTGGACCGTTGCAATTCCGTTAGCAATATTTACTGTTGTTTTTACGTTTTTTTCTTCAGATAACACATTTAGCTGGATTTTATCATCTTTAAGAAGAACCTTACAGGATGAAACGTCATGATCGAATCCACATCCTGATATATTTTTATCTGTTAATAACACTGGGAATATGGCTTGTTCTAAAGAATCTTTTGCGGCCTTAAGTTTCAAATTTTCTGGTCTATTTCTGCAATTGTGTGATTCATATTCTTTATCAAAAGCTTGAAAAGCTGAATCTAAATTTAGATTGTCATTGTCAGACTCGGTTTCTGCATACGAGAACGACCAGCACGCCGCGAGGATTGCAATAACGATTATAGGTAAAATTTTAAGGAGTTCCATGTTATCCCAATTTTTTAATTTTCACCATTACCGAAATAACATTGTGAACGTGTATTATCCATACGCCAGGCGTCGCAAGCTTCTTTGTCGAGTTCATTAGCAAGGATTTTTAAATCGTTATCGCTAAAATTATTTTTTTTGGTAAACGTTATTGTATTTTCAATGCATTCAACATGCTCTATTTTGGGGTCTTCTTTGTGATAACTACAGATTCTATCAAAAAGCTCTTTTTGTGAATAGTTGATTTTTTCTTGTATTGTTGCGAGACCTTTCGTTATTGTCACAGAAATTGTCACCACACTTCCAGCAGATGACGCGTTTAATTGGAGCTTATTGTCTTTATATAAAACTTCGCACGCTGAAATCAAAAAAGTGCCACCGCAACTTTCTTGAAAATAGACATAAGCACCTTGATGCAGTGCATGATATAAGGAAGATAATAACGAATATTCCGCTATTCTGAAATTCAATAGTGAATCTTTTAGAAGTTCATCATAATTCCAACAGAAAAGACTCCCCCACATAATACAAGTATCGCCGAAATCGATATGATCGTCTAAAGTTAAAGTATCCCATGCTATAGGAAGTACTATTGTGCTAGAACTAGAGCTGAAACTCGAACTACTTTCTGGAATAAGCTCCGTTACTGAACTCGAACAGATCTCCCCCGCCGACGAGACGTGTTCTTCAAGCAGGCTTTCGGACTGCGGCACGGTTGATTTGCACGCCGCGAGGAGCGCTATGGCGATTATGGGTAAAATTTTAAGATGTCTCATGTTTTAATATTACAGATTTGTGCAAGAAAAGCCTACGTAGAAATTTTTACGGTAGAAAAATATACAAAAAGTAGTTTCACACTCTGTAAATAAAAAGCCTTTCTTACAATTCTTGTAAATCTTTCAATTGAGGAATCTTTCTACCCTACACTGCCCCGCAACCCGCATAGAATAAGGGATTGCGAGCTTTTTTATGTGTTGGAAAAATTTTTGGCACGCATTTTGCAAATACGAGTGCGAACAAAAAGAAACCTCAAAAAAAGGATACCAACATGAAGCTCGTCACAGCTTACATTCAACCTGAAAAGCTCAATAGCGTAAAGCAATCGCTATATGAGAACAAGATCTACAAGATGTCTGTCACTAACGTTCTTGGTTGCGGCCAGCAGAAGGGTTACAATCAACGTTTCCGTGGCGTTGTTACTGAAGTTAATTTGCTCAAGAAAATTTGTCTGAAGATTGCTGTGAATGATGAATTCGTACAGCCTTGCATTGATGCCATCATCAAGGGCGCTCGTACGGGTGAAATCGGCGATGGAAAGATTTTCGTCACGTCGCTTGAACAGTGTGTTCGCATCCGCACGGGTGAAACTGGACCGGAAGCGATTGGATAATTCGGAATCAGGAATTCAGAATTAGAAACTAAAATTTTCAAAAAGGATTTATACAAATGAACGAAGTAGCAACAGTCGCAACCGTCAACGACGCCATCTTTATGACGGAAAACATTTGGATCATGATCAGCGCCATGTTGGTGTTCATCATGGGTCTCGGATTTGCATGTGTCGAAGCAGGCCTTGTGCGTGCTAAGTGCTCTGCAAACGTCGCTTTCAAAAACATCGCTGTGCCGGCAATCGGTATCACGATGTATGCCTTGCTTGGCTTTGGCCTTATGTACCCGGGCACTTTCAACGGAATTCTCGGTTTCGCAGGCTTCGGCATTGGCGATTGGGCAAATCCGGCAAACTTCACCGCAGCCTACAACGGACACTTTACGTTGTTCACAGACTGGCTGTTCCAGGCAATGTTTGCAGCAACCGCCGCAACGATCGTGTCTGGTGCCGTTGCTGAACGTGTGAAGCTCAACTCCTTCCTCGTTTTCACCATCGCCTACGTGGCTCTCGTCTACCCGGTTGTCGGTAGCTGGACATGGGGCGGCGGCTGGCTCTCCACCTTTGGTGCTCACGGTTTCCATGACCTCGCCGGTTCTACCCTCGTCCACTCTGTGGGTGGTTGGGCAGCTCTCGCTGGCGTCATGATTCTCGGACCGCGTATCGGTAAGTATGTCGGTGGCAAGGTTCACGCTATCCCGGCTCACAACATTCCGCTCGCAACAATCGGTGTGTTCATGCTCTGGTTCGGTTGGTGGGGATTCAACGCCGGTTCTGCTCTCAACGGTGACCCGAAGGCTACTAGCTGGATTCTCGTGACCACGAACCTCGCTGCTGTCGCAGGCATTATCACTGCAACGCTCACAAGCTGGATCGTTTCCAAGAAGCCGGACGCCACCATGGCTCTCAACGGATGCCTTGCTGGTCTCGTCGCTATCACCGCTGGTGCAGACGTCGTGACCCCGCTTTCTTCCTGGATTATCGGTGCTATCGCTGGTGTGCTCGTCGTCGGTGCAGTCTTCATGTTCGACCGCTTGCACTTGGATGACCCGGTCGGCGCTCTCTCTGTTCACCTCGTCAACGGTGTCTGGGGAACGCTCGCTGTCGGTATCTTCGATATCACCGGTGACTACACGCTCGGCACTCAGGCTGTTGGCGTCCTCGCCTACGCTGTCCCGTGCTTCGCTGCAGCAAGCCTCATCTTCTTCATCATCAAGAAGACCATGGGCCTCCGCGTTACAGAAAAGCAAGAACTTCGCGGCCTTGACCAAGCTGAACACGGTCAAGAAGCTTACAGCGGATTCCAAATCTTCAGCAACATGTAATTTAGCACTTAGTTATTAGTCAATAGTCATTAGTTAAAAAAACTTACTGAAGTTTCCAAGTCTTAAACTAACGACCAACAACCAATAACTAACAACTACAAAAAGTATCTCTGTTGACTAAAGTACCCCGGAACGAATGTTCCGGGGTTTTACGTTTGTGCGTGGCGACTATTTTTCGATTTTGTGCTACAAAAAAAGCCGCACGAGGCGGCTTGGAAATGTTCGTTTGGTGAATTCCGCGCGACTCAGAGATTCTCGATTTCTTTGAGCCAGTCCGCAGAAGATGCATCGCTGGGCATTCGCCAGTCGGCTCGCGGAGAGAGCGAAATCGTTCCGACCTTTGGACCATCCGGGATGCAACTGCGCTTGAATTGCTGCGCAAAAAAACGCTTCAGGAAAAGCTTGAGAACGCGAACGAGTTCTTCACGCGGGTATTTCGCTTCAATTGCGGAGCCATCCTCGCCCACTTTAGCCCCAAAAGCTTTCTCGGCCAAGTAAAGCAATTTACGTGGTTCTGCACCATATTTTGTAAAATGATACAGATAAAAATCGTGGATTTCATAAGCCCCGAGAATGGACTCCGTTTTTTGGGCGATTTGTCCGTTGCTATCGGCGGGCAAAAGCTCTGGTGAAACAGGCGTATCCAAAATGTCGCGGAGAACATCGGCGAGGGCTTTCGCGGAATCCAGGGAATTTGCCGCACTCACCCCCATCAATTCCTGCACATGATCAGCGTACCATGCGACAACGTGACGCACGAGCGTCTTGGGAATATCGCAGTTCACGGCATACATGGACATGTGATCGGCGTTATACGTGCTCCAGCCAAGAGCGATTTCGGAAAGGTCGCCCGTTCCAACGACAATGCCGCCTTCTTTATTTGCCAAGTTCATCAAAATCTTGGTACGTTCGCGAGCCTGTACGTTTTCGTACGTCACGTCAAGCTTTGCAGCATCGTGACCGATGTCTTTGAAATGCTGCAAGCAAGAGGGCTTGATATCAATTGTTCGAAGTTCAACGCCCAAGAGTTCCGCCATCGCAACAGCATTGTTCTTTGTGCGTTTGGTCGTGCCGAATCCAGGCATTGTAATCACGAGAATTTCGTTTAGCGGGCGATTCAGCAATTTGAATGTTTCGACAACGACAAGCAATGCAAGCGTTGAATCTAGACCGCCACTGAGCCCGAGAACTGCACGCTTGGCATACGAAGATTCCAGACGTTTCGCAAACCCTGCGCATTGGATGTTGAAAATCTCGCGGCAGTTGGAATCACGATGTGCAATGTCGCTTGGAACAAAAGGCGTTGGCGCAATGTAGCGGTATTTAAGACCTTCCGTGGGCTTTTCAGAATCATTCGCAACAACGGGAAGTGATGCAAAATTTGCGGCCTTTGCAAAATATTCTGTGGAATCGAAATCTTGGAAGCTGCCCTCGCTTAAGCGCTGGGCATTCAAACGCTGTACATCGATATCGGCAAAAACGATTTCACTTTTGCGACTGTAATTCTTGCGTTCGGCGAGCATGGAACCGTTTTCGGCAATCATCAAATGGCCGCTAAAGACCATGTCGGTCGTGGATTCGTGAACGCCGGCAGATGCATAAACGTACGCCGCCATGCAGCGCGCAGACTGATTCATCACGAGATTGCGACGGTAATCGCCCTTCCCCACGAGCGCATCGCTTGCGGACAAATTTAAAACCACATTAGCGCCAGCCAAAGCGAGTTCACCGCTAGGCGGTGCCGCTGTCCACAAGTCTTCGCAAAGTTCCACGCCAATGCGTATTTCTTCGCTACCGTTTACCGTAAAGAAGTTTGTTATCGGAACCTCGCCCAAGCCATCAAACGAATACGTGAGTGGAGTTTTCCCATAACCGCCAATTTTAGCACTGTTTGTGCTTAGCAAATCGCGACCGCTATTGAAATGGCGTTTTTCGTAAAATTCACGCTGGTTCGGTAGGTGAATCTTTGGTGTAATGCCAATAATCTTTCCGCGTTGCAAAAGGGTCGCGCAATTATAGAGCTTACCGAACATTCGGAGCGGGAGCCCCACAGCGACAATCATGTCGGAATCGTCAAATGCCTTTGCAATTTTCAAAAGCGATGCAAACGATTTCTTCAGCAAAAGCTCTTGATGGAACAAATCACTACAGGTGTAACCCGTAATGCAGAGTTCAGGGAAAACGACAACTGCGGCCTCTTCGTTTTTGGCGAGGAGACCGCAGCGTATGATTTCATCAGTATTGAATTCCGTATCCGCAACTTTCAAAGTTGGGCACACAGAAGCGATTCTGTAAAAACCGAACATTTTATTTTGTAATCAATCCTAGTTTATTCATTCGATAATTCATCATTCGCGGAGAGATGCCAAGTTCACGACCCGCTGCCGAAATATTACCGTCGTTGCGCTTGATAGCTTCTGTGATCAATTCCTTTTCGTAATTGCACATCATCACGTCAAGCGGAGCGTGATCGGTAATAATCTTTCCGGTACCCGTGCTTAAGCTAGTCTGCAATGAAGGCGGAAGATTGTAGCTATGGATGCAATCGTCTGTTGCCGTAAGCACGGCGCGTTCAATGCAGTTTTCAAGTTCACGGACGTTACCCGGCCAATGATAACTCATCAAAAGATTAATTGCTGTTGTGGACAAGCGAACAATCTTTTTGCCGTACCTGAGATTCATCTTTTCAATGAAATGCTCGGCAAGCAAAATAATGTCGCTCTGGCGCTTTGCCAAATCCGGCATCGCAATCGGGAAAATATTCAAGCGGTAGAACAAGTCTTCGCGGAAGAGCTTCTTTTCCATGAGTTCTTCGAGGTTACGGCTTGTGGCCGCCAAGAAGCGAACATCGGAATGGAGTTCTTCGTTGCTGCCGACTCGGCTGAATGTGCGTTCTTGCAAAAAGCGCAACAGCTTGACCTGAGTCTGCATTGTTAAATCGCCAATTTCGTCGAGGAAGAGCGTTCCGCCATCGGCAATTTCTGCACGACCCTTGCGCATGTTGATAGCACCTGTGAATGCGCCTTTTTCGTGACCGAAAAGTTCACTTTCCACAAGGTTTTCTGGGAGGGCTGCGCAGTTGAGCGTTACAAACGGCTTGTCTTTACGAGAAGAAAGCTGCACGATTGCGCGAGCAATCATCTCTTTACCCGTACCGCTACCACCGCGAATAAGCACGGTCGCATCCGACGGAGCGACTTGACGCACTTGTTCGTACACAATCTGCATTTCGCGGCAGTTGCCAACAAGTTCACTCGGCTTACCGCTGAGCATGTCGCGCAGCTTCTGGTTCTCGTCAATCAAGGACTGGCGTTCCACAAGCATTGTCTGGCATTCGCTAGCGGCATCACCCGTGATGTTGGCGATGATTTCCAAAAGTGCGACATCGCGGTCCAGATCCGTCGTCACATTGACAGGGCGGTCTACAGAAAGCGTTCCGATAATTTGTTCATCGTGAATCAGCGGAACGCAGATAAATGCGACCTGGCTATCGTAATTGCGAGCGCCTGTGCGGTTCAAGAATCGAGAATCCTTGCGCAAGTCGGGAATCACGTGGCTGCGGCCTGTTTCTGCCACATGTCCAGTGATGCCCTCGCCCACCTGATATTGGCCCAGGCGCTTTTTCTTTTCATCAAGTCCATGCGATGCTTCAATTTTCAAGGTATTACCGAACAGCAAAGTAAACGTGCCGTTCAGCATACCCATGTCGGTATCCAAAATGGTGAGCACATTATCCAAGAGCTTTTCAACGTTTCTCTCGTGGATGATGATTGTACTGATCTTTTGAACGACCGCGATTTCTGGACCTATTGGTTGTTTCATAATTTGTAAAATAGTAAATGATTGTTATATACTAAAGGGCTTTGACCAATAACTAATGACTTCGTTTTACAACTTTTCCCTAATGCGCTTGAGGGCAACTGCAGTCTGATCTGGGTCGCCAAAAGCGGTCAGGCGGAAATAGCCTTCACCGCACGGGCCAAAACCACTACCCGGCGTGCCGACAACTTCGCACGTGGCAAGCAAGCGGTCAAAGAAGTCAAACGATTTTTCGCCTTCCGGCAATTTCCACCAAATGTAAGGAGCGTGTTCGCCACCGAAAACGGTATAACCGCATTCCGTCAATTCCTTACGGATTCTTGCAGCTGTATCCATATAACCGCTGATGACGGCCTTTGTCTGTTCCCAGCCTTCCGGTGTGTAAATAGCTTCTGCAGCGCGCTGTGTCACGTAGCTTACGCCGTTGAACTTAGTGCACTGACGGCGGTTCCACATGGCACGGAGCTTTTCAAGTTCGTGCGGGACAATTGTGTATGCACAACGAACGCCCGTGAATCCGGCGGTCTTACTGAAGCTGCGGAATTCAATGGCGCAAGTGCGAGCGCCCGGAATTTCGTAAATGGAGTGCGGGAGCTTTTCGTCGCGGATGTAGCAGTTGTATGCACCATCGAACAAAATAATTGCACCTGTTTCGTTGGCGTAATCCACAAACTTCTGGAGCGTTTCTCGAGTGAGCACCGTACCGGTCGGGTTATTCGGGCTGCAAAGGTAAATCAACTGGACTGGATTCTTCGGCAAGTCCGGCTGGAAGTTGTTTTCTGCCGTTGAGGCGAGATAAGTCACTTCGGAGAAATGACCATCGTCCTGAAGAACACCCGTACGACCAGCCATCACGTTGCTATCGAGATACACAGGGTAAACCGGGTCCGGGATTGCAATTTTGGCGTCAGCTGAGAAGAGTTCCTGGATATTTGCAACATCGCACTTGGAACCATCGCTCACGAACACGTCGTTCGGATCCATTTCAATGCCGCGCGGAGTGTATTCACCACGGATAATGGCTTCGCGGAGGAAATCATAACCTTGTTCTGGACCGTAACCGCGGAACGTCCACTTGACTCCCATTTCGTTCACGGCCTTGTGCATGGCTTCGATCACAGCGGGGATAATCGGAGAAGTCACATCGCCAATGCCCAAGCGGATGATGTCTGCATTTTCGTGGGTGCCTTGGTATTCCTTGATTTTCTTGGCAATCGTTGAAAAAAGGTAACTGCCAGGAAGACGATCGTAGTACGGATTGATGATTGAATTGTTCATTTTTAGTATTCGTTTTAGGTAATAGGTTTTACGAGCTCTCTCGTCTAAACGATTTAGATTTCGCCCTTAAAGACTTCTTTTGCGGGGCCGGTCATAAAGACGGGGCCGCCTTCTTCGTGCTTGATGTGAAGCGTACCGCCATCCAAGACAACGTCTGCTTCGAGACCGATGCGACCCGTGCGCTGGGCGGCAACAAGCGTTGCGCAGCTTCCGGTGCCACAAGCCATCGTCACGCCACAACCGCGTTCCCAGACGCGCATGCGAATCGTATTTTCGTTGATCACTTGTGCAAATTCGATGTTGCAACGGTCAGGGAAAATCTTGTCTACTTCGAGGATGCTTCCCCAGTTTTCAAGCTGGATTTTTTCGATGTCGTCTACGAAGATAACGGTATGCGGGTTGCCCATAGAAACTGTTACGCCCGTAAAATCAAAAGTGTCTGCCGTAAGCTTGATGGTTCCCAAGAATTCGCGCGGGAGGCCCATATTTACACAAACACGGCCATCCGGCAGAACGGATGGCTTTACAAGACCGCTTTTGGTGTGCAAAATAAAATTGCTATCATCGCTAAGACCGCGACTTTGGATAAACTTCGCAACACAACGCGTGGCGTTTCCGCACATGGCGGCTTCGGAACCGTCTGCGTTGAAGATGCGCATTTCAAATTCGTTACTTTTTACATTTTCGTTTATCGGAGTTACGACGACTACCCCATCAGCGCCAATGCCAAAGCGTCTATCGCAAAGTTCAATTACACGCTGTTCCAGAGCCTTGCCCGGAGTCATGTCGAAAGACTCACCAGGTTCGACAAGAACGAAGTCGTTGCCAAGACCAGTCCATTTTGAAAATTTTAAAGACATAAAATGTAATCCTTTTTACGCTATTCGCGCTCTATAGGCAAAAATCGTGCCACTTTTACAATTTCAGTAAAAGCGCTGATTTTGAAGTAATTTCGAGGATTTTGAAAATTAAGAGATTTTCAGGAAATGAAATATTTTACAAAACGTGTAAAAACAAGAAAAGAGTTTTACAAAAATTGTAAAACTCTTGAGTTTCAGGAACGGAGATGTATTACTTGAGTCGGTTTACGACCTGCTTGGCGCTTGCCATGGCGCGAACCACAAGCGAAGCTCCGTTAGCACAGTCACCGACCGCGTAAATGTTACGTGCAGGGTCCGGGATGATTGCCGTACGTGGCGTAAGTTTCAATCCCAAGTCGTTCACGAGGCCTTCAGCCGGAACGCCTGTGAAGCCCATGGCGAGCACGACCAAATCAGCTTCGATGATTTCCGTAGAATTCGGAACTTCATTCGGCTTGAGCGGCTTGCCGAGCGGAGACATATCCCATTCGACACGGACAGCTTCGACACCAGCCACATGACCGTCCTTGACAATAAACTGCTTAGACGAAACATTCCAGCGACGTTCGCCGCCTTCGTGGTGTGCGTAGCTTGTGCGCAGCAAGTACGGCCAATCCGGCCACGGCGTAGAGGGTGAACGAGTCTCTGGCGGCTTTGGCATGAATTCCACCTGGAGAACACTCTTGCATCCTTCACGAATTGCTTTACCCACGCAGTCGTTACCCGTATCGCCACCGCCAATGATCAAGACTTTTTTGCCCTTGGCATTGTACTTTTCCGGATCTTTGCAATCAGGCATTTCGGCACCGTGCAAGTAATCGAGAGCGAGGTAAATGCCTTCGGCTTCACGGCCCGGAATTTTCAAGTCACGAGCGTTCGGCGTACCAATAGCGAGGAACGTGTAATCGAAATTGCGGTGGATGTATTCAGCAGAAATATCCTTGCCGATTTCGGTATTGCAAATAAACTTGATGCCAGCAGCTTCGAGGAGTGCCACGCGGCGGTCAATCACCTGCTTTTCGAGTTTCCAGTTCGGAATGCCGTAACGCAGGAGTCCACCCGGCTTTTCGTGCTTTTCGTAAACCGTCACGGCAAAGCCTTTGCGACGGAGCGCTTCGGCGGCAAACAAGCCTGCAGGGCCAGCGCCAATCACGGCGGCAGTCTTTCCGTTCGGTTCAGCCGTCGGGAGGCTCACCCAGCCTTCATCGAAGGCTGTTTCGATCATGAACTTTTCGACCTGACGGACCATCACAGCATCGTCATTCAAGTTACGTGTGCAGCAAGATTCGCAAAGAGCCGGGCAAACACGTCCCGTGAATTCCGGGAAGAATGCCGTCTTGCTAATGATATCGTACCCCTTGCGGATATCGCCTGCGGCAACCGCTTCGTTAAATTCCGGAACGAGGTTTCCAAGCGGGCAACCTGCGCCGTGGCAGAAAGGTACGCCGCAATTTGAGCAGCGACCTGCCTGAGCCACAATTTCAACGGCAGTCAGCGGGCGTTCAACTTCTTTTACGTCCTTGACACGTTCATCAACCGGACGGTAAACATCTTGTATTCTCTGTACTGTTTCCATTATATCCTCCGTACCGGTTTACTTCTGAGTGTGCATAGCTAAAGCGTGACGGTATTCAACCGGGAATACCTTTACAAATTTCGGACGGGCATCATTCCAGTCTTCGAGAATGCGCTTGCCTTTTGCAGAACCAGTAGCTTCGACGTGCTGCTTGATGATGTCGAGGAGTTCCTTTTCGCTTTCCGTACCCGGAAGCACGCTTTCAAGGTCCACAGAATCCACATTGCAGCTCAAGTCAAAGTGACCCGTTTCGTCGTAGACGTAAGCGAGACCACCCGTCATACCGGCAGCGAAGTTCACTCCCACGCGACCGAGCACGACCACGCGACCACCCGTCATGTATTCGCAACCATGGTCACCCACGCCTTCAGAGACGAGGAGCATACCGGAGTTACGGATACCGAAGCGTTCGCCAGCGAGACCGTTGATGAACACCTTACCGCTCGTGCCACCGTAGCCGATGACGTTACCAGCGATGACGTTGTCTTCGGCCTTGAACGTTGCGTTGTGCGGCGGGCGAACGATGATCTTACCACCGCTGAGTCCCTTTGCCATAAAGTCGTTGACTTCACCTTCGAGGTCAAGAGTAATACCCGGAGCGAGGAATGCACCGAAGCTCTGGCCGGCAACACCCTGCAAATGAATCTTGATCGTATCTTCCGGGAGACCCTTTGCACCGTAGAAGTCATCCACGTAGCCAGAAGTTTCTGTACCGACCGTACGGTCCGTGTTGTGGATCATAGCGCAAAGTTCCACCGATTTGCCTTCCTTGAAGGAATCCTGCACGAACGGGAGAATTTCGCGGCGGTCAAAGTTGACGAGTTCTTCGGGTTCATAATTTTCGTCGTAAGACTTGCAGCCTTCAACAGTCTGGAAGACCTTGCTGAAGTCGAGGTGCTTTGCCTTGTAGAATTCGATAGCGTTGTTCACGTCAAGCAAGTCGCTACGGCCGCAGGCTTCATGGAGGCTCTTGAGACCGAGGCTTGCGAGGATTTCGCGGACTTCATCAGCAATGAAGAACAAGAAGTTCTTGACGTATTCCGGCTTGCCCTTGAAGTGCTTGCGGAGTTCCGGATCCTGCGTGGCAAGGCCCATCGGGCACTGGTTCGTATGGCAGCGGCGGTCCATAATGCAGCCGAGCGATACGAGCAAGTTCGTGGCAAAGCCAAATTCTTCGGCACCGAGGAGAGCGCCAATCACAACGTCACGACCGGTCTTGAGCTGACCATCGACCTGGAGCTTCACGCGGCCACGGAGATTGTTCAAAACGAGAGTCTGTTCAGCTTCGGCAATACCAAGTTCCCACGGGAGACCGGCATGCTTAATGGAAGTGAGCGGAGATGCGCCCGTACCGCCATCGTGACCAGAGATGAGAACGACGTTTGCGTGAGCCTTGGCAACACCGGCTGCAATCGTACCGACACCGACTTCGGACACGAGCTTCACAGAAACACGAGCCTTCGGGTTGGAGTTGTGCAAGTCGTAAATGAGCTGAGCCAAGTCTTCGATGGAGTAAATATCGTGGTGCGGCGGCGGAGAAATGAGCGACACATTCGGGATAGAGTGACGCACGCGAGCCACAAATTCGTTCACCTTGCGAGCTGGGAGCTGACCACCTTCACCCGGCTTTGCACCCTGAGCCATCTTGATTTGCAAATCCTTAGCGTGACGGAGATAGTCAATTGTCACACCGAAACGACCAGAAGCGATCTGGCGAATAGCAGAGCTGCGGATTTCACCGTTCGGCCCCGGAGTATTGCGATCCGGGTCTTCACCACCTTCACCGCAGTTGCTCATGGCACCCACGCTGTTCATAGCGATAGCGATAGTTTCGTGAGCTTCCGGGCTCAAGGAGCCAAGGCTCATAGCGCCAGCGACAAAGTGCTTGACGATGCTTTCACGAGATTCGACTTCGGAAATGTCAATCGGAGTCGTTTCTTTGAACTTGAATAGACCACGGAGCGTTGCGAGGCGTTCGGACTGATCGTCAATGAGCTTGGAGTAAGCCTTGAACTTTTCGTAATCGCCCATCTGCACCGCCTGGCGGAATGCAGCGATAGACTGCGGAGTCCACAAGTGGCGTTCGCCTTCGCTGCGATAGCGGTACTGACCGCCTTCCTTGAGAACGCTGCTAGCGTCGGCAAGGGCGATATGGCAACGAGCGTCGATTTCCTGAGCGATTTCCTTGAGGCCGATACCTTCGATGCGGCTTGCCGTACCCGGAAGGTACTTGTCGATGAATTCGCGGTTAAGGCCGACGGCTTCAAAGATTTGTGCGCTGCGGTAGCTACGGAGCGTAGAAATACCCATCTTGGACATGATCTTGAGGAGACCCTTGTCGACTGCCTTGATGTAGTTAGCGGCGGCAGTGACCGGATCCACGTCGAGCTCGCCCGTATGGCAAAGGTTCGAAATACTCTCGAGAGCGAGGTACGGGTTGATCACTGTTGCGCCGTAACCAAGGAGAAGGGCGAAGTGCATGACTTCGCGGACTTCACCAGATTGCACAATCAAACCGATTTCTGGACGGACACCGGCTTCAACGAGCGAACGGTTTACGCAAGCGGTTGCCAAGAGCGACGGCATCGGCACATAGCCCCAATCCACGTTCTTATCGGAAAGGACGATGATGTTGAAGCCATCCTGCACAGCGCGGATAGCGTCACCAGCGAGCTTCTGCAAAGCTTCTTCGAGAACTTCGCCATTGCCGCCAATCGGGAACTGCATCTTGAGCACCTTGGCGGTAAAGCTCTTGTCGCCGATGTTTTCGAAACGGCGGATTTCGTCTTCGGTCACGACCGGGCGCGGAATCTTGATGAGGTGAGCCTGTTCCGGAGTTTCTTCGAGAATGTTGCCGTGGTTACCGATGTAGGTCGTAAGGCTCATCACGAGTTCTTCACGAATCGGGTCAATCGGCGGGTTCGTCACCTGGGCAAACAACTGCTTGAAGTAGTTGAACAGCGGCTGCGGCTTGTCAGAAAGCACGGCGAGAGCGGCGTCGTTGCCCATGGAGCCGAGCGGTTCTGCGCCCGTCTTTGCCATCGGCTGCAAAATTACGCTCAAGTCTTCGGCAGAGTAACCAAAACGCTTCTGCTGGATAAGCAAATCGGCAGGAACGTCAGACGGATTGATTTCGCTGAAGAGGCCGCGAACGCTCATCTTGTTTTCGGCAACCCAGCGGCGGTACGGCTTGCTGCGGGCGACGAGAGCCTTCATTTCCGCATTCTTCAAGATGCGGTGGTTTTCAATATCGAGGTAAATGATTTCACCCGGTTTTAAACGACCCTTTTCTTCAACCTGGTCGTCGTCGATGTCGAGCACACCCGTTTCGGATGCCATGACAAACAAACCGTCTTTGCATAAAGTGTAACGTGCCGGACGAAGACCGTTGCGGTCCAAAATGGCACCAGCGTTCACGCCGTCGGAGAATGCGACAGCTGCCGGACCATCCCACGGTTCCATCAACATGGATTCGTATTCGAAGAAACCACGCACATCGCGGCCGAGGTAATGCTTTGCACCCCAAGCCTGCGGCATCATCATGAGCATCGCATGCGGGAGGCTACGGCCAGCGGCCACCAAAAGTTCAAACATGTTGTCGAGGCTAGCGGAGTCGCTTTGGCCTGCGGCAATCAGCGGCAAGCACTTCTGCAAATCTTCGCCAATGCGGTCGCTCTTGAGGTACGGTTCACGAGCCTTGAGGCTGTTCAGGTTACCGCGGAGCGTATTGATTTCGCCGTTGTGAGCGAGGTAGCGGAACGGATGGGCCAGGGGCCAAGTCGGGAACGTGTTGGTCGAATAACGCTGGTGGACAAGTGCGATAGCACTTTCGAAATCGTTATCCTTCAAATCCTTGTAAAAGCCTTCGATCTGTGTGGCTAGCAAGAGGCCTTTATAGACAATCGTCTTGGAGCTGCAAGAGCAGATGTAGAGGTTCTTGACAGACTTTTCGATCAAGCGGCGGAGCACAAACAGCTTGATTTCGAATGCTTCGTTCGATTCGAACTTAGAGCCGTCAAAAATGTACTGACGGATGTGCGGGAGCGTTTCGCGAGCCGTGTGACCGATAGCGGACGGGTCCACCGGAACTTCACGAATCTTGACGACCGGAGCACCTTCGGCAGCAGCGAGCTTTTCAATTTCTGCATCGGCAGAATCGGCAGCCACCGTATTTTCGACAAAGATCATTGCCACGCCGTAACGGCTCGGAAGATCGTTGTAGATCTTGTGGAAGAACTTGTGCGGCATCGAAAGCAAAAGGCCGGCACCATCACCCGTTTCCGGGTCGCCACCTGTTGCACCACGATGGAGGAGGCGTTTTAAGACGGTGATACCCTGGACAACAATCTGGTGAGAAGCAATATTATTTATATTGGCGACCAAGCCGACGCCGCAGGCGTCATGTTCGTTGGCTGGATCATAAAGAGCTTGTGCTTGCATAGAAATCCTTTTTAGTTTTTGCGCCCTATATGCAAAAACTGTGCCAACTCGCGACAAGATGCGTAAAGCCCGCTTCAATTCATGAAAAAGCGGTTAAAAATGTAAAAGAAAGAAATTTCTGAACAGAATCTCTAAAATTTGATACAAACGCGGTTTACAGTTTTTGAAATTAAATTTTGAATTTTTACAAAATACGTAAATCTAAATTTGATGAATTTGCTCTTATTAGACTTCTTTGAATGCTGTGTTGTGATTTTCGGATTCTTTGTTTTGCAATTTTATTGTTTCCGTATAGAAAGGCGTTTTTTAAAGGATCTTTGGAGTTGTCGACTTGACTTTTACATTTCTAGCTAAAAGATTATCGTACATAAAGACCGTGTTTTCGCAAAAAACGCCTTCAGAATTATAAAGTAGTAAAAATTTAAGTTTTATAAAGGATTTGTAGACAAAAATTGGAAAATGAGGGCTGTTTAAAAATTTTAAATTTGGCGCCATGATTAATTTTATCAAGTCTATTTACTCCGGTTTGTGCATAGGGCTCGGCGGAACGGTTTACCTTTCTTGCGACAATAAGATCCTCGGATCGTTCTTGTTCGGGCTCGGACTTTTTACGATTTTGAATTTCGGATTCAACCTTTTTACGGGTAAGGTCGGCTATTTCGTCAACAATAAGATTAATTATTGGGGCTTTTTGGGAATTGTCTGGCTCGGGAATTTTATCGGGACGTTCGTTTTCGCAAAATTGATGGCGGCGACTCGCTATGGTGCGGCACTTCAAGCGAAAGCAAATGCTCTTTGCGTTATCAAGGACGGCGATGGTTTTGCTAGTTTGCTCGTGCTCGGGATTTTCTGCGGGATGCTCATGTTCATTGCAGCGGACGGCTACAAGACTGTTGAAAACCAGGTCGGGAAAGTATTTATCGTGTTCCTCCCAGTGATGGTCTTTATCTTGAGCGGTTTCGAGCACTGCATTGCCGACATGTTCTATTTTTCGCTTGCAGGCGATTTCTCAATGACGATGCTCAAGGCGCTTGTCGCGATTACGATTGGCAATTCCATTGGCGGTGGGCTCATCCCGCTTATGCAAAAGCTGAACGCCAAGTCCGCGAAAGCGTAAATAAGCGAATTTATACCCTTTTTACAATGGGTGCCTTGCCAAAAAATCTATGTAACTTACATTTCTTTTGCGTTTCTGAGTAATGCGCTGTGGCATCCAAAAATTTGGATGTCTTTTTTAATTTAAGGAGATAAGCGCATGAAAGATGCATCACAAAACGACATTAAAAATATAAAGATGCCATTTACAAAAATAATCAATGACGAATAATCAAAAATTGATTATATTATGTATAATGTGACCGTAACAAAACGGGCTCAGAAAAATGCAATGACTATGCCTAAAGCTGTACAAAATAAGTTTAAGGCTCTTCTGCAATCATTGAAAGTTTCTGGTCCAATTCAACCACTATTTTGGCATTACTCAAAACTTGGAAACGAGACATACCATTGTCATCTCGCTTTAAATTGGGTAGCATGCTGGACTTGTAAAGACGGATCTATAAATATAGAGGTGTACTATGCTGGCAGTCGTGAAAAGGCCCCGTATTGAAATCAGAGCGAAACATATTCCTGCCCCACTTGTACGTTTTTTACGAGACACTTATAAACCCGAAAACGTAATTGTTAGCGACGATAACGAATCTGAACCGTTTGAACAAACGGAATGGTTTAAATCGCTTGATACTACACCAGGGGAAATGATTGTCGCAAATAGGGATTTGCGCAATTGGTCTCAAGTGACTCTTGCAGAAAAACTCGGTATTCAGGTGCAGAATCTTTGCGCTATGGAAAACGGTCGAAGAACGGTATCTCGAAAAATGGCTGTTAAGCTCGGTGAAATTTTTGGCACTGATCCTGCCGCATTTTTTGATTTCGAAAAATGACAAAGAAAAAGCGCAATCCACGAGGGATTGCGCTTTTTTTCGTGAAATAATGGATTCCCTCCTTTTGGTCGAGAATGACGATTCTAAGGATGAATTGTCAAGAGGGACCGTGGAGGAAACGTTTATCCGAGGTCTTTGATGACCATGATGCCGCTGCGTTCGATCTTCGGGTATTGACGCATGCCTTCCCCGCCCTTACCCTTGTCGAGAATCTCGAGGAGCTTGCCATCTGTGGAGTACAGGTGCAGTTCCCACGGGCCGTTCGGTGCGTTGAAGTAACCGGAGTTCTTTTGCACGTTGCGCTGGAACGTTCTGTTCAAACGGTCGGCAACGCTGCGGGCATGAACGAGCGAAACATCGGCGAGATTCCAGGAAATCGGCACGCCGCCCATGTCGAAGATGAGCACAGCGTCGACGTCGGTTTCTTCCTTCATCGTGAATTTCCAGCTGAAGTTCTGCCAGCTCGTACTCAAGTCGAGAATACGGCCGTTTGCATACGGTGTATAGCTTTCGCAGTCCTTCTTGATGTTCACGTTGAGCGTACGCGGCTTGTCAGCCTTGGCGCGCATGCTAAAGATGTACGTTACACCCTTGTGGAGCGCAAAATGCTGCTTGAACTGGAGATTCCAGGAATCCTTGCCGCCCTTCTTGATGTCGAAATGCACAACGCCATCTTTGACGGTGACATCGCCCTTTCCACCCCAAAAGTCGGTTGTCCAGCCAGAAAGCGGATCTTCGGCATTGAATTCGCCGTTTTCAATGATATTCGCTCCAGTTCCCTGAGAACCGGTCGTGAAATCCTTGTTCTGGATAAAGTTTGGAATCACGCTTGTGTTCTGGATGCCGAGAGGACTATCGACAGCGACTTCCTTGCCCCAGCCAATAAGCGTGTTGTAGGAGCCGTGAACTGTCATATCCATTTCTGGACTGTCGAAGTTACCCGGACCCCAACTCCATGCGAGCCAGCCGATGTTCAAGCGTTCGCATTCCGACATGATAAACTTGTACGGAATTTCACGAACACCGCCTGCAGCCACCGGAGCAAATTCACCGACAATCAGGGGAATCTTACGCTTGAGGGATTCTTCGAGCGTACCCTTGATGCGGTCCTTGACGGTTTCGTAGCCTGTTGCCACCGGATTGTGGCGTTCGGTCGGCCACCACATGTGAATTGAAAAAATTAAGTTGTGTTCGGGGTCTGCCTGCAAAAGCTTCGGGCCCACGTTCAACAAATTCTTTTCGTTCTGGCCCCATTCATCGGCGTCGATCATGATCGGCACACGCACGCCAGAGGCGCGGAGCTTTGTAACGATGATGTTGTAGGCATTGAAAAATTCATCGGCGCTCTGGGCCTTGTCGCCCGGTTCGTTACCGATGTTCAAAATCAAGTATTCCTGATGATTGTAAATCATCTGGAGTGTTTCTTCGCGAAGCCAAAATTCAAGGGCGTCGCTCAGGCGGTCCCAGTTACCGGTCGTGTCATGAATTTCCGGGATAGGAATCATGCCGTTGGCAATACAAAGCGAAATGATATTGTCGAGGTCGCTGATGCGGCCACGCGTATTCCAAACAATTCTTACACAATTTGCGCCAGTCTTTGCAATTTCGGGAATGGTCTTGCCTTCACGATCCGTCCAAATAAACATGTGGTTTACACCACGAAGAACAACCTTTTCGTTGTCCTTGCTATACAGAAAAGAATCTTGAACGAAAAAACCCGGTTTCACAGATGAGCCGTTCATGTCTTTAATTTTCTCCATAATGTCAATTAATCCATTATAAATATACAACTAAATGTATTTTAGAGCCAAAATTTTTTCGCATATATAAAAAATTCAGCGCTCAACCATGGACTTTTCAAGCAAAATATGTGCCACAAGGCGTAAGCTCGGCTATTTGAGCCTTATGGATGCTGACGCGTTTGATTTGGCGACTTCAGATGGAAGTTGCGGCGGCACTACATTTCCGATGTTTTTCGCCGAGTAGTTCGATAACGAACGTTCAGGAAGATGTTTCCAGTAGCGTACAGGCAGGCAACGTCGAAGAAGGCGCGGGTTGAGCCGCTCCTTGATCGCCATCGTGTCGTAGTAAGACTTCCACATACGCGTAAATTCATCGGGAGGGGCGTGCGCTGAAATGTAACTCGGGTCGGGAACCGTTACAAAATGTGTTCGGTAATTCTCGTAATAGACGCCAAAGCCACGCTTGACATCGATAATCGCCCATGTGCCGTTGGGGAAACGGCATCGGAAATGCCCGACAATCATTTCGAGAATGTCGTACTTCGGTTCGATTTCGGCGATGTACATACCATCGGGGGCTTTATTGAAGCGCACCATTCCGTACATGTTGTCCATTTCGCGACGCACGGAACGCGCGATGGTAATGAGCGGAATCATTTCGAGACTTGACGGATTGCGACCGTAATTCGGGTCTAGCCCCGCAAAAAGCTTGCGCAAGTACGCAAGAATGTTCATCTCGATGTTTGCGTCTTCGGAACGGAAACACGTTTCGAGTAAATTCAATACGTCCTTGCTTGCTGCTTTGGTAATAGCTCGCTTGAGGCGGTTGGCTGAATCTTCAGACGTTTCAACGTGGAAGGGTTGCGCGAAAAGGTCGGTTGCCGCTTCACGTTCCGCTTCGTACGTGCGTTCGGCGACAAAGCAAGAAACATCGAGATGTTGGCGGTAAATCTCGAAAACGGCACTCAAGAAGCCGTCGAAAGTAGAATCGTAATGAATCGCGAGGGACATAATTTTGATGCGAAACTTAACTGGATCCTTCACGCTTTCGCGTTCAGGATGACGAGATGAGAATGGTTAGTTGTTTGCGATTGACAAAGCGTTAGTGTATGGTGCGGCTTTTGGCTGTGGCAGCGCTGCGGGCATGGAGTCGAATAGGTCGAGTTGATCGTTCTTGGGTTTGCCCGCTATGAGCAAGGGACGAATCATTTCGGGGTAAAGCTTGTGGAGTTCTCGCGGCACATCGCTATCATAGATGAAGTATTTCGCGCGCTTGAGCACCACCCCCATTTTCTTCAAATGTTCGAATCTGATTTTAGAATAACGCCTTCCACTGACAATGAGCTGTGCAGACCTCACGCCAATGCCGGGCACGCGCAAAATCATCTCGTAATCGGCGGTTTGCAAATCGACCGGGAAGCATTCCGGATGGCGGAGTGCCCACATCACTTTCGGATCCAAATCCGGATCCAAAAACGGATTTTTCTCGTCGAGAATCTCGTTGTACTCGAACTTGTAAAAACGCATGAGCCAATCGGCCTGATAAAGCCTATGTTCGCGTAAAAGCGGCGGTTTTGTGGTGATTACAGGCAAGCGCTTGTCTGCATTTATCGGAACATACCCCGAAAAATAAACACGCTTCATTTGCTGTTGCTTGTAAAATCCCGCCGAAAGCGTCAAAATCTGGAAGTCTGTTTCCCCCGACGCTCCGACAATCATTTGCGTACTCTGCCCTGCTGGCAAGAACTTCGGAGAATACTTGGACTTGTCCGTTTTGTATTCAAGCTTGCGTTCTGCCAAAAAATTCATCGGGCGGTAAATGGATGCAAAATTCTTTTCGGGTGCGAGGTATTGCAACTGCTTGTCCGAAGGGATTTCGATATTCACGCTGCTGCGGTCGGCATAAAGCCCGGCCTCGAACAAAAGCCTAGAACTTGCGCCAGGAATCGCCTTTAAATGGATGTAACCGCCAAAATGGTGTACCAAACGCAATTCCTTAGCCACCTTAATTAACAGTTCCATCGTGTAATCTGGCGAGCCAATCACGGCCGAGCTCAAGAAAAGCCCTTCAATGTAATTGCGGCGGTAAAATTCCAACGTGAGGTTAATGAGTTCTTTGGGAGTAAAAGTCGCTCGTGGGATATCGTTACTACGTCGGTTCACGCAATAAGCACAATCGTACTTACAGGCGTTACTGAACAGTACTTTCAATAGCGAAATGCAGCGACCATCGGCGCTCCACGTATGGCAAATGCCCGAGCTGTGCCCGCACCCCATTCCGCCTTTTGGCGAATTGCGTTTGGAACCGCTCGAAGAGCACGAAACATCGTACTTGGCGGCATCGCCTAGAATGTTCAGTTTATCGCGTAAATCCATTTTTGCCCATCGTTTTTAACGACACACTTGTTTACTTGCCTTTTTGTTCACTAAATATAATATCAACTGCACAAAAAAGCAAGCGTAAAATGGAGTTTCGTGGATTTTACGGCAAAGTTTGCAAAAGAGAATTCAAACGCTTGGTCATTTGAATAGCCCCTTCGTGGGCTAGATGGTTGCTGTCAAAAGCCATGTCGTCGGTGTAGTCGTGCTCCCCCATCTTATTTTCGTCCATAAGGACAAAGTTGGGGTGTTCATCGTGTAAATCGGCGAGTTCCTTGATGAGCGCGGGAGCCTTGCTCCTCTGTATTCCGTGGAATCCGAGTGCACCGGTATTTTTGTATGCGGGGTTCTGCGGGAAGATGACGCCAATGACGTAAATTTCTCGTGCTTCACATTCTTCAATCATCGTTTTTAATAAATTAAAATTGTCGTAATAAAGATTGGGGAATCGGTTTAGCCACAAACTGTCTGTCCAGACTTTTGGTTCTCCCCACCCTGCGGCTTCAAGTTGTTCGTACCCCATGGTGTTCAATAAAGGTTCGAATTTAGAATACCCCGGTGATTTTCTTGTGTATTCTGCGAGCTTGCTTGGAATGGCGTCTTTCCAGTAATTATGATCTTCGTCGTATGCAAAACCAGGATAATTGCGGTGGTTGTTTAACAAGAAACTGTTGGGCGCCGTATTGAACCAGATATCCATATCAATGGAAATGACGATGTATTTGAGGTGGCTGACATGCGGCAGAACATAATTTTCAAAAATGAAATTTGCGCAATAGAGCATGCTGTTTGAATTTGCCATATTGAGCGCCTTGAACTTTTGATCGAAAAGCGACGGGATAACACCGTGAAGCGCACGCGACGATCCGAGAATGACTGTGTTTAGCGAGTCGTATTGATGCCAAAGCAAATCAATTTTATAGCGCCACTTGACGGCTATTTCAGACGTACCCGGGACAAAGTAAATTCCCGCACTGTCGGGATTAAGCTGGAACGTGTCTTTGGGAACTGAATCATTCTTGATTACTTTTTTTACCCATAAATTGGGGTGCCAGAGTTCATCGCCTTCGGCAAGTTCCAAAATGCTATTGTCGGTAGGGTTTGCAAGCACGATTTTCGTGTGGGCTCCGTTTAAATTAACAAGAGTCGCTACGATGTTGGATCGATCCCCATCGGTAGCCCATTCACTGTGATCGAATGTATAGCCATCAGGAGATTTGACGCTCTGCAACAATTTGCCATTGCTGTCGGCGATGAAGATGCGTTCGTGCGTGGCGTATGGAGTTCCGACAAATGCTGTACCGGTTTCTCCGGCGAAATCAAGGAATGCAGTGCGCTTGCTGCCGTCTTGTGCTAGGGACGTATTGCAAGCTTGTTCGTTATTGTACCATATAGCAGAGTTCGTTTTTTGTGTAATGTCAGAACCAGAATCCGCAAGGAGGGCTCGCAACACTCTTGCTCCGGTAACGGCGAGTTTGTTGTCTTCGCTAACGCCGCCGTGATAAGCTCCATCAAAAAGTTTTTCTGGGACGCCAAATTTGCCATTTGCGAATTTGACTTGCCACGTACTCGTCGCTGCAAATGCGGCTTCGTCTTTGTTGTTGCCTGCATCTGTGACGTAAACGATAACCGTGTCGCCGTTTACAACGCGCCAGCGCGGGATTGCAGCGCTTGGAACATCGAGCTTTACAAGATTTGAACCGCTTGCGTTCAGGTCGCGAACGTAAAGACTGGATTCTCCAGCAATACCTTCAAATCTCGTGCAGAATGCTACATGTTTTCCGTCAGGCGAAATATCGGGATGGTAGACTTCCAAAGTGTCTTCAATTTCTGTAACGGATAACGTTCCTTCATTGTAATTGATGTAAGCAAGATTCCCGCTGATGTCGTTTCTGAAAGCGAGAATCATGTTGTACGTTCCCGTATAAGATTTTAAGGCTGTCGCGCTTGCAAGCGGAGAAACTACGCTTTGTTGCACCTTGCCATTATCATCAAGCCATGTCGGAGATGGAATTTTTCCAAAAGCGAGTCGGAACCCAATTCGTTCTGCATGAGATGAAGATTCTACGGTGTAATCATCGCCACGGGAAACCAAATTTATTTCTGATGCGCGGTCTGAATAATATCCGCCTTTTAAAACTCTTTCCCCAACAGCGCCACCATCTGGAGCACCGACATAATTTGTAACAGTCGTGTTGCGGAACGTTCCAGCCCAGTCGTTCACCCACTCTTTTACATTTCCTGCCAAGTCACAAAATCCTAAAGAATCCTTCCCTGCAGTACAGACGGGGTGCGCATGAAATTCGGAATTGTCAGAATTCCAGCTTTTTTCTTTGGGATTCCAGCTTTGTGATGCTGCGAGAACCCACTCTGCTTCTGTCGGGAGTCGAAAAGCGTCTGCCTCAGGATGGAACGCAAAACCTTCTAGATTTGTGCAATGGCCTTCGGTATCGTAAGTTGCTTTTGTGTACGTGTAAGCGGTATCGTAGTTGAGTTCAACGCTTTTGGCGTTTGCATAAAGAACGGCGTCGAAATAAGTAACATTGGCTAATGGCAGCTCATCGTTTGCGCATTCGCCAAAGTCTTTCACCTTGCCTTTTTTCGCGAGAATTCGATAGTCCCCGCAAGTAACTTCGTGAACATCTAAATAAAATTCATAATCGAGATGGACTTTCATGGCAGGGCGTTCAGCAGCCCTGAACGAAGATTCGTTACTCCCCAAAACCAGATCACCGCCTTTGATGACCTGCATGCCCTCCATTATTTCAGGTTCGGGTTCGACGTCGGGTACAATATCGTTGGACGAGCTACTGCTATTGCTACAAGCTCCCCATAATATTGATGTAATTAACAAAAAAAGCCAAATTTTCATGAAAAACACGCTATACGAGCTTACTTTTCTACGTCAAAATTATGAATTGTAATGGTTTTTGTCAAATAAAGCCCAAGTTGGCTACGAAAGGCTTAGTTCAAGCGCGTTTTTACATCCTGTTTTTACACTTTCTGTAAATTAACATTCGATTTTCCATAATTTGGAAAACATCGCATTTTGTAAAGAGGGACAAAACCCGCAAATTACACTTTTTTCGCGTAAAATCATTCAAATTCCATTTTGGCACGCTTTTTGCAAATAGGGCAGCGAAAAACAAAAAACAATAAGGAGTTTGCCAAATGAGCAACGCATATAGATTAAAAGCAATCAAGGAAATCGCGAGCGAAGCCGCCGGCGCAAACATGGCCGCAGCCCCCGCAAATATCGACTTTTATGGTGAAGATGTTTTCAACGCCGACGCCATGCGCACTTACCTGCCGAAAGACATCTGCAAAAAGCTTTTTGCAACTATCGATGACGGCGCACCGCTCGATCCGAGCATCGCTGGCGAAGTTGCACACGGCATGAAAAAGTGGGCCCTTGATCGCGGCGCTACTCACTTTACTCACTGGTTCCAGCCTCTTACCGGTTCCACTGCCGAAAAGCACGACTCTTTCTTGGAACCCGAAGGCGACAAGGCTATTCTCGCTTTCAGCGGCAAGAACTTGATTGTCGGTGAACCGGACGCATCTTCTTTCCCGAGCGGTGGTCTCCGTTCTACTTTCGAAGCTCGTGGTTACACCGCTTGGGACCCGACTTCCCCGGCTTTCATCAAGCGTCACGGCAACGGCGCAACCCTTTGCATCCCGACTGCATTCTGTAGCTACACAGGCGAAGCACTCGACAAGAAGACTCCGCTTCTCCGTTCTATCCAGGCTTTGCAGAAATCCGCAGACCGCCTCATGGGCCTCTTCGGTGTTGCCCAGCAGAAGGTCACCGTTACGCTCGGTGCCGAACAGGAATACTTCCTCGTCGACAAGCGCTTCTACCTCCAGCGCCCGGACCTTTATCAGGCTGGCCGCACCTTGTTCGGTGCAGCTCCGGCAAAGCACCAGCAGATGGAAGACCACTACTTCGGTAGCATTCCGTCCCGCATTTTGAACTTCATGAACGATGTGGAAAAGGAACTCTGGAAGCTCGGCATTCCGGCTAAGACCCGCCACAACGAAGTCGCTCCGGCTCAGTTCGAACTTGCTCCGATGTTCGAAGAAGTGAACCTCGCTTGCGACCACAACATGCAGATTATGGAAGTCCTCCGTCAGGTCGCTGACCGCCACGGACTCGTCTGCCTCCTCCACGAAAAGCCGTTTGCTGGCATCAACGGTTCTGGTAAGCACAACAACTGGTCTGTGAACTACGGTAAGACCAACCTCTTGAACCCGGGCAAGGACCCGCACCAGAACGCTATCTTCCTTACTACGCTCTGCGCTGTGATTTACGCCGTCGATACTCACGCTGACCTGCTCCGTATGGCTGTAGCAAGCGCTGGTAACGACCACCGCCTTGGAGCAAACGAAGCTCCTCCGGCAATCATCTCCATGTACCTCGGCGACCAGCTTGCTGATGTCGTCGATCAGCTCGAAAAGGGCGATCCGAAGTCCAGCAAGCAGGCTGGCGCTCTCAAGCTCGGTTCCGATACTCTCCCGCCGCTCCCGCGTGACGCTACGGACCGTAACCGTACTTCTCCGTTCGCATTCACTGGTAACAAGTTCGAATTCCGTGCACCGGGTTCTAGCCAGAGCTGCTCTGAACCGAACGTTATCCTCAACACGATTGTTGCAGAAGCATTCGACATCATTGCAGACAAGCTTGCTAACGTTCCTACAGACAAGTTCCATGAAGAACTCCAGAACCTTCTCCAGAAGATTGTCAAGGAACACAAGCGCGTTATCTTCAACGGCAACGGTTACACGGACGAATGGGTTGAAGAAGCTGCAAAGCGTGGCCTCCCGAACACCCGCACTACCATGGAAGCCCTCCAGGCACTTACCAAGAAAGAAAACGTCGCCCTCTTCGAAAAGTACGGCGTGTTCAACAAGCGCGAACTCGATTCCCGCTACGAAGTCAACATGGAAGACTACCACAAGAAGATTCACATCGAAGGTGAAATCGCTCGCGACATGGCGAAGGACATCATCCTCCCGCAGGCCATCGAAGCTTACTCCGCTGCTCTCAAGGCAAACGAAATGGCTCTGAACCAGGGCTTTCCGGCTCTCGATTCTTACGCCAAGCCGCTTGGCGAAGGCATCAAGAAGTTGCTCGCTGCTATCGAAGTGATGGAAAAGGCTCTCGCAGGGAAGCACGAAGATATCTTGAACGGTATGCTCGACCTCCGCTTGGTTGTGGACTCTCTCGAAAAGATTGTTCCGGACGAAAAGTGGCCGCTTCCGAAGTACCGCGAGATGCTTTTCATTTACTAGTCAATGGTCATTAGCCATTGGTTATTAGTTGAAATGCGCATCACTCGTAAAACGATTTAAGCACATCAAAACCGAAGACAAAATCACTCGTCGAAAGGCGGGTGATTTTTTTTGATAAACTTCTTTTTGTTGTAAAAACTTACATCGGGATTTTGTCTAAACCACTATAAAAAAAGGCGAAATGAAAATATAATTGTTGTCATGAAATCAACAAAACTTTGTGCATTCTCTCTTTCCTTGCTGTTCAGTGCCGCCATGGCAACTGCAGCCAATACCGCAGGTAATTTCTTTGATGAAAACGGCGCTTACTATGGCCCGGACTGCGAAAAAGACGGTTCCCAGTTTAACGGTGCATATTACACCGGCAACTATGAAAGCCCATTCAAGACCTACTTGGGCAAGACCGACGCAGAAATCAAAGAAAAAATGGATGCGATGTGGGAACACTATTTTAAGGGCGACAACAATTCCAAGGTGTTTTTCGACAATGGTAACGAAGGTTACATCAAGGACATCAACAACAATGACGTTCGCTCCGAAGGTATGTCTTACGGTATGATGATTGCCGTGCAGACAGGTCACAAAGAAGAATTTGACAAGCTCTGGAAATGGGCCAAGAACCACATGTGGCACAAGGGTGGTGACTGGGACGGTTACTTTGCCTGGCAGCGCAACGATAGCGGCATGGGCGGAGACGACAACTGCGCGCCTGATGGCGAAATGTATTTCATGATGTCTCTCTTGTTCGCAGCAAACCGCTGGGACGATGATCAGTACAGAAAAGACGCTCTGTACATCATGGACAAGATGTGGAACAACCCAAGCCACAAGCTCTTTAACCAGGGCAACTACATTATCGTGTTCCAGCCGCTCGGCAACGGAAACGATTTCTCTGACCCGTCTTATGACTTGCCTGCTTACTTGGAACTCTTCTCCCGCTGGGCAGAAAAGGATACTGACAAGTGGAAAAAGGCAGTCACCGCTGCACGCGATCACCTTTACAAGTCTTCTAACACGAGCTCCGGCTTGTTCGCCGACTACAGCTCCTTCAATGGTCAGCCGCAGTCCTATTCTTACAACTCCAATTCCACCAAGTACATGTACGACGCCATGCGTTGCGCAATGAACTTCGGTATGGACTATTACCTGTTCGGTGCAGACTCTACCAGAGAAATTGAAATGGCAAATCGCATCATCAATTTCTTCGAAAAGGACGGCTATCAGCACGCTCGCTTTAACTGGGACGGCTCCAATCCGCAAGAACAGTACACGCAGGGCGAAGCCGGTGCAAACGCCGTTGCCGCAATCGCTTTGAGAAGCACTGCTGATTCTGAAGAAAAGATCAAGAAGAACCTCCAGAATGCTTGGGACACGAAGTTCATGACCGGTCAATACCGCTACTATGATGGCCTTGTCCACTACCTCGCTATGCTCCACCTGAGTGGCAACTTCAAGATTTGGAAGCCGAAGCCGACTGCCGAAGACAAGTCCGTTGAAGCAAACGAATACTGTGGCGTGAAGATTGAAAAGGACACCACGTTCTACGCTTTCGAAGATTGCAAGCTCTACAAGGTTAGCGCAAAGCCTGTAACGAACGCAATTTCTGCTAAGATTCGATTGAACAACGCCGTAAGAGTTTGGTCCACCAATAGCGCTATCGTTATTGAAAACGCTGTGGTTGGCACCAAGTTCGCTGTTACGGATCTCAATGGTCGCGTGCTCAAGTCTGCAAAGACAAGCTCCGCCATGCAAGAAGTCCGCATCAATAGCAGAGGCAACTTCCTCGTCATCGTTGGCGATAAGACCTACAAGGTTGTGAAGTAATAAGACATAGAGATTCCTGCTTTGTGTCGGGATCTATAAATGGGCGTGCACAAATGCGCGCTCTTTTTTTTTGTAAGTTGTGATTACATAAAATGTAAAACAAAATTGAAAATTTACAATTTATGTAAAATACTTTCGAGCGTAGTTTGAGCCCGTTGTTGAAAATTTCGCAAAATTCGCCAAATCACCATTTTTGGCACGCCTTTTGCTTATAACGACAAAAAGAATTACAATTTGTGTAAATTAGGAAAGTTAAAATGGCATTACAGCATAGATACAACGGAAAGACTAAGTTTATTATCGTCACCGGAGGCGTCATCTCCGGACTCGGCAAAGGGGTAGCGGCAGCGTCCATCGGGGCGCTGCTTTCTGCTAGAATGAAGGTGGTTCCGGTCAAGTGCGATGGTTACCTCAACACAGACCCGGGCACAATGAACCCGACCGAACATGGTGAAGTTTTTGTTTTGGATGACGGTGGCGAATGCGACATGGACTTCGGCCACTATGAACGCTTTTTGAACGTGACCGCCAAGAAAGATTGGAGCCTCACGATGGGTCGCATCTTTAAGATGATCCTCGAGAAAGAACGTCGCGGTGACTATCTTGGTCATACAGTGCAGTTCATCCCGCATGTGACCGACCTTATCAAGGAACAGTTCTACAGAATTGCAAATCAGGAAAAAGCCGATGTGCTGTTGATTGAAATCGGCGGTACCGTGGGTGACCTTGAAAACCAGTTCTACATCGAAGCCGCTCGCCAGTTGAGCCATGAAGTTGGCGACCACAACGCCATTTTCGTACACCTCACCTACGTCCCGATTCCGTCTGGCGTGAACGAACAGAAGTCCAAGCCTACGCAGATGTCTGTGCGTGATTTGAACAAGCTCGGCATTTACCCGGAAATTGTTATCGGTCGTTGCGAAGAATATATCAAGCCGCACCTCAAGGCAAAAATCGGTTTGTTCTGCAACCTGCCGGCAGACCATATCATCTCTGGCATTGACGTGAAACACGTTTACGAATGCCCGCTCGTTTACGATGCCGAAGGCATTCCTGAGATTCTTTCCAAGACGCTTGGCATTTACGCCCCGCCCAAGCTCGATCAATGGAGCAAGCTCGTGGACGCCCTCAAGCGCAATTCCGTGAATCCGCGCAAGACGCTTACCGTTGCCATTTGCGGCAAGTACCTTGCCCTCGAAGATTCTTACGCATCCGTTGTCGAAGCGATTACGCACGCCTCCGCCCATTTGGATTTGCATGCCAACATCCGCTGGGTCGATACGGAAAAAATTGAAAATGGTACCGTTTCTGTCGAAACAGCTCTCAAAGGAATCGACGCAGTCATCGTTCCGGGTGGTTTCGGTAGCCGCGGTATCGAAGGCAAAATTCAGGTCATCCGCTACGTGCGCGAAAACAAGATTCCGTTCCTCGGCATCTGTTACGGTATGCAACTCTCCGTCGTGGAATTTGCACGCCACGTCTGCGGTATGCAGGGTGCAGGTACGGTCGAAATGGAAAGCGAAACGAACCACGTCGAAGTTCCGGTCATTGCATTCCTCCCCGGCCAGGAACACATCAAGGATCTGGGTGCGACGATGCGCCTCGGTGGTCACGATGTCGTCATCAAGGAAAACAGCCTTGCCGCCCAGGTTTACGGTTCTACCGCCATCCGCGAACGCTTCCGCCACCGCTACGAAGTAAACCCGCAGTATGTCGAACAGATTGAAAAGGGCGATCCGACCGGTGCAAATCTGCAAAAGCTCGTTTTCTCCGGAAAAGCTGCCAACGAAGACATTATGCAGATTATGGAACTCACGGACCACCCCTACTTTATGGCCTGCCAGTTCCACCCTGAACTGAAGTCCTCGCTGATCCACCCGGCACCGCTCTTCCTCGGACTCCTCAAAGCCGCAGACGAGAAAAATTAAAAAGCAAAAAATCTTAAATAATGGATTGTCGTAAACCTGTCAATTTACTATAATTAGCCCCCGATGAAAAGAATGGAACTTGTCGACTTCGAACTCGCCTTCAAGGAAGCAGTTTCGGCCCACAAAAAGGTCGGTTGGGTTTCAGTTTTTGACAAGACTATTCATTTTTTTAAGAGTTTTATTTTTAAGGCAAAGGCATTTAGCTTTTGCCTTTCTTTTTATACACAGCCTTTTTACATTCTAGCAACGAGTAAATCATGAACGAAAAATTTCAATGGAAAGCAAAGCGCGAGCGCAAGGCTTTTATAGCCTTGGCTGACGGAGCCGTATTCCACGGTTACGCCTTTGGCGAAAAGAAAGACACCGTCGGCGAAGCCGTGTTTAACACCGGTATGGCTGGCTACAAGCAGATTTTGACCGACCCGTCTTACGCCGGTCAGTTCGTGGTTTTCACCACGGCCGAAGTTGGCGCTTACGCTACAAACTTTGAAAAGTCCGAATCCCGTCAGGTTTTCTTGAATGGCATTGTCGTGAACTCCCTCGACTGGGTTTCCAAGGAACTGAACGAAGAATCGCTCCATGATTACATGCTCGCCCAGAAAAAGGCAGGCATTGCAGGCGTCGATACTCGCGCCCTCACGCTCCACCTCCGCGAACATGGTGCCCAGAAGGCTTACCTCCACGTCGAAGACACGGAAATGACCGAAGCCGAAGCTATCGCAAAGGCCAAGGCTTGGGAAGGCCTCGACGGTCAGGACTACGCGAGCAAGGTCTCCGACCCGAACGGCTACGAATTCAATAACGAAGGCAAGTACCACATTGTCGCTCTCGATTTCGGTATCAAGACGAACATCTTGAGAAACCTTGCCGCACAGGACATGCGCATCACGGTTATGCCGATTGGCACGAGCTACGAAAAGATCATGGAACAGAAGCCGGATGGCGTGTTCCTCTCCAATGGTCCTGCCGACCCGAACAGCCTCCCGCAGGTTTACAACATGGTCAAGCAGCTCCTCGGCAAGATCCCTCTCATGGGTATCTGCCTTGGTAACCAGCTCCTCGGTCTTGCTCTCGGTGCTAAGGTTTCCAAGCTCAAGTTCGGCCACCACGGCTGCAACCATCCGGTCAAGAACCTCTTGACGGGCGCTGTCGAAATCACGTCACAGAACCACAACTACGCCATTGACGAAACGTCTCTCCCCGCCGATGTCGAAGTCACGCACATCAACCTGAACGACAACACGGTCGAAGGCATCCGCCACAAAAAGTTCCCGGCATTCAGCGTGCAGTACCATCCGGAATCTGCCCCGGGTCCGAACGATTCCATGTACTTGTTCGAAGAATTTAAGAAGATGATTGAAGATTTCAAGGGAGGCAAGAATGCCTAAGCGTACCGACATCAAGAAGATTATGCTCATCGGTTCTGGTCCGATTGTGATTGGCCAGGGCTGCGAATTCGACTACTCCGGCGTGCAGGCCTGTAAGGTGCTCCGCCGCGAAGGTTACGAAGTGGTGCTCGTGAACTCCAACCCGGCAACCATCATGACCGACCCGGAAATGGCTGACCGCACCTACATCGAACCGCTGAGCGTCGATATTCTCCACGAAATCATTCGTCGCGAACGCCCCGATGCATTGCTCCCGACTCTCGGTGGCCAGACCGCCTTGAACCTCGCCATGGAACTCAACGAACGCGGTATTCTCGACCGCTACCAGGTGGAACTCATCGGTGCTAAAGCCGAATCCATCCAGCGCGCCGAAGACCGTCACTTGTTCAAGGAAGCCATGCTCAAGATCGGGCTTGACCTTCCCCGCTCCGGTTCCGCACACTCCATGAGCGAAGCAACCGCAATTGCCCACACCATCGGAAGCTGGCCCTTGATCATTCGTCCAGGCTTTACGCTTGGTGGTACTGGTGGCGGTATCGCCCACAACGAAGAAGAATTCGAAACCATCGTGAACCGCGGTCTTGACGCCTCGCTCAACAACGAAGTGCTTATCGAAGAATCGCTCCTCGGCTGGAAAGAATTCGAAATGGAAGTCATGCGCGATAAGAAGGGCAATGCCGTTATCGTGTGCTCCATTGAAAACCTCGACCCCATGGGCGTTCACACGGGTGACTCCATCACGGTCGCTCCGATCCAGAGCCTTGATGACCGCGCCTACCAGGCCATGCGTGACGACTCCCTGAAGGTCATGGAAGCTATCGGCGTGGAAACTGGCGGATCCAACGTGCAGTGGGCTATCGAACCGAAGACCGGCCGCCGCATCATCATCGAAATGAACCCGCGTGTGTCCCGTTCTTCTGCTCTTGCATCCAAGGCAACGGGCTTCCCCATCGCAAAGATTGCAGCACTTCTCGCTGTGGGTTATACGCTCGACGAACTCCGCAACGACATCACGCAATCGACCCCGAGCTGCTTTGAACCGGCTCTCGACTACGTTGTCGTGAAGGTTCCGCGCTTTACATTCGAAAAGTTCCCGAAGGCAGATTCCACGCTCGGCACTCAGATGAAGTCTGTGGGCGAAGCGATGGCAATCGGTACGAACTTCAAGCAAGCCATGCAGAAGGCCCTCCGTTCTCTTGAAACGGGATTCGGTGGATTCGGAGCCTGCGCCAAGTGCGAAAAGTTCAAGGAATATGACGACGAAACACTCGCCAAGGAAGTTGCACGCCCGAGCGCAGAACGCATCTTCGTAGTCTACGAAGCATTCCGCCGCGGTTGGGACATCGAAAAACTTTACGAAGTCACCAAGATTGACCGCTACTTCCTCCGTCACCTCGAAGAACTCGCCTGCTTCGAAGACGAAATCACGGCTGCAGGTTCTCTCGAAAACCTCGCCAAGGATAAGGCTCTCTTCCGCCAGGCTAAGGAATTCGGCTTCAGTGACATCCAGATTGGTTACCTTTTCCACAAGACTCCGGAAGAAGTCATGGCAGTGCGTAAGCAGATTGGTCTCGTCCCGAGCTACTACTCCGTCGATACTTGCGCCGGCGAATTCGAAGCCATCACTCCTTACTACTATAGCTGCTATGCCGACAATACTGAACCGGTCCGCGAAATTCCGGGTCACGGTCACAAGAAGCGCATCATGGTGCTCGGCGGCGGCCCGAACAGAATCGGTCAGGGTATCGAATTCGACTACTGCTGCTGCCACGCCGCCTTTACGCTGCGTCGCGAAGGCTACGAAGTCATCATGGTGAACTCTAACCCCGAAACGGTTTCTACCGACTACGATACTTCGGACAAGCTCTACTTTGAACCGCTTACGCTCGAAGACGTGATGGGCATTTACGAACGCGAAAAGTGCGCGGGCGTGATTGTTCAGTTCGGTGGTCAGACTCCGCTGAACCTTGCTATGCGTCTCAAGAAGGCTGGTGCAAATGTCATCGGTACAAGCCCCGAAGACATCGACCTTGCCGAAGACCGCGACTTCTTTAAGCAGCTCGTTACCAAGATTGGCATCAAGCAGGCCGAAAGCGGCATCGCCCACAACGTCGAAGAAGCCCTCGCCATCGTCGAGAAAATCGGCTACCCAGTTCTCGTGCGTCCGAGCTTCGTTCTCGGCGGCCGCGGCATGGTGATTGTCTACAAGGAAAAGTACCTCCGCAAGTTCGTGGAAGAAGCTGCTGCCATTGGCGAAGGCAAGCCGATCCTCATCGACCGCTTCCTCGAAGACGCAACCGAACTCGATGTGGACTGCATCAGCGATGGCAAGCACACTGTTATCGGTGCTATCATGGAACACGTGGAACCCGCAGGCATCCACTCTGGTGACTCCGCTAGCGTCATCCCGCCGATGACACTCTCCAAGGAAATTCAGGACAAGGTCCGTGAATTCGCCAAGGAATTTGCCAAGGAACTCCACGTTGTCGGTCTCATGAACATGCAGCTCGCCGTCAAGGATGGCGAACTCTACATGATCGAAGTGAACCCGCGTGCATCCCGTACGGTGCCGTTTGTGTCCAAATCCATCGGCGTGCCGCTTGCAAGCTATGCAACACGCTGCATGACCGGCGAAACGCTCGAACAGATTGGCTTTACCGAAGAAGTCCGCGTACCTTACGTGAGCGTCAAGGAAGCCGTGTTCCCGTTCGTCAAGTTCCCGGGCGTCGACATCACGCTTTCTCCGGAAATGAAGTCCACCGGCGAAGTCATGAGCATCGATCGCGACCGCGGCCTTGCCTACCTCAAGAGCCAGCTCGCATCCGGCAACAAGGTTCCGAGCCAGGGCAACATCTTCGTCTCGCTCAAGGACGAAGACAAGCAGAAGGCAGTTCCGCTCATCAAGCGCCTCGTGGACATGGGCTACCAGATTTACGCCACCCGCGGCACCTCCACCATGCTCTACAACGAAGGCATCAAGACCCGCGCCGTGTTCCGCATCTCCCGTGGCCGCCCGAACCTGCTCGACCTTATCCACGACAAGGAAGTGCAGTGGATCGTGAACACCACCGAAACTGGCGCAGAAGCCATGGTCGACGAAATCCAGATGCGCTCCAAGGCTGTGGTCTCTGGCATTCCTATCACGACGACGATTGCCGCCCTCACCTCTACCGTGGAAGGCCTCATGGACAAGCACGACTTCGGAAGATTCGAAGTGTGCAGCTTGCAAGAATATCATCGTCACGTGAAGAAGTAAGGCGGATGGAAGAGGGAAAAGTCTTCCCCTCGCTTCAGCCCCGTCCCACCCTTAGTGTCAAGCCCGCCTCCGTGCGGGCTTCTCCTTTATACCCCCCACCCAAGCCGGGTCTTTCGCTACCCCTTCTAGCGGGCTTCAGACGCCAGCCCGCAACGTCCGGCTTTTCTTTAGTTAGACAGTTTTGCCCTAATTTGGGCATCCTTGAACGGCTTGAGATCAAAGAACATCAGACGAGTTGCATCTTTGCGGTCTTTCTCCGTAAAAAAATCAAAGTTGTTCTTGATATAGAACCCCGTTGCCTTAGCGTACGCATCAACCGTAATGAACCGGCAACCAGTTCGATTGCCGTTCGTGAATGCATGCTTTATAAAATCCAAAATTGCCCTACCGATACCCTTGTTGTCGTAATCTTTCGAAACAGCAAGACGACCTATTTTCACCGAGGGGTAGGTCTTGCGGCGTTTGTTATTCGAAATTCTGCGATTAATTCGATTCCAAAGAGAACGTTCTTCGGGGTCATAAGAGACCTTATCATTCAAAAGACTGAAATAAGCAACAGTCTTTTGTGCTTGCCGATCTACAAACAGATATGTAACTGCCATAAGGTCTCCAAGATAGTTCTTGGCATCATCAAACAAGAAATTGTTCAAGTCAGTATCATTGCAGTCAAATGGCAAGATTTCGGTATCTTCGCCAAGGGGCAAAAAATCAAATGAAGACAAATTCATTATTAAAAGGAGAATTTTGCAATGGACATGACACTATTATAGGCGTTCTGAGCTGCCAGAACGTCTTCTCTCGAAACAGGCTTCGGATTCGCGATTTTCTTCTCGAAAACGCGAGCATCTTCACCTCGGAGCGTCGGAGTTTCTTTAATTGGTCTTGCCATAATTCAAACCTTTTATCTCCCATAATATAGGTAATAAAAAAAACGATGTCAATAGCGACTCCTTGTGAGGAGAACGCAGGTTTATCATAAAAATATTTTCCTCAAAAAAGGATGTCAATAGAGCTAAATTTCGTCAAACAGGCATTTTTCTCGTTTTTCTATAGAGAAAAAGACAAGGTTCATATAAAAAAGTGGCGATTTTGACGAAAAATCGCCACTTTTAACGAAAATTTTAAAAATTTAACGAATCAAAACTAACCTGCGCCCCCCCCCCCTCGTTTTGAACTGTTGCAAAAAATGCAATAGTTGCACATCTAATAAAAAAGTCGTCCCTTGCGGGGCGACCTTTTACTTATCTCAACACCACTCGTTGCGTCTTTGCATTGCCGTGTTTGACCACATAGACACCGCGACCTAAGCCGACTCCAGCCAGGGTATTGCGGAGCTCGCTAACATCTCCAGCTTGGAATTCGCCGATAAACGCACCAATCGGACTAAACACTTTATATGTGTTTTGAAGAACTCGGGGAACAGAAATTCTCCCGAAGGAAATTGCTTCTGTTGAATCCTTGGGCGGTTCCACCTTGGGCTCCTGCCACAGAATGAATTCGACGGTCGTTGCGCTGCGAGCCGGGGCGCTGTAACTGCATTTTGTGCCATCGACCTTGACTTCGTTCCCTTCCTTGAGGTTGCTATTGTCGTCGGTGACGTAAGGCTTGAAGCTTCCAATTTTTGTGCTTCCGAAATCAAAGTCCGCCTTGAATTCCTCGTTCTTGGAATTGAGAATGACGACTGCGATTTTCGTCTTGAGGGAGTCGCGGTAGGCGGTGACCTTTACATCTCTTTCGGGATTCTTGGTAGCATCGATTCTCCTCGCGCCGGGTCGTGCAAAGCGGCTGTAGTTTCCCATGACCCAAAGTCGCTTGGTAGGCTCCACGTTATCGGGGTTGCCTTGTCCTTGCGGCCAAAGCGCTCCGTTGCCGCAGCTGGGTTCGCTGCAGGAATAAATCCACCAAAAATGCCAGGCGTTCATGTTCGCAATAGTAAGGGCATCGTGGATTACGCCTGCAACGCGGAGCGCGCTTCCCATGCCTACGTCTTCCCTGTTGCTTCCAAGATCATAGACTTCGGTTTCCCAGAATTCTTTGCCAGCCTCGTGAATTTCAGGGTAAGCTGCCGGGTCCCCGCCATATTCGTGCGTTCCAAAAATGTCCGTATATTTCAGAGCGGCGGGATTGTTGAAGAAGGCTTTTTTGTAATTGGGGAATCCGTACCAGTTGATGGCTTCGGTGCCAATGATTTTGATACCCGTGGTATCGAGGGTGGGGCCAAGGTAGTCGCCAACCCAACGTGCCAATTCATCGGGTTCGTAGTGGTTATCGCCGGTGCCGTCGGGCTCATTTTGCGACGAAATCGCGTACAGGTTGACTCCAGCTTTACGCATATCTTGCGTAAACTTCAAGATGGTGTTGGCCCAGTCTTGGGCGTGATTGAAATCTAGGTGCTTTTTGTCGCCATCGTAATTGACAGTGTATTTAGATGTCCATGGGGCCGCCCAAACTTTGACACCGTATTCACTCGCCTTTTTGGCGATACTTGTTTCGGAGGTGGAACCGTCCGGAGCAATGCGGATGCGATGCAGCGTAAGTCCCGCGCCGCTAGTGGAATCCCAAAGGAAGGCCGCGTTCTTGTCGGTGATGGACCCTGCCCATGCCGATGCGGCACCAAAGCCGCTGATGCGTTGGTATTCCTTGCCCATGTCAACGTTTATCGTTGCAGCACAGGCTAGAGTGCTCAAAAATGCGATGGAACCCGCAAAAAGAGAAAATCTCTTCATTGAATACGTCATAAAGCCTCCTTTTTGTCCCATACTTTCTTTAAAGTAAGTTGAAAAATTCACTTTATATAAGGCTAAAATCGAATTTGTCTTGATAAAATGACAATAGCTTTATGGCGTTATACCCAATTTTAGCAATCACAATCTCTAAGCATCACATTGAGCTCAGCGTTCGCTGGTTTTCCGCATAAAATCCGGCGTTATCAAAACCGGATCATGTTCCCGATAGCAAAATTCATTTATTTCTTCATTCGTTTCTTTTCCAAGCCACTCGTTTTCTGCAATAAGACTTTTGTCTGTCGGAATGTTCCCTTGCGCGGCACGGATTCGCTCAACTTTTTTCTTGAATAGATTCTTGATTTCATCAGGACTGATTTCCAAATCCTGCGTCCCGGACAGAGACTTATCGGCAAACGTATTAAAGACTTGCTTTTTGAATTTGAGCAGAGTGTTGATTTTCTCGTCAATCGAATCAAGCATCAAAAGCCTGTACACAAGCACATTTCGAACCTGACCCATTCGGTATGCGCGAGAAATCGCCTGCATTTCGGCACTCGGCTTCAGCTGCGGTTCGCACAAGATGACCACATTGGCGGCCTGAATGTTCAAACCAAGCCCGCCCGCGTTGATTTGCAGCGGTAAAACAGTCCCAGCAGGGGATTTTTCAAACGCATCGATAATTTCTTGCCTATGGCTCACAGGCACTGCACCTGTAATGGGTTCCATACAAGATTCGTTCAAATACGCGCAAACTAAGTGTCAAACTCGAATTATTGCAGGGCTCGTTATCCCCTATTCGATATCGTCTGTAATTTTCGTAAATGTCAGTCTGTGTGTGATCTTCATATAGCCCGCATCTGTTACTGTTTCCATAATCATGGTTTTGCCATTCGATGAAGCCTGTATTGAATATGTTTCGCCATCTACATCCGTATAAGAAAGTATGCCTTTCGTTTTATCATAGGTGTAGTGGAATGACGTCTGTTTTTTACCAGCTAAATAATCAATTGCGCCGTCGGAATAAACATTCATAGCGTTTCCAACGCAGTAATCATCCTCTTTTTCATAATCACGGCATTCTTCTTTTGCAAAGCTGTCATCGCCATCACCACCGAACGTTTTATAGCATAAATCACGATTCGTAATTTTATGGATGTAAACTTCTTTTGTGACCTCCCAACGTCCGTGAATACTACTCGGATATTTTGTATTCACTTTTGTTGATGATGATGAACGAATAATTTTTTTACTAGCCGAACTTTTGGCTTTTGCTGAAGCCGAACTTGTTTTTTTCAGACTATCACGAATATCTTTTTCATTCATCTGTCCTATAATTTCTTTGAGTTTTCCTGTTACTACATCGATTTCTTGAGTCAGCTTATTACCGGCTGTTGTCAGGAAAGACACTAGATGCTTGCCGGCATCCTTAACAACAATCTCTACCTCGCCGTCTTTATTTGCGCTTAAGGCAATCGTCGTCTTTCCAGTTTCTCTGAAAAAGTCAATTCTTTTGTTATTTTTTATTAACATCACCATGGCCAATGTTTTTTTTGACGAGTTCTTTAAAAAACGCTATATAAAACGCTTTGTTGCATATAGCAAATATTTTAACATTTTCGTTAATAAAAACTTCGATATTTAAAAAATTTACACATTTTTGTTGCGTATATGAATTATATTTAAGCTGTAAAAAAGAAGAAGGAGGCTTTCAAATGAAAAAGAAATGGTTGGCGATTATTGCGTTTTCGCTATTGAGTGCCGCTTGTAGCGACGATAACGGAGCGGATATTGCGAGTACCGCAGGCATTGACGAAACACCCTCAAGCTCTAGTATTGAATCGACTATTGAAAGTTCTTCAAGCGACTCGCCCAAAAGCAGCGCTGCAAATTTCGCAGATGTCCCCTCCGTCGGAGATCGTGATTATGTCATTTTAGATAGCTATGACAGTTACGAAGGTGGTGGTTTCGGTGGTGGTGAAACCTCAAAAGGTGGCGTTGCTGTTGATGTCATGGGTGGCGCAGGTGGTTCGAACAACAGAACTTCGGGTCTGCTCACGGCAGGTGAATGGAACGACCTCAACAATTGGAAGTTCTGGAGTAACCTCCTTAACGAAAACAAGTATTACGATAAAACAAGCTACTGGAAGTTCTATCCCAAGAATCTCGTGGCCGTACAAGTTGTCGATGGCAATAACACCGCCGTTGCAAATGTTCCCGTGGAACTTCTTAAGGGTGGCACCGTGCTGTTCTCCACAAAGACGGATAACGCCGGGTTTGCTTACTGCTGGCAAAGCCTCTTTGCTGATGATGATAGCGATATCGTAGCCTCAGATTATTCGCTTAACGTCAATGGCGCAAGCTATAAGGAACCGCTCCAGTTCACATTGCAGGGCGATGAGAAAGTCAACTTCAACGTTGTTGTAAGTGATGACGCCAAGCCTGCCGCCGCAAAGGCTGATATAGCATTCATCGTGGACGCCACGGGCTCCATGACCGATGAAATTCGATTCCTTATTTCCGACCTGAATTACATTATCGATCACGCTAGTTCGGGCAATAAAGTTGCTTTGCGCACGGCAGCATTGTTCTACCGCGACGAAAAAGACGATTACCTCACCCGCCATGATGATTTCTCGGATAACGTTTCCACGACTCAGGAATTTGTATCTAAGCAACAAGCAATGGGTGGTGGCGACTATCCCGAAGCTGTCCACAGCGCACTCGAAGATGCTTTGCAAGAGCTTTCCTGGAATGAATCGGCTCGCGCACGTATTGCCTTCTTGATTCTTGATGCTCCTGCGCATCACAAGGACGATGTCATCGAAAGTCTCCAGAAGTCCATTTCACTTTTTGCCCAAAACGGCATCAAGATTATTCCGGTGGCAGCAAGCGGCGTGGACAAGGACACTGAATTTATGCTGAGATTCTTTGAACTTGCGACGGGCGGCACATACGTATTCCTCACAAATGACAGTGGTATCGGCAACGAGCACATCGAAGCATCCGTGGGTGACTACGAAGTGGAAAAGCTAGCCGATTTGATGGTTCGCCTCATCAAGAAATATGTAGAATAAATTCATAACCAATAACATACTCAAAGTGCCGCGATGATAAGCCGCGGCACTTTCTTTATATACAAAAACACCCTTGCGACTTTCATCGCAAGGGTATTTTTAAAGGATTATGCGTTGCGCTCTGACGAGCACAAACCCATTAAGCCTTATTAAGACGATCCTGGATCATGTCGATGATTTCAGAGAGTTCCTTCGGGAGGTGCTTGCCGAACTTCGGATAGTGGTTTTCCTTAACGTCAGCGAGTTCCTTCTTCCAGCCTTCCACGTCAACCTTCGTGATCTGCGGGAGAGTTTCCTTATAGTAGTCAGCGAGACCATCAGTATTGATGGCGCCTTCCTTCGGCATGTAACCGATCGGAGTTTCGACAGCGTTGTCAACACCGTTGCAGCGGTCGAAGATCCAAGCGAGCACGCGGCTGTTGTCGCCGTAACCCGGCCACATGAAGCCACCCGGAAGCTTTTCGTTGTTGGCATCCTTGCGGAACCAGTTCACGTAGAAGATCTTCGGAAGCTTGTCTTCAGTGGACTTCTGACCGATTTCGATCCAGTGCTTGAAGTAGTCACCCATGTTGTAGCCGCAGAACGGGAGGATTGCGAACGGGTCGCGACGGATCTTACCGACCTGAGAGGCGTCAATCGTAGAGGCAGCAGTGATTTCGGAACCAACGATGGAGCCGAGGAACACGCCGTGGTTCCAGCTGAGGGACTGGTGGACCAGAGGAATGGTGGACGGACGACGGCCACCGAAGAGGATTGCAGAGATAGGCACGCCTGCCGGATCTTCCCATTCCTTAGCAATGCACGGGCACTGCTTAGCCGGAGCGGTGAAGCGAGCGTTCGGGTGAGCCATTTCTTCACCCTTAGGAGCCTTGTCCTTCGGGAGAGCGTCACGGGTCTTGCCCTTCCAGTCAACGAGCTTGCCCTTAGCCGGGTAGCCGATGCCTTCCCACCACACGTCGCCGTCTTCAGTGAGAGCGCAGTTCGTGTAGATCGTGTTCTTTTCAGCAGAAACAAGAGCGTTCTTGTTGGATTCTGCAGAAGTACCCGGGGCAACGCCGAAGAAGCCAGCTTCCGGGTTGATAGCATAGAGACGGCCATCCTTGCCAAACTTCATCCATGCAATGTCGTCACCGATGGTTTCGACCTTCCAGCCCGGGATAGTCGGGATGAGCATGGCGAGGTTCGTCTTACCGCAAGCAGACGGGAATGCGCCAGTCACGTACTTGACTTCGCCCTTCGGGTTGGTGAGCTTGAGGATGAGCATGTGTTCAGCGAGCCAGCCTTCGTCGCGAGCGAGAACGGTAGCAATGCGGAGAGCAAAGCACTTCTTGCCGAGGAGGGCGTTTCCACCGTAACCGGAACCGTAGGACCAAATGAGGCGTTCTTCCGGGAACTGCGTGATGTACTTGTATTCAACGTCAGCGCACGGCCAGATGCCGTTGTCGCTTTCGCATTCGCGGAGCGGCTTACCAACGGAGTGGAGGCACGGAACGAATTCAGCGTTCACGTCAGCGTTGAAGATATCGAGAACCTTCTTGCCAGCGCGAGTCATGATGTCCATGTTGAGAACGACGTATTCGGAGTCAGTGACTTCGATACCGTTCTTGGAAATCGGGGAGCCGAGCGGGCCCATGCAGAACGGGATCACGTACATGGTACGGCCGTGCATACAACCCTTGTAGAGCTTACGCATCGTCTGCTTGAGTTCAGACGGGTCGATCCAGTGGTTGGTCGGACCTGCATCTTCTTCCTTGACGGAGGAGATGAACGTACGGGATTCGACGCGAGCCACGTCAGACGGAAGAGAACGGAACAAGTAGCAGTTTTCCTTCTTAGCAAGCTTCGTTGCGAGGCCAGCCTTGACGCACTTCTGCATGAGGGCATCATATTCTTCCTGAGAACCATCAACGACGACGACGTTGTCCGGTTCGCACATGGCAATCATTTCATTCACCCAAGTACTGATTTTCGGGTGCTTGATATCGTTAAGAGTAAGACTCATTATGAGCTCCTATTGGTTTAACGTGTTAGATTTCGAGATATTTCGAACGCGCTACAAGATAGCAAAAAAAATGGGTGTTGGTCAATGAATTTTAGCGATTAGTAGGCGGTAGGAAGTAGGCAGTAGGAAGAAAATGGAAAGATTCAACCTAAACATTAAACCTGTCATGCCCGCCGGAGCCTGTGCTGAGCGAAGTCGAAGTAAGCGGGCACCACCCTTTCAAGAACGATTTTATCTTCTAACGCACGGCAGACCTGCACATCTGGACAGATTTACAATTATTTAGGGCGTTTTTTTTGAAATTACTGCCGTGTGCATATATTCTAATTTGTCATAGAAATTTTAAGGATTTATTGACTTTTTCTCTTTTGCGATATATTTTAAAAGTGTCTTAAAAAAAAAATTCTCAATAACGGAGGGGAAAATGATGAAAAAAAGTATCATGTTTTTTTGCGTAATGGGACTAATTTCCTTATCCGTTGCAGCCCCTGAAAAGAGCGGAACATTTAAAGATCCTCGAGACAACAAAACATATAAAACAGTTCAAATAGGAAAACAGACCTGGATGGCTGAAAACCTGAACCTTCATATGGAAGGCTCGTGGTGCTACGACTACAAAAAAGAGAATTGCAAGCTGTACGGACGCCTATACACTTGGAAAAAGGCAATGAACGCTTGCCCCGAAGGCTGGCACCTCCCCTCTCGCGGAGAATGGCGTGAGCTAGAGGAATACGTCGATGCAAATTCGAAGAAAAAGGCCGGCAACGCTTTAAGATCTAAAGATGATTGGAAAATCAAGAAAAAAAAGAAGAAAGTCTATGACCAAAAGACCGGAGAAGCCTATTATCTAGACGAATACGAAATCATCAACAGTGGAACGGATGAGTTCGGTTTTGCAGCTCTACCCGGTGGGCATGTTTCAAATCAGGGCGAATTTGTGATGCAAAAAGAAAAAGCTGTTTTTTGGACTTCTAGCAAAGATAAAAAGCAGAAACTCAAAAAAGCCTACAGTCGACAGCTTGAATATGGCAACGGAGCCTTTGAAGAGGGCATAAATTACATGGAAAACGCTCTTTCTGTTCGTTGCATCAAGGATAGTCAGTAAAAATCGAATCTTTTACAGGTTTACATTTTTTTTGAAATACCTCGTCAGCTAATGGCGGGGTATGTTTTTTTTAACAAAAATTCAAAAAAATAAGGTTTTTTGCAAAAAAAAAAGTATTTTATGGACGGCTATTACAAAATTGAATTTACAGAGGAATTTCATGAGCTGGTCTTACTCAAGAGAGCATCAAAAGAATATTCTTTGCATGATCATGGCTGGTGGACAAGGGAGCCGTCTACAGCCCCTCACCCGCGACCGTGCAAAACCCGCCGTACACTTTGGCGGAACCTACCGCATTATCGACTTTGTTCTTAACAACTTCATCAACTCCGGCATTTTCAAGATCAAGGTTTTGACGCAGTTCAAGAGCGATTCGTTGAACAAGCACATTTCTGCCGCCTGGAGCCTGAATGCAAGTTTGGACCAGTATGTGGACCTCGTACCCGCCCAGATGCGTACGGGTGACGAATGGTACCGCGGTACTGCCGATGCTATTTTCCAAAACATCAACTTGATTACCGACGAACGCCCGGACCTCGTGGCTATTTTCGGTGGCGACCACATTTACAAGATGGACATCAACCAGATGATTGATTTCCACCTGAGCCGTGCAGCCCTCCTCACGATTGCTGCTATTCCGGTGCCGGTCGAAGAAGCTCGTGAATTCGGTATTATCGAAATTGACGCGGACAACCGCATGATCGGTTTCGAAGAAAAGCCGAAGGAACCGAAGCAGATGCCGAACCGTCCGGGTTGGTGCCTCGCCAGCATGGGTAACTACCTCTTCACAAGCAAGTTCCTCGTGCGCGAACTCTTGAAGGGCGCAAACGACGGTGCAACGGACTTTGGCAAGCACATCATTCCGCGCTTGTACAAGGAATACCCGGTGTATGTTTACGACTTCAACACGAACATCGTGCGTGGCGAAAAGGCTTCTACGAAGGGTTACTGGCGCGATGTGGGTACGCTTGATGCATTCTTCGAAGCAAACATGGACCTTTGCTCCGAAAATCCGCCGTTCGACCTTTACAACAACTACTGGCCGATCCGTACGTACAACTGGAACCAGCCGCCTGCACGTTTCTTTGCGGGCGACAACGAAAGCCATCAGGGCGCAGCCGTCGATTCCATCGTTTCTGCAGGCTGCATTATCGGTGGCGGTACTGTTGTGAAGAGTATTCTTTCGCCGGGTGTTACCATCCAGAAGGACGCACTCGTCGAAGAATCTATCCTCTTCCCGAACGTGACGATTGGCCCGGGTGCCAAGGTACGCCGCGCTATCGTTGAAAAGGGCTTGCATATTCCGGCCGGTTTCCAGATTGGTTACGACCTGGAACGCGACAAGCAACTCTTCCACGTGACCGAATCCGGTATTGTCGTCCTTGCCAAGGACACGATTATCAAGGCCTAGCAAAGCTCGCGCTCGAAGAGCGCCAAGCTTAATAAAAAATGGGCTTAACTTAAAAGGCATCGACGTTTAGTCGATGCCTTTTAAGTTTTCAATATTTTTGTGGACTAGAACGCAAACCAAGTCAAGTTAATCTTGTAAGCAAGACCGAAATCCATGTGTCCATAGTCACCGGTAATCGGATCTCCCAAGTCGTCAACATCGTTGATGTCGCCGAAGTAGTAGTTGAATTCAAATCCCAATTTTCCAGACAAGATCAAATTTGGTGTAATTGCCCCATGTATACCAGCCATCACGCCAAAGTCTAGACGAGCATTGCTTTCTGTGAACATTCCCATTACAACATCATCAGGCAGACTGTTGAAAACAAATTCCCCGCCAATTGAAAACGGAATGAACTTTCTTGCGACGAAATAGTCGAACGCGGCACCCACGGCAAGCGTTGTCGTGTTGTCTTGCATTTTAGTATCAGTTCCTCCAGACGAAACGGTTGTTTCACCTTGGTGCTGGAAACCGAAAATAGCAGTCAACATCATGTCCGGATTGAGCATGAAGGAGAAATTGATGGCGTAATTTCTAGACATCAGTCCGGTTACATCAAGACCGATACCAAAGAAAGGATTTTCGGAGGATGCTGTATTCTTAACTGCTTTTTTCGATTCAGCTTTTTTAACGACAGGAGCTTCATCCTCATCTTCAACAACTGAAGGTGCTTTTTCGACGCGGCTTGGAGCCTCATCTTCGTATTCGTCATCTTGTGCATAGCTGTAGCTGCATAATGCAAGTGCCGTTAATGTGGCGAGAAACATCTTTTTCATGGGATACTCCTTGTTAATGTTTAAAAATAAAAATAATATAAAAAACATAAAAATGAAATAAAATTATTACAACCTGGAGCAAACCTATAAAATTAGAAGGTTTTAGAAAAATCCTCCCCAAAAACGTTATAAATTTCTAAATTAGCGCTCATGAACGAAGAACAAAGCGCAAAATTTTCTCAAAAGTTACAAGATATTGCTAAGGCTCCCAAGTACCGCGGGGCTATTTTCCAGATTGAAGCTGATGAAAAAGGCCTCGCCCTCGTCGATGTGAAAGAAGCGAGCCTTAAGGTCTACTTGATGATTGACCCGGAATGCGACAAGATTCTGGAAACGAGATTCTTTACGTACGGCGGGCCGCTCTTTACAGCCCTTGCCGATTCGTTCTGCCGCAAAATCCAGATGGCGACGATTGATAACGCTTGCAAGATTACCGCCGAAAGCCTCGAAGAAGAACTGCGCGACACGCCGAACGTGCGAGCTATCCCGGAGGACGCCGTAGAAATAAAGCAGATGAACACGCTCATTTCGAAGATTCAGCTCGTCTATCCAGAAAAGAAGGCTACAGCAATCATCGTTCGCGAGAAGATGGAACGCATCAAGTACCGCACGCAAACCGCTGAAGGACGTGCCGAAGCTGATGCCGAATGGAATGCGCTCACCAAGGCTCAAAAGATCGAAAAGATTGAAGCATGGCTCCACCAGACCGTCCGCGGAACACTCCAAGGCGATGGTGGCGATGTGCAGATTCTCGACTTGACGGACGACAACCGTTTGCAAATCCGCTATCAAGGCGCATGCGCCGGATGCGGCAGCGCTATGGGCGGCACGCTCTTCTACATCGAAGACGAGCTCAAGAATAATGTCTATTACAACCTGATCGTTGAACCGGAAGACCCGCTCGCCAACATTCCGCAGAATCCGGACTTGCCGGGATTGGACGACAACAATCCGCCTGCTAGTTTGTTCTAATTGTTAGCCAGCAGTCGTTGGTCAATAGTCATTGGTTATTAGTTTTTTGAGCCCACCGTGCGTGGGCTTTTTTCTATATTTTCATCGGAAAAATCCACAAAGGAAATGATATGTCCGAAGAACTCGTTTTGAAATTCGTTGACCCGCAGCCGATGCGCTACGGTGAAAACTCCCACCAGTCCGCTGTATTCTACCGCGACCCGACCTGCACCGAAGCAAACCTCGCTTCTGCCAAGCAGCTTTGGGGCAAGGAACTTTCTTTCAACAACATCGTCGATGCTGACGCCGCCCTCGAAATGGCTCGCGAATTCAGCGACGGCAATGCTGTCGTGATTGTGAAGCACATGAATCCGTGCGGTCTTGCTACGGGCGAAACGCTCCGCGAAGCTCTCGAAGCCGCTTGGGCTGGTGACCCGGTGTCCGCTTTCGGTTCTGTGATTGCAGTGACCCGCAAGGTCGATTTGAAGACTGCCGAATTCCTCAAGGGCAAGTTCGTTGAAATTTTGCTCGCTCCGGCTTTCGATGACGACGCTCTCGAATTCCTCAAGAACAAGTCCAAGGACATTCGCCTCCTCGAAGTTGGCGAAATCAAGAAGGCGACGCCTTGCAAGGTTTACAAGCACGTGATTGGCGGTATGCTCGTCCAGGACCGCGACATCGGTACTTGGGAAAAGTTTGAATGCGTGACGAAGGCTCAGTTCCCGAAGAACAAGGAAGACCTCGCCCGCTTCACTTGGCTCGTCACCAAGCATACAAAGTCTAACGCTATCGTGATGTGCTACGAATACAAGCCGGGTTACTTCCAGGTGATGGGTCTTGGCCCGGGTCAGCCGAACCGCATTGACTCGAACCTCCGCCTTTGCCAGCCGCGCGTCCGCGACAACGTTGCTCGCCTCCCGGAAGCAAAGGAATTCTTCGATGAAAACGGCAAGCTCATCAACGAAGCAGGCCTCAAGGCTCTCGAAAAGAAGGTCTTCGGCGAAGTCGTTATGGGTTCTGACGCATTCTTCCCGTTCCCGGACAACGTCGAAGCCGCTCATGATGCTGGCGTCCGTTACATTGTTCAGCCGGGTGGTTCCAAGAAGGATGACCTCTCCATCGAATCTGCAGACAAGTTCGGCATTGCGATGGTGTTCACCGGAATGCGCCACTTCCGCCACTAATTCATTATAAGGTAAGAATGATTCCAGTATCTCAAAAAGAATCAAACCAAAGGGAGAAGGACCTGTATTACGCAGTTCTCTCCTTCTTGAAGTCTGTCCGCAAGGCCGGGAAAACGACCGCCAAGGAATGGAACGATTACCGTTCCAAGCTTAGCGGTATTGCGCCCTCGCCCGAAATGAGCAAGGCGACCGACATGTGGACTATGGATAACCTGGATCAGTTCCAGCCGGATAAGACGCAGCTCCCGCCGTTGAACGACATGGAGTCTGTTGCTAAGGTTTCGCCCGAGTTTTTGTCTCAGTTACTTGAGGCTTTGTACTACGGCATGCTGAACTTGACTCAGGCGAATCTTATTTCGGACGAAATTCAGGATGCGGACCCGGAATGCGTAAGTACGGCATCCCTCGAAGAATTGTTGGTCAAGCTCTGGATCGGAAACGCGAAGAGTTACCGGAAAATTGTGGTGAATTAAAATGAACGAACGAGTACGTGTTATTGGTGGCGGTCTTGCAGGCTGCGAAGCGGCTTTACAATTAGCGAGCCGTGGTTTTCAGGTGGATTTGTACGAAATGCGCCCCAACAGGCAGACGCCCGCCCACAGGGATGGACACCTCGCCCAACTCGTCTGTTCTAACAGTTTCAAGGCTTTAGGCATTACCAGTGCCCACGGCCTTTTAAAAGCGGAACTCACTCTGCTCGGAAGTTTCCTCCTGGATTGCGCGCGCGAAGCGGCAGTGCCAGCAGGTGATTCCTTGACGGTGAACCGCGACATTTTTAGTGAACTTGTCGAAAAGAAGATTGCAGAATTTCCGAACATCACGCTGCACCGCGAAGAAGTGACAAGCCTTGAAGGCGATTGCCCGACGCTTGTTGCCGCAGGGCCTTTGGCAAGTGATGCTCTCGCCGACGATATTTTTAAGCGTCTTGGCAGTAATCGTCTGCACTTCTTTGATGCGATTGCTCCTGTCGTCGAGACAGACAGCATTGACTTTGACCATGCGTTCTACATGAACCGCTGGGAAAAGGGCGAAACGGCAGACTTTATCAACTGCCCGCTCGATAAAGAAACTTATACTGAATTTGTGAATAAGCTCTGCGAAGCAGAAGCAACCGAACCGCGCCCGTTCGAAAAGCGTGAACTTTTTGAAGGTTGCCTGCCGGTCGAAGAAATGGCGCGTCGTGGCTACGAAACGTTACGCCACGGGCCCATGCGCCCGATTGGGCTTGGGCTTGGAAACAACGGACATCTGTGGTATGCCGTGATCCAGCTCCGTGCCGAAAACAAGCAGAAGACTTTGTTCAACATGGTCGGTTTCCAGACGCGCCTCAAGTGGGGCACGCAAAAGGAAATCTTCACCATGGTGCCGGCACTGCGCAATGCAAAATTTGCACGCCTCGGCTGCATGCACCGCAACACGTTCATCGAATCGCCGAAGTTCCTTGATAAGACGCTCCGCTTGCGTCCGAAACTCGATTGCGCCAAGGACATTCCGCCTACGTGGTTTGCTGGCCAGATTACGGGTTCTGAAGGTTATACCGAAGCTGTGGCAACTGGTTGGTACGCCGCTTGGAATATGGCCCAGACGATTTTGCACGGGCATTCTGACCCGCTCCCAGATGAAAGCTGCATCGGCTCCTTGATGAACCGCCTTGTCGAAGAGAACGAGGATTTCCAGCCGATGAATTTCAACTTCGGCCTCCTCCCCCATCACGAAGGCTTGAAGAAAAAGAACAAGAAAGAGATTCTTGCCGAACGTGCTGAACGCGCCGTTCGCGAATGGATTGCAGCCCGTAACATGGCATAGAATATGCGTGATGAGATCAAACAAGCGATTTTGCAGCAAGAGCTGAAAGACGGGGAAATGCTCCCGTCTGTACGCAAGCTGATGAAAACGTTTGGAGTCTCGTCGGGAACCATTCAGGGCGTACTCAAGCAACTCTCTGAAGAAGGGCTCATTTACAGCATCCGCGGCAAGGGATTCTTCTGGGGCAAGGCTCCGGACGCCAATGATCTTGCGCAAATGCTTTCGAAGACGGTTCATCGCGAAACCGTGCTCGAACGCCTTGAACGAGAATTTTCAACGGACTGGGAAAAGGGATTCCTCGACCCGAATAGGAATTTGCCGCTTGCGAAGGAACTTTCCGACCGCTATAACGTGTCGCAGACGATTCTCCGCAAGTTCCTGATCCACAAAGTGAATCAGGGAATTCTCGTGCGTCGTGGGCGCTTGTACGCATTCGCCTCCCCGCTCAAGACAAAGACGGTCAAGAATTTCAGCGAGATTTTGTTCGTCACGCGATGCAATTCGTGGGGCGGCTTTACCGCAGAAAGCGAACGTGAACTCGACTTTTTGCGTCTCGTTTACCAGACTGCCGGTGAACAGCATTTCAAGCTCATTCTGCTCGGAATCAACGAAGAAAGCGGCAAACTCATCGACCGCAGCGGAAAAGTCTGTCACCTGACAGATTACCCGAACGCCATTGGCGCGGTGCTATCGACGCTCTTGGTGCAGAATCCACATGCGCTTTTGCAGCTATTTTACGGCGTAAAATACCCCGTTTCCGTGTGGTGGGAACACCCGCTGCAGAACATCCCGCCGAGATTCTTGAGCAAGAACAACTGGGCGTTTTTCAACTCGACATTCGGAGAAATTCCAGGCCAGCAGCTCGGCAAATACCTGTTGCAAAAAGGCTTCAAGAAGGTCTGTTATTTCTCGCCGTACCATAACAGTTCCTGGTCCAAGGACCGCTTGACAGGCCTCATGAATTCGGGGCTAGAAGTCATTGCATTTACCGATGACGAATTTGCAAGCCCGTGGGACTACAAGGAAATCGCAAGACAGAGAGTTTCGAGATTTTCCGTCGAATCATACGCCCGTAATCTCGTGAAGAAAAAACTTTTACAATTCGCCAAGAATGTGCCCGAAGATTGCAACTGCTGGGTCTGCGTGAACGATGAAGTCGCGGGACTCTTTTACGAAATAAGCGATGACGGCGATTGCACATTGCCGGGCGACAAAACCGACCCGAACGTGCTCGGATTCGACAACTCCGCCGAAAGCTACTTGTTGCGCATTGCATCGTACGATTTTAACACGAGCGCACTCATCAAACAAATTTTCTACTACATCGAAAATCCCGATGGCTTCGGGAATAAAAAACGCCTGCACCAGATTCTGGGGCAGGTCATTGAGAAGTAAGATGCGCGCTCAAGGCGCGCAATCAACTAAACGTTCTTATTCACGATAATCGTCTTAGCTTCGAAGGTTTCGCGATCAATCCACTTGACCATCAAGGAGACCTTGTTGTCTGCATTGAGAGCGTCCCAGTAAGCCTTGAGCGTTTCTTCAGCAGTATTGAAAATCGGCATGAGTTTCGGAAAACCGTTGAAAGACGGAATCGGCTTGCCATCAGTTTCATACGTGCTGATGAAGTGACCAAGACCCGGGAGAGCCTTTTCGAATTCAAACGTCATGCGTTCGCAGCCAGCGTCTTCGCTGTTGTTACGGCTCTTGAGGATGGAGAGCTTGTAAATAGCCGGTTCAGCATTCTTGTAATGAATACCGGAAATACGCGGCGTGAAGTTCGGAGCATCGTCTTCGTACTGGCGAGTGCGGAGAGCGCTTTCGAACGTACCACCAAGCTTGATGGCGTTGTAAATCGTGTCCGTCTGGTCGCCGTTCGTGATGATCTGCACGTCTTTCGTGTGGCGAGCCGGATAGTAAATGATGAGGTGCGGGTCTGTGAGCTTGGATTCATCGAAAGCCTTGGTCTTCATAAAACCTGTATCGGCTTCGATTTCAAACACGCGGTTGCGGCTGTTCACGCTGCGGCCCATGATCCAGTAAACCTGCACGTAGGACTTGCCATCGGCGCTTGTGCCAAGCACGATGCCACGGCCCGGATACGGGTTCTTGGAGAGGTCGTTGAAATTCTGTTTTGCTTCTTCTGTATAGTTCATATTGATTTCGGCGTGCCAGCGGCACTTTGTTGTAGGTTTAAACTTATCTCTTCGGGTTGTAATTGTTCATCAGGACCATCGCGAGGGCAACGCAGAACATCACTACGCTGCCAACAACGACCTGTTGCCTATGGTCATAATCACGCTTGACGTAAGTCGGATTTTCTTCGTTAAGTTCCTGCAAGGTCGGGCCTTTGGCGAGAGTCGCAGAATCAACACCGAAGACCTTTTCCTTTTGCTCTTCGGTCATGTTCAACGTGCTGACATAGGAACTGTCCGAACGGTCCATCTTTGCAATGGCAGAGGTCGGGAAAGAAAGAAAGAGTGCAAACAAAACCACGAGCAACAAACTGCCGTGGTTTGCCACGCCCCCACTTCGACTACGCTCAGTGACCTTGGGCTCGCAATGACGCTTTCTCGAATTCGAAAAAAACACTCTTTCGTCTCTCGTCTAAACTAGCCTTCCTTAGCGAGCTTGTCGAGAATCTGGTTCACGAGACCCGGGTTAGCCTTGCCGCCGGACTTGCGCATTGTCATACCCACGAGGAAGCCCTTGAGTGCGACCTTGCCTGCCTTGAATTCAGCGAACTGAGCGGCGTTAGCGGCGCAGACTTCGCGGACCACAGCTTCGATAGCGGCGGTGTCGGTCACCTGCACGAGGCCCTTTTCCTTCACGATGACTTCAGGATCTTTGCCCGTTTCGAACATTTCGGCAAACACGGTCTTTGCAATTTTACCATTGATGGTGTTGTCTGCAATGAGGTTCACGAGTGTGCAAAGCTGTTCCGGCTTGATCTTGAGAGCGGAGAGACCGCCTTCCACGTCCTTGAGCTTGGCGAGGAGTTCCGTGATGACCCAGTTCGCAAGCACCTTGCCGTTCTTGCAGTTCTTGGCGGCGGTGTCGTACCATTCGCTCACATCGCGGTCTTCGGTCAGCACCTGAGCGTCATATTCAGAAACGCCGAAGTCATTCATGAAGCGTTCGCGGCGTGCATCCGGCAGTTCCGGAAGGGTGCGGCGGATTTCTTCAACGAAAGCAGGGTCAGTCACGAGGCGGACCATATCCGGTTCCGGGAAGTACTTGTAGTCGTGAGCATCTTCCTTGGAGCGAATCACAATCGTCTTGTCGGCGTTGGGATCATAACGCTTGGTGCACTGTTCAACTTCCTTGCCTGCATCGAGCGTCGATGCCTGGAGGTTCATTTCGCAGTAGAGAGCCTTTTCGAGGTTCGTGAAGCTGTTCAAGTTCTTGATTTCAGCACGGATACCGAACGGAGCGTCTTCAGATGCACGGAGAGAAATGTTACCGTCGCAGCGCATGTTGCCGTTTTCCATGTTGGCGTTAGAAACGCGTGTGTATTCAAGCGTCTGCTTGATCTTCTTCAAGACGAGCACGGCTTCTTCCGGGCTACGGATGTCCGGTTCAGTCACGATTTCGCAAAGCGGCGTACCGCAGCGGTTGGCGTCAAAATGGCTTTGGGACGGGCTCATGTCGTGGATGAGCTTACCGGCGTCTTCTTCCATGTGGATACGGGTAATGCCCACGCGCTTCTTGGTGCCATCGGCCTTCACGATTTCGAGCCAGCCGTTCTTGCAAATCGGATGGTCATACACCGGAAGTCCACCCGTCTGCGTGATCTGGTAACCCTTCGGAAGGTCCGGGTAGAAGTAGTTCTTACGAGTCCACATGGCGTTCAAATCAATTTCGCAATTGAGAGCGAGGCCCAAGCGAATAGCGTATTCCACAGCCTTCTTATTCGGCACCGGCATGGCACCCGGCATACCGAGGCAAACAGGGCAAACGTGCTTGTTCGGGCTTGTGTTCACTTCAATTTCGCAGCCACAGAACATCTTTGTCTTAGTGGCGAGCTGGCAATGGATTTCGAGACCAATAACAGGACAGTAATTAGACATGTTAAACTCCAATAAATTTTACGCGGAAAAGATAGTTTTTTAGACGAAAGACAAGAGACGAAAGACGAAAGATATCTTTAAAAACAGTCCTTCTTTTGATCAAAGCGAAGCGTGCTCAAAGCACTAAAGGTGCGAGCCCATACCCCGTAGCCTAAATTTCGTCGAGCGTTACCACGAGCGCATCGGTATCGTCGCGGAAGTTTGCACATTCCGTGAGGATGCAGTCGGCGCCGTTCACAAAAGCAGTCGCCAAGCGCAAAGATTCCGCCTCGGTCAGCTTGTGGTTCGTACGAGCTGCGGCTGCATAAAGTTCTGCCGCCTTGAGCGACACATCGGCATTAACTTCGCAAAGGCGCACGTTCGCAGACTTCTCGAAAAATTCGCGGTACTGCCTTGCCAGCACACCATCGTTTGCTCCATACGCCTTCTTGCAAATTTCAAACAAAGTCACAGACGAAACCAAGACCTGCACATTGTTCTCGTACACGCCATCGAGCACTCCCGAAACAATCGGGTAATAGTCCGGGTGCATCTGCAAAAGCCTAACGAGTGGCCCCGAATCCAAAAACAAAATGCGGCTTTGATCAATCGACTTAATCATCTTCTTTGACCGGTTCGTAAATTTCCATGTAAGCGGCATCGTGGCGCTGCCCAGAACGCATCATCTTGAAGCGGCCTGCGCGCGGATAGAAATACCAGTTCATCCATTCACCGCTCATGTCGGTGCGCTTGGTCTTGATGGCAATCGGCTTTTCGCCCATAAAGTAGTCGCGCTTGTGCGGAATTACGCGTTCCATGGCGCGGTACGTATGCACCGTACTCCCCGCCTTGCGTTCAATCGTCCCATGACCATCCTTGCTCCAGGTGATGTTCACAATACCGTGTTCATCTTTCAGCGGTTCGCATGTGTCATAACCGCTCGCACACCAGAGATATTTCGGATAAGAGAAACTATAGGAATCTAAATTAAACGTTTCGACGATGCGATTGTTGCCCTTGAACGTCGGATAGTTACCCGCAAGCGTATATTCACCGGCATTATAAGATTCGCAGCCATGCTGGGCCACACGCACTACGCGGTTAAACACATCCACACCCACGGCACATCCTTCTTCTTTGTAGACAAAACGTGCATGGCCATTAATGTTTTTCTTTTCGAGGTTGCCCATTTCGATTTCGGCGACGTTATCGTCCTTGCCGTTTTGCACGATAATGTTAAAGCGGCTAGCATTGCTCGGCGAACTCTTGAGCACAACGCGTCCCGTTTCAGAGACATATTCTCCGCTCAAGTCTGCATATTCCTGCATAAAGCGGTCCAGTTCCGAGCGCTTGACCCACACATCGCCAAACTTGCAATTCACCGGTACATAACGTGGCGGAGCCTTTGGTTCCACTTCTTCGTAAGTGACAACCCTTTGCTTTTTGGTAACGGTCTTGTATTTTCCGTTTTTCCCGCGCACCTTTTCTTGAACATCTACAAAGCTTTCATGTTCAATTCTGTCCTTCGGAATCGGGAGTTCCTTGATGGCATCCGAAGACATCAAATATCCGAGAGGACGATTTTCGTCTATATTCCCATCAATTTTCTTATAGACATTAATTTTCATTTGGGCGAACGCACTCGCCGTTAAAACAACCAACACCGCCAACAAAATTTTTTTCAAAACAATCACCTCTTTTGGATATTTAAATTAGATTATTGGGGGCTTTATATGTAGTAAAAAAAAGATTAAGATTTTTTTACTAACATTTAATCGAGTATTTAAACCCGGATTTATACCAAGGAGATCCAAATGAAGAAAATGTTTCTTGCAACTTGCTTGCTCGCAGCATCCGTATTTGCAGCACCCAGTGCAGAAGATGTAAAGGCTGTAACCGAAAAGCCGGCAGTAGAAGCAAAGACTGCTGTAACCAAGGCAAAGACTGCAACAACAAAGAAGAAGGCTAAGGCAAAGGCCAAGGTCGAAAAGGCTGCAGACAACGCCAAGGCTACCGCCGCCGCAGCGGACACCAAGGCTCAGGAAGCCGCAAAGGCAACAGAAGCAGCCAAGGCTGAAGCCGCTGATGCAAAGACCGAAGCCAAAGCTGCTGTAGCAGAAAAGGCTCAGGCCGCCGATGCTAAAGCACAAGAAACAAACAAGGCTGTAGAAGCTAAGGCCGAAGCCGCAAAGACTGAAGCCGCCGCTGCCGAAGTCAAGGCAGAAGCTGCTGTTGCAGAACAAGCTCAGGCCGCCGATGCTAAAGCTCAAGAAGCAAACAAGGCTGTAGAAGCCAAGGCCGAAGCCGCAAAGACTGAAGCCGCTCCGGTTGCCGAAGTCAAGGCCCCGGCAGAACCTGTTGCAGAAGCCAAGGCTCAGGAAGCAGCTCCGGCAGTCCAGGTTTCAACTGCTGTAGAAGCAACGTCTGAACCGGCCGCAACGGAACCAGCCTCCACCGCAGGTCGTAAGAAAAAGAAGATGATCGAAAACGCAGTATTCACTGTAAACGAAATTGATTTCGACATCAACGCAGACTTCGAACTCGAAGCAGGCAAGGTTTTCTGGACATCTGAAAGCGATGAAAATTCGGATAACCTCGAAACTTGGAACGGTAAAGCCAACCTCGCTATCCTCGCCGAAACGAACAACTTCAAGGGCAAACTTGCTGTTGCTTTCTATCCGACCGATTTGAGGGACGACAATGCAAAGGGTGAAACTGGCGCTGCCGAAGATTACTTCACACTCGATGAAGCATGGGCTTACCAGGGCAACAACTGGTTCAGTTTCAAGGTCGGTCGCTGGGACAATACAGATAAGAACGGCGATTACTTCGGTGGCTACATCGATGGTTACCTGAACGGCTTCCTTTCTACGCAGGATCCGGAAAACCAGTTTGAATTCGGTTTCGTCCCGACTGAAAACATGGACATCGCCCTTTCCTTTATCAGCAAGTCTACCCACCTCAACAAGGGTGACCTCCGCCTCGTGTTCAACTTCCACGACCTCCCGAGCCTCGAACTTCTCGAATTCCAGCTCGGCTACCGCAGCAACGTTTTCGACAAAGTTCACGATAGCGACGCCAAGATCAAGCACAACGCATCTTTGAAGGTTCGTGCACCGATTATCCCGAACTTCTTTACGGCATTCGGTGAAGCCGCTCTCTTGGATATTTCTGACGACCTCGCTGTTCCGTTTACGCTTGGCGTTGAATTCAACTTCAAGACCGTTGACCGCGTCATTCTCGAAGCAGAATGCCTCAGCAACCGCAGAAAGCACGGTTACTTTGAAGGCAATCCGAAGCATGTCAGAGCTCTTCTCGGCGCAATCTATGTCGAAAAGGCTCTTACAGACCGCTTCTCTCTCTCTGCTGGCTATCACAGCTACGGTGCAACCAAGGACTTTATGCTCTCCGGCAACTTGGTGGGTCGTATAAACTAAGGAGACCGCTCGGTCCTTTCGCTAACCAAGACTCCGTCAGGACCTCGCTCTCGCAATCGCCCTCGGTTAATACCGAGGGCTTTTTGCTCACTGAAGACTGCTTGGTTCTTTTGTTTATACAAAAAATCCTGCGAGAACATCGCAGGATTTTTTCATATAAAGCCAAAAGCAAACGAAGGTTGCGAGCTCTCAGCTAAAAAGTCGCCTAGGCGACCGCGCCCACAACTAGAAGCCTTTGCGTTCCAAGTCGAGCAAAAGCGCCTGGAGGGAATCTTCGACCGAAGCACGGAAGCTATTCGATCCAAGGCTGCAACTTGCAACGACTTCGTTACCGGAAGAAATTCGAATGACATCAAAGCCATTTTCAGATGTAAAGCAGACAGTCAATCCTTTATTCAGAGCTTTTTCGAGTAAATCGCGCATAGCGACTCCTTTAATGAGGTGATCAAAAAACTTGGGTTGGCGCACCAACAAACTTAAACTAGGCTTTTTTGCCCCAAAAAACAAGCAAATAATTTTGTTTTTCTTTAAATTCTTTGTATTTTAAAGGCATAGGGGGCTATTATGTTCGATTTTCACATTCATTTGGCTCGATTACCCCAAAAAAAGCAACTTACGCAGTTGCTATTAGACCGCAATTACGACTTTATTGCGGTTTCTTGTGAACCCTGGGAATGGGAAGAAGTAGCCCAGCTGAAAAAGGAATTTTCGACAGAATTCAAGCCTTTTAAGGTGACATACGGGTTACACCCCATGATTGCAACGCAAGTAACGGAAAAAATGCTTGCGGATTTACGAAAACACCTCGAAGAGGATCCGCTCGCCATGGTTGGCGAAGCGGGCATCGACAAGCGCTATCCGGGCTATAACGACGGCACCCAAGACCAGATTTTTTTGGTGCAGGCCGGACTTGCTTTAGAACTCAAGCGGGATTTGCAAATACACTGCGTTGGGGACTATATGCACATGTTGAAACTTCTGGAAGAAGCTGGTTTTAAGGTTTCGCAAGGACAAGATGCGCCGTCACGAGAAGCACCACGCCCGATTTTCCACCGTTTTGGCGGGGATGCAAATTTTGTGAAAAAAGCCCTCCCCTATGGAGCGCTCTTTTCACTGCACGAAGATAGTTTCCGCAAAAAATCAACCGCAGCCGCTATCAAGCTCATTCCCGAAAGCAACGTGTTCTTCGAGACTGACGCCGATGAATCGTTCCTAGAACCTGCGGAACTTCTTGAAGAACTTGAAGGTCGCCTGGAATCAGTTCGGTTCGCCTACGCCAAGTGCCGTGAGTAACGGATCCGCCGACCTGACGGTTGCCGCCTGAACTTGAATATTTGCGAACGCTCGGAACACGTCGAGCGTTTTTTTTGCCATTTCCACGGGAGTCCCGCGCCCGACCTCGAAAACAGCCTGTAACGGCGACATTCCCAAATAACGCATACAGCATGTGCAAAGGCTGCTGATTTCGCCAAGCACGCGCGGGTCCGGCGACGGCGTTTCTGCAAATGTCGCAACAATGACACCCTTGCGGAGCGCAAGCCCCTGGATGCGCAAGCGGCCCGCCAAAAGTCCAAGTTCGGTCACGAGCAAAAGCATCTTTGCCGGTGTCGGCACTGGGCCAAAGCGGTCCTGCAATTCGCTTTCGATGTTCTGTACATCCGCCTGCGATGTAATGCGAGCAATGCGCTGGTACAACGAGATTCTCGTAAGCCCGTCTTCCACGTAATCTTCGGGGAGGTACGCATCCACGCCGATTTCCACACGCGGCTGAATTGGCTTTTCAAAAGCGCCACCGCGCAGCATTTCGACCGCTTCACGCACCAAGCGCACATACGTTTCAAAGCCGACTTCGGCAATAAAACCATGTTGTTCTTGACCGAGCAAGTTGCCCGCACCGCGAATTTCAAGGTCGCGCATCGCAAGCTGGTAACCGCTACCGAGGTCAGTAAACTGCTCCAAAGCCTTGAGGCGGCGCATGGATTCCTGCGAGATTTCACCGCGCTGCGGAATGACAAGGAACGCCTTTGCCAAGACGCTGCTACGGCCCACGCGGCCACGCATCTGGTAAAGCTGGCTAATGCCAAAATGGTGCGCGTTCATGATGATAATCGTGTTCGCGTTCGGCACGTCCAAGCCCGATTCGATGATGCTTGTGCTCACGAGAATATCGAACTTGCGCGAAAGGAAAGCGTCCATCACACATTCAAGCTCGTGATCTTCCATCTGACCATGGGCCACAGCGACTTTCGCTTCGGAAGCCATCGCTTCGATATCTTCGGCGAGCTTCGTAATCGTTTGCACGCGGTCATTCACCACAAACACCTGGCCGCCACGAGCGAGTTCATCGAGAATGGCGTTCTTCAAGACTTCGTCATCGCGCTGCATCAGCTTGGTTTCGACCGGCAAGCGATTGATGGGCGGCGTATTGATGAGCGAAATATCGCGAACGCCCGTCATGCTCAAGTGCAGCGATCGCGGAATCGGCGTGGCACTCATGCTGAGCGTATCTACAGCAAGGCGGAGCTGGCGCAATTTTTCCTTTTGCTTCACGCCGAACTTTTGTTCTTCGTCAATAATCAAAAGTCCGAGATCCTTGAATTCGCTCTTGTTCGATAACAGCGCATGCGTTCCGATGACGATGTTCACGGAACCGTCTGCAATTTGCTTGAAGATTTCCTTCTTTTCTTTGGCGCTCTTGTAGCGGTTCATCAAGGCGATGTTGACCGGATAAGCGGCAAAGCGTTCGCAGAAGTTTTCGTAATGCTGCGCCGCAAGAATCGTTGTCGGCACGAGAATAGCGACCTGCTTGTTGGAGGCCACACACTTGAACGCCGCACGCATGGCAACTTCGGTTTTTCCAAAGCCCACGTCACCGCAAATGAGGCGGTCCATCGGGCGACGGCTTTCCATATCGCGCTTGATGTCGGCCGTAGCGCGGAGCTGGTCTGGCGTCGGATCGTATTCGAACGATTCCTCGAATTCCTTCTGCATGTTGCCATCGGGCGGGAAACCGAAACCTTCGACGAGTTCGCGTTTCGCATAAAGTTCCACAAGGTCTCGCGCAATCTTGATGACCTTTTCCTTGACGCGCTTCTTGATGTTTTCCCAAGTCTTGCTGCCGAGGCGGTCGAGTTTCGTTTCCACATCGTCCGAGCGGTCGAGGCGTTCAATCTTTTGCAAGTCCGACACGGGGAACTTCAAGCGGTCGCCGCCATCGTATTCCAGCAATGCGCAATCGACCATACCACCGTTGACTTCCACGCGGACAAGCCCCAAGTAGCGACCAATACCGTGGTCTTCGTGCGCCACCAGGTCACCGCGATTCAGCGATTCCACCATCAACGCATTCGTCACCGAGCCCGCAATCTTGTGCTTACGAGCCTTGTTCGCATGGCGGTTTAGAATTCTCGATTCCGTGAGAAACGCCACATTATCGTCTTCGAGCCAAAAGCCTTCGCTCAAGTTTCCGATAAAATAATCTTCGACCGGCAAGCCATCAAAAATTTCACGCAAGCGGTTCACGCCGCCAAGCGTCTGCGCCATCACATAAACGCGACCGCCCTTGTCGTAAAATTCCTCAATTTCTTTTGCAACCGCATCCGTACCATTCGAGGTAAAATCTTGCGGACGCATGTGCATTTCGTGCCAGTTGCCGTCATCCACCTTGACACGAGTCATGTCAAGCGATGCACGACCTACAAACAAACGTGAAAGCTCACCAATCTTGAACCAAAGTTCGTTCGGCGGAGATATCCCTGCATCTGTCACTCGGGCTTCGTCATAAGCACCGCGGAATGCACCATACATCTTTGAAGCCGTTTCCGAAAGCAACGAAAGTTCCTCGAATACAAGCGACGCACGTGGCATGTAATCCAGGAGGCTTGCCACCAAGCGCTGGTGATTCGGACGATGCCACCACAGCGATTCTTTGGAACATTCCTCGCCCGCCATCACCGATTCCGGCACCGTAAATTCCCCCATCGGGAAGAACTCGATATGCGTCATCTGCTCCAGCGAACGCTGCGAGAAAATATCGAACGCTCGGATAGATTCAATCTCGTCGCCATAAAATTCAATACGAATCGGGTGCGGATAAAGCAAGCAGTTCACATCGACAATGCAACCGCGAATCGAAAACTCGCCCACGCCGCTCACCATCGGCTGTTCTACAAAGCCATGGTCCAAGAACCACGGGCGCAAAGACGAAGGCTCCAGTTGGTCGCCCACGCGGAGCGAACGCACCTGACGCATAATTTCGCCCGGCTCCGGGAGTTTCATCAAGAACGCATCAAGCGGACAAACGACAACAAACGGCTTTTCAGTATGCGAAACATCGCGGAAGAACTTCAGACGTTCTTCAAGCACACCCTCGAACGGCACCTTGATTTCGTAGGGTTTCAAGCCGAGCGACGGGAAAAAGCGAACAAACTCCTCGCCCACCATACTTTCGAGATTCTCTACCCAGACTTCGGCACTGCGGTAATCTTTCGCAATCACCAGAATGTTCTGCGGACTTTTCAAGAAACGGTTCGCAACCATCATCGAGGCAAGCGGAACCGACGCCCCATTGACGTGAATGGCCTCGTTATCAGCATTTTCAAAAAGCGAAATCGCAGGGAACGAATTTTCTTGAAGGAATTCCGAAATTGTGAGCATAGAGGGAAATGTAGAAAAAATCTCCCTTTTCCTCGCCTCGCTTTACATTTCTTGAAATATTGAGCTATCTTTATATCGTCAAAAAGCAAAGAGGTTTTTGGCACGCACGACGCAACTTCGACATGAAGACGCCACACGTGCAGATATTATGAAAAAGATAATTGTAGTGAACACTCCAAAGAATTGGAAGTTTCACATTCCCGAAGCCGAAATTGTCTCGGCAAAAGACTACCTTACTAATCCAGAATTTACAACTCAGAAAAACGTTCGCGTTTTCAACTTGTGCAAGGACTACAGCTACCAGAGCAAGGGCTATTATGTAAGCCTGCTTGCCGAAGCGCGCGGTCACAAGGTCATCCCGAATGTCAAGAACATCCGCGATTTCAAGGCCCCAGCAGTCGTAAAAATCATCAGCGATGAAATTGACGAGCTGATCCAGAAGAGCCTTCACAAGCTGACCGGCACAGAATTCGTGCTTTCCATTTACTTTGGGCAAAACGTCAGCGCGCAATACCTAGAACTTTCGCAGGCACTTTACCGCGTTTTCCAGGCACCGCTCCTGCGTGCAAAATTTGTTTTCAAGCAAAAATGGTTCATCCAGTCCATCCGCCCGATTAGCGTTGACGAAATTCCCGAAACGCACAAGGAAATGGTCGATCAGTTCGCCATTGAATATTTCCAGAAAGACCGCTATGTCTCCCCCAAGACGGAAGACTACGTGTATGACCTCGGCATTTTAACGAATCCTGAAGAAGTGGAACCGCCGAGCAACAAGGAAGCGATTCAGCTCTTTATCGAAGCCGCACAAGATACGGGTTTCCGCGTGGAAATGATTACCAAGACGGACTACCACCGCGTTGGCGAATTCGATGCCATTTTCATTCGCGAAACGACGAACGTCAACCACCACACATACGCATTTGCACGCCGCGCCCAGAGCGAAGGCATCGCCGTCATTGACGATCCCGACAGTATTTTACGTTGTTCCAACAAAGTTTATTTGCAAGAACTGATGACGGTCGGAAAGATTCCGGCACCGAAGACGATTATTGCCCACAGCGAAAACCGACACACGCTCGCCAAGGAAATCGGATTCCCGATGGTCATCAAGACGCCGGATTCGAGCTTCAGCATGGGCGTCAAAAAGGCAAACAACAAGGAAGAACTTGAAAAAATTCTCGACACGATGTTTGAGCATAGCGACTTGCTCATCGCTCAAGAATTTACGCCCACGGAATTTGACTGGAGAATCGGCATTCTCGACGGAAAGCCGCTCTTTGCTTGCAAATACTACATGGCAAAGGACCACTGGCAAATATACAACTGGGATAGCAAGGATAAAAACGCTGTTTGTGGCAAATGGGATTGCCTCCCGATTGAAAGCGTTCCTCACGGCATCGTGAAAACGGCCCTCCGCGTCGCAAGCCTTATCGGTAACGGGCTTTACGGCGTAGACCTCAAGGAAATCAACGGTCACCCGGTCGTGATTGAAGTGAACGACAACCCGAGTATCGACCACGGAATCGAAGATCAAGTTGGCAAAAAGAAGATTTATCTCGCCATCATGAGAAGCCTGCGCCACCGCATCGAGGACCGCCAAAACGCAGCACAACAGAAAGTGCTCCAACACGAAAGGGATATGTTTTTATAGGGGGCAATCATGAGCAACTACAAACTTTGGGAACGCTTCGGCGTTGAAATGGAATTCATGATTGTCGATCGCGACACGCTCAACGTGCTGCCTCGCGCCGATGTTCCGCTCGGAAAAGATAAAGACGGCAATCAGCTTTCGGACATTGAATACGACGATATCGGACTTTCGAACGAGCTCGTAAGCCATGTGTTGGAATTCAAGTGCGCACACCCAAAATCCACATTTGACGGACTCGGCAAGCGATTCTTCCACGAGATTCGCCGTGCAAACAAGAAGCTCGAAAAGATCAACGCGATGCTTTTGCCGAGCGCCTGCCATCCGTTCATGGACCCGGCAGAAATGCAACTTTGGCCGTACGATTGCCTCGACATTTACCAAACTTACGACCGCATTTTCAACTGCAAAGGCCACGGCTGGGCAAACCTACAAAGTACACACCTGAACCTTTCTTTTGACGGTGACGAAGAATTTGGCGAGCTTCACGCAGCAATTCGCTTGCTGTTGCCGCTGATTCCAGCCATTGCCGCAAGCAGCCCGTATCTCGACGGCAAATACACCGGCTATCGTGATGCCCGCATCGAAGTTTACCGCCACAATCAGGACAAAGTCCCTGAAATCACGGGCCAAGTCATCCCGGAACAGGCGTACAGCTATGACGAATACAACAAGATGATTTTCGACAAGGTAAAGAAAGCTATCGCGCCTTACGATACCGAACACTTGCTCAATCATTTCTTCTTGAATAGCCGTGGAGCCATCGCCCGTTTTGACCGCGGGGCTATCGAAATACGCCTTGTCGATATTCAGGAATGCCCAAACGCCGATATCGCCATTGTAGAGCTTGAAATAGCAACACTTAAGGCGATTGTGAATGGCAAGTTCGCGGCATCTCGCGAAAACGCATCCGCCGTAAATCCCGTACCACACACGCTCAAGGAATACCGCGAATTCTTGCGTAACTTCGACACGACACGCCTCGCCGAACTCCTCGCCAAGACCACAAAGGACGCCGAGAACGCAGTCATCGACTGGCCAGAATTTCTCGCTGTATTTGGCATGGATTCCGCGAACACTCCTGCCGCCCCGATTACCGCCGGCGACCTCTGGAAGCACATCTACAGCGTCGTGAAAAACGACCTCACCGAAGTCTCGCAAAGCTTTATGGAGAAAATGCTCAAACGCGGAACGCTTTCCAGCGCCCTCTACAAAGCGCTCGGCGACGCCCCCGCCCACGAAGCTTTTGTCACGGAATACAAAAAACTAGCCGATTGCCTTGCACACAACCGGCTCTATGGAATTAACGAGTAAAATCGCTTACAATCCCAAGTCTTTTCTAGCTACCTGGAAATTCATTTCCAGGTATTTTAAATTTGCATCTTCGGCCATCAAATGCTCAAAGTCAAGAATCGGGAACAATACATACGGCTTGACGCGAGTATCCACCGCCGCCAATTTCTCCGGAGTATCTGCACCAAAGTAATACTTCGCAAACACGTCCCAGCACTTGCGCATCATCGCCGCATTCATGTAGTGGGCAGCCAGCAAATAATCATCCGGCAGGTAATGGCAGAAATAGAAATAACAACCTAAATCGAAAAGCGGGTTACCGCAGGCAAACTCGCCCAAATCGATAAAGTACGCGCCATTGTCATTGACAATTAAGTTGCCCGTCTGCATATCGCCATGAACGCAACGAGAAACCTTTGGCGTTTCCTTGATGAGGTTACGCGCAAATTCCTTGACATTCTCAGGGAACATCTTCGATTCTTCGATCAAGCGCGAATACTTTTCCTCCGCATCTTGGAACGTGCCAGGAATACACGACGTAGAATGCAGCTTTTTGCAATGCTCTGCAAAAACCTTGATGTATTCCTCAAGATGTTCGGGATTTTCGCCCACACATTTCGAAATCGAGCGTTTCCCCACGATGCGTTCGTAAATCAGGCCCAAACGACCATCCTGTTCGACAATATCGCCCACATGCGGCGTCGGGATTCCAAGTGAAACCACTTTCCGGCAAATATCCTGCTCGCGAAGCAATTCCTCCTTCGTCGAGCAAAAACCCGGAAAACCCAATTTCAACATCCATTTGCCATCCAGACTGTTGTAGTTCTCGGAATTGTGACGATTGCTGAACATCGTCCATTGTGATAAGTCAATTTTCTCCATAATGGTAAAATACACCATTTTATTGGAGAAATCACAAAAAAAATCGCTTTTTTCAAAAGTGAACAAAATCACACCGTGATGGAATTCACATTAAAAAACACGCAAAACTAAATATATTTTCGTCATCCAAAAAGGAAAGGAGGGTGTATATGGAACCGCATAATCGCAGTAACGAAGGCGATGATTATATTCCGCCATTCAAGCCGTAACATCATTTAGTTACAATGCAAAAAACGAGCCCGCAAGGACTCGTTTTTTTGCCATCAAAATCGTATTAATAACAATCAATTTGTCTTAGTGCCTAGCGAGACAAAGAATCCGCGACCGAAGGCGTACAAGTCGTACGTCGAGAGTCGCGGTGATGCCGTATCGCGACGGCAATAAGGCAAATTAAACCTTCAATTCGCCGGCGTCGATGTTAGCCCAGTCCTTCACAGCTTCGATAGCCGGGCGGACTTCTTCGGTCACAAACTTCACGACCTGTCCCGGAGCGCGCCCCACGAACTTGCGCAGGTCGAGGATTTCCTTGAGCTTAGCTTCGGTGATGCCGAGTTTCTGGAACTTTTCGTTCTTCAAAACGCGTTCGAGCAAGTCATTGTCCTTGCCCTGTTCCTTCACAACCTTGCCAGCTTCCATGGACATCACGCGGATTTCTTCGTGGAGTTCCTGACGGTCGCCGCCATTCTTCACGCCTTCCATGATGATGTTTTCGGTAGCCATGAATGGGAGTTCAGCCATGATGCGCTTTTCGATGACCTTCGGATAAACGACGAGACCGTTAGTGACGTTTTCAGCGATGATGAGCATAGCGTCCATAGCGAGGAATGCTTCAGGAATTGCCAAGCGCTTGTTCGCACTGTCGTCGAGCGTACGTTCGAACCACTGCGTTGCCTGCGTGAAGGCGGTGCTGTTGACCTGAGCCATCACGAAACGAGCGAGAGAGCAAATGCGTTCGCTGCGCATCGGGTTACGCTTGTATGCCATGGCAGAGGAACCAATCTGAGTCTTTTCGAACGGTTCTTCGACTTCCTTCACGCCCTGCATGAGGCGCATGTCGGTGGCGAACTTGTGCAAACTCTGAGCGATGGAGCTGAGCACCTGGTTCACGCGGTTGTCCCACTTACGAGTGTAGGTTTGGCCGGTGATGGTGAGCACGCGCTTGAAGCCTGCCTTGGCGGTCACGCGGCGGTCGAGTTCCATAATCTTTTCTTCGTCGCCGTTGAACAGGTCCATGAAGCTGGCCTGCGTACCGGTGGTGCCCTTCACGCCGCGGAACGGAAGCACTTCGATGAGGAAGTTCAATTCTTCGAGGTCGATGAGCATGTCCTGAAGCCAGAGGCAAGCGCGCTTACCCACAGTCGTGAGCTGGGCAGCCTGGAAGTGCGTTGCACCGAGCTGGGCCATGTCCTTGTATTCCATAGCAAACTTGGAAAGCTTGTCCATCACGCGGCAAAGACGCTTGCGCACGAGGATCATAGCCTGCTGCATCTGGATAAGGTCTGTGTTATCGCCGACGAAAGCAGACGTTGCACCCAGGTGGATGATGCCCTTAGCCTTCGGGCACTGCACGCCGTAAGCGTAAACATGGCTCATCACGTCGTGACGGCGGCGCTTTTCTTCTTCTTCGGCAACTTCGAAGTTGATGTCCTTTTCGTGAGCCTTCAATTCATCGACTTGCTCCTGCGTAATCGGGAGGCCGAGCTCCATTTCGGATTCGGCGAGGTAAATCCACAGCTTGCGCCAAGTCTGGAACTTGTACTGCGGGCTGAAGATGAAACTCATTTCCTTGGAAGCATAGCGCTTGATGAGCGGGCTTTCGAATTGATCACGCATAAAAAATGTCCTTGTTAAATTTAACAAGGACAAATATAGAAAACGAGTTAAACGATTTAATGAACTTCTAAGAGATTATATCCCAAAAGCACGCGACCATAGTCGTTACGCTTTCTTTTTATAATAATCGTTAATTTTTTGTTCGATTTCGGCTTGATTTCAACAAATTCGAAAGGATTTGATTCAGATGCCGATTTTCCAAGCGTTTTTCCATCTTGCCATACTTCAAGATTAATATCCTGCGGAAGACGTCCATTTTCAAGCACATAGGATCCACTAGACAACCATGCTATAGCAATACGATATGTCTTTGTAGGATCAATATCAATCTCATCAAAACGAATTTCACCATTGCTATTAAAAAAGTCTCCTTTATTTCCATTCCAAAAGCGAGAACGATTATATTGAGCCATAGCACGACCATCAGGAACACCCATAGCAACTTTAAACTTTTCGTTATCCTTATCATGTTGTGCAGCATCCTTTATCGGAATAATACTTGAAGTAATCAAGAGTGCTTTCACCACTTCCGGATGCCACCTATAAAATGGAAATTTATCTAACAAATGAGCGACTAATGCAGTAATAAAAGGTGTTGCAGAACTCGTTTGTCTAAAAAAAGGATCCAATTTTGCCGACGTTCCTTTTACAACTTTATCAACTTTAAATATATCTGCTTTAGGGAAAAACAAATCGGCAAAACTAGCAATCTCTGGTTTAACATATTCTAATCCAGAATTTGGATAAGAATCATTAGAATCAAAACGCGGATTTTTCCAGCTAGAACTTCGATCGTATGTAAAGTCATTATGAACCGCCCCAACAGATACGACATTAACCCCTCTAGCATATGGAGTTATTTGATTATTTAAAAACAATCCCTCATTACCAGCACTTGCAATTTCTATAGTTCTTGTATGATAAACAAAATCATCTATGAAACTACTTCTCTGATTATCATAAACACCGACACCATTACCATAAGAATGATTCCCTATATAAATCTTAGGAACTTTATCATAACCGTCGATAGGTAGGGCAACAGGTATTTGAGAAGACGTACAAGATGTTGTCAAACCATAAAGAGTCGCTTTAGGCACAATTGACTTTATTGTTCTAGCAACTTTCGCACCATGAACAATTTGATCGGGATAACTTGTATTGCAATTTGCCACCAATTTATAATCAATGCCAAAACTAGAAGAAGGCAGATTGTTTTCAGTAAAAGATATACCAATATTCACCCCTTTTTTTGCAGAAAAAAGGTATTTATAATAATTTGAATTTGTCACAACTGTGGCATAATTCAAAAAATCATAATGTTCTTCTGTACGACAAGGGTCACTCGAATTTATTACATATTTAGAACACTCAACAAACAAATCCGTGCTATAAGAATCATTTCCATAACTTTCGCCTGTTATTTTTGTAATGGAAACACCACTATATTCTTTTGATTTAGATGACAATGTATCTACAATATACTTATAACCATTTTTATAAAAATCTTTAAATGCATTTCTCGGTGCGTCACGATCTTCAATATCTTGGATAAGACTCAAATATTGTGCTTCAGTGTAATCTACGGTGTCCAAGACATATTTTTTTACCATAGTCCCTTTAGTATTAGCCCTATATTCAAAAAATCCTTGATGTGGCTCTATAGAAACTGTATTCGGATTTGGTGAATTTTCCCCTTCTTTCGCCAAAGCCATTGATTTCGTCGTTTTCACATACGCCTGTGGCGTATTCCGAACTTTAGAATTATGGCGACCAAGCACATCTGTTTTGGCATCGATTACATTAAGTTCCGCCGAAGAAACAGCAACAGACCGTTCCGCAGCCACAGCATTCACGGCAAGAACAATCCACATCAAAAGCAAAATTTTGCTATTAAACATTTCAACATCCTTTATGGAATATTTTACCAATCTCAATTTAGAGATTGAGTAAAGAAATAATACTCACAAGAATGCTATTTTGTCAAGAATACCTTTAACAAATAAATGTAAAATAAATTAAAAAAATTATTTTACCACAAATAGCCCCTGCGGTTTGCGATAAACTTCAAGAATTTAGTCACGTTTTATTCATTTTGCCTTTTTAGACCAATATACTATAGTTTCAACAAGCTATTTTGTCAAAAAAAATCTACAGAATATTTTTCACCGCAATCCTCCCTTGCGGCTTTCGGTAAGCTTCGGGGATTTCGTCGCCCAAACTTTTCAAGAATTTCACCATCGCTTCATCATCGGTCATCACCTTATCCATAATGATTTCACTTCCGCGGAAGGCTGTAATTTCACCGCCCTCATACGCCACATAAGACGACAATCCGACCGTATAGAGAGCATCCTCGTCAATAGCGACAAAGCCGTTTTCAGTCTCTACCTGCACATTTTCAATGCGTACTTGCGCAGCTCCGCCACCATTTTTCGCATCCACAACAACCGTATAGCGGAGTCCCGAGACGTGCAAGAATCCGCCGGATTCCTCAGGCAATTTCGAAGCGCCTTGTGCAAGCGCCTCCTTAATTTGGCGCCCAGTCGCACGAATCAAGCAGATGCCATTTCCAAAAGGCATCACGTTCAAAATGTCTTGATATTTCACAGAGCCCGCAGGAATCGTCACGCGGACACTCCCGCCATTTTCGATTCCAATTTGCGCCCCCACAGAGAAACGCATGGCATCGGCCGCCAAGTCGCCCAAGTTCGTTTCGCCTTTGCGAACCAAGCGTTTTCCATCATCGCCATTAATTGTCAATTCAAATTTCGTATTCGAGACAACTTTCTGCAAATCGGCGGCAGTCAATGCAAGCAAGCTATCGTAAACAGCAGCAACTTTACGGTTCACCGCAACGACGCCATCCATCGGAATCAACCGAGAATGAAATTTTCCATGGCGAGTTATATCCAGCACCCCGACATTCTGGAATTTCGTTCCCGTCTGCGAAACAAGAACGCTGTCGCCATTGGCGTTTGCAATAAACTCTTCGCCAACAACACTATGCGAATGCCCGTCCAGCACAGCGTCAATCCCCGTCGTTTTCTGAACAACTTCAACAGAACTCACCGGCGGCACAAGCCCCAAGTGCGAAAGCAAAATCACGTAATCTGCGCCTGCTTTACGCGCATCATCAACCGCCGACTGCACTAAATTGAAAATTTCCTTTGTAGGAATATCGTACAAAGTCTTTAGCGATTCATCCGTAAATGCATAAGACTCCCCCACTAGAGTTTGTGGTGTCAGCACTCCGACAAAAGCAATTTTCTTGGAGCCAATCTGCTTTAGAATGTAAGGCTTAAACAGCGGCGTCAAAGTTCCTTTCTGCACAAGGTTCGCACAAACGATTGCTGCGTTCATGGAGTCCGAAAGTTCCATCAAGCGAGAAATCTTATAATCAAATTCATGGTTACCAAGCGTCACGACATCGTAACCGACAGCATTCATGAGCGCTACAACATAGCCGCCACGCGAAATACTCCCCATTGCACCACCCTGCAAAAAGTCGCCGGACGAAACAGTCAAGACATCAGCCGTATCAGCAATTGCATCGCGAAGACCCGCAAATTTTGCATAGCCGTCCATATTGCAATGGACATCGTTTTCGTAAACGACAACGACGCTCCGAGGCAAAGCCAAAGCATTCGAACGACCTTCAACTTGAGGCAGTTTCCCCGAACAAGAAAACACACCAAAAATGACCAAAGGCAACAAGTACTTTAGCTTTTTCATAACCCCTCTATAATTGCGTTTTTTTAGCCGTATTAAAGTTTTTCGGCAAATTCATTCATCGGCTTGCGCACGTCATGACGTGGTGACGGCACACCGTTCTGCGGGTCGGCATAGCCAATGTCCAAAAGGCAAGCAAGCTTGATGTTCGGTTCAAAACCAAATTCATGTTCAATGTGAGCAGCATTGAAACCACGAGCCCAAAGAGTTGCAAGCCCGAGGTCGGTCGCCTGCATCATCATCGAAGTCGCGACAATGCTAGAATCCATGATGCCACTCTTAAAGCTATCCATGTACGTTGTCGGAGTGTAAACCTTATTGTCATCATAGCAGACCATAAGCACCACAGGAGCGTTATATGCCATACGCGTGATGCCACGAATTTTCTTGAGCGCTTCGGGCGACTGGAGAACCTTGATAAACACCGGTTGACCGTTTACGGCTGTCGGAGCGATACGGCCCGCTTCGAGCACCTGCATCAATTTTTCGGGTTCAACATCCTGCGTGCTAAAAGCACGGCAACTATAACGATTTCTTGCCAAATCAATAAATGACATAAGTACCTCTTTTTTATGAAATATAAGCATTTTTATTATATTTGCATCCCTTCGGGATGCATTTAGTACGGCTCGACCATGTCAAAGTAACAAGTTACTTTGACGTCTACGACGTCCGTGGCTTCAGCTAGAAAATGCAAAAACAAGTTTTTGCGCTTTCTAGCTTTGCGCACTTTTGCCGCGGCACTCGCCTTTTACTAAATTTGCAGTCATGAAAAAATTTTACGTCACCACTCCGATTTATTATGTCAATGATGCCCCGCATATCGGGCATTCCTACACGACCGTTCTTGCTGATATCCTTACCCGCTTCCACAAGATCATCGGCTACCAGACATTCTTCTTGACCGGTACCGACGAACACGGCCAGAAGGTGCAGCGCGCCGCTGCCAAGCGTAACGTGACTCCGCAGGAACACGTGGACGAATACTACCACCGCTTCGAAGACCTCTGGAAGAAGATGAACATCCAGAACGACTTTTTCATCCGCACGACGATGCCGGAACACAAGGCTTTTGTGCAGGAATGTTTGCAGAAGCTCTGGGACAAGGGTGAAATTTACTCGAAGGAATACGAAGGCTGGTACTCCGTTGGCGAAGAACGCTTCTTCAGCGAAGACGAACTCGACGAAAACAAGTGCGATCCGATCAGCCACCGCCCGGTGGAATGGCTCAAGGAAAAGAACTACTTCTTCAAGATGGGTTCTTACCAGCAGAAGTTGATTGACTTCTTGGAAAGCCATAAGGACTGGATTGTGCCGGACTACCGCTGGAACGAAATCCGCGGATTCCTCCGCCAGCCGCTGAACGACCTCTGCATCAGCCGTCCGAAGATCCGCCTCAGCTGGGGCATTCCGCTGCCGTTCGACCCGGACTACGTGACTTACGTCTGGTTTGACGCTCTCCTCAACTACGTGAGCGCCTCCACCGCCTTCCACAAAACCTATGCAGATGGCTCTCCGATTTGGCCCGCCTCTTACCACCTCATCGGTAAGGACATTTTGACGACTCATAGCGTCTATTGGCCGACCATGCTCATGGCACTCGACATTCCGCTCCCGCAGCACATCCTCGCCCACGGCTGGTGGCTCGTGAACGGTGGCGAAAAGATGAGTAAGTCCGCAGGCAACGTCGTGAACCCGATGGACTACATGGAAAAGTACGGCATCGACGCCTTCCGCTACTTCCTCGCTCGAGAAATGGTTGTCGGTCAAGACGCGAACTTCACGCACGAAGGCTTTGTCCGCCGCATCAACAGCGACCTTGCTAACGACCTCGGTAACGTTTTGAACCGCGTCCACCGCTTGGTGCTCACGAACTTCGGAGGCGTACTCCCGGCTCCGAACGCTCTCGACGATGCAGCCAACGAAGTGATTACGATTGCAAACCGCGTCCGCACAAACGTGATGGAATGGGTTCCGCAGGTCAAGCTCTCCCAAGTCGTCGAAGAAATCATGACGCTCGTCCGCAGCGTGAACCGCTACCTTGAAATCAAGGCTCCGTGGAAGCTCGCCAAGGACGAATCCAAGAAGGACGAACTCGCAACCGTGCTTTACATTTCTGCTGAAGCCGTGCGTCTCTCACTCAGCATGCTCTGGCCGGTCATCCCGGGCAAGAGCGAAGAAGGTCTCGCCATGATCGGTAGCAAGTTTACCGACCAGAACGACCTCGTGTGGGGCATCCTCAAGGGGGGCGAAAAGTTTGGCGAAGGCAAGCCGCTCTTCCCGCGCATTGAAGAAGAAGTCAAGAAGGCTGAACCGCAGCAGGCCAAGCCGAAGCAGAACAAGCCGCTTATGGCTGCTGACGTTCCGGCCGCTATGGACCTCCGTGTTGCACAAATTAAGGAAGTTGCCGACCACCCGGATGCAAGTAGCTTGTACGTACTCAAAGTCGATGCAGGCGAAGGTGAACTCCGCACGATTTGCAGCGGCCTCAAGAGCAGCTACCAGGCAAACGAACTCCAGGACCGCAAGATTCTCTTGTTCGCAAACTTGAAACCGAGCGCCCTCCGTGGCATCATGAGCCAGGGCATGCTCTTTGCAGGCGACCTCGAACCGGAAACGCACAAGTGCAGACTCGTGAGCGTCCCGGAAGACGCCAAGCCGGGTGACCGTGCTTTGTTCAAGGGTGTTACCCCGAGCGAACCGCGCGAGCTCAAGGTCAAGGACTTCGAAAAGATTGCCCTTACCGCAAAGGGTGGCGCCGTGTTCTGTGACGCGCTCGCTCTTGAAGTGAACGGCAAGCCTGTGACCTGCGATGTCGCTGACGGCGCCGGAATTCACTAGTTAATAGAAAGAACGAAAGAGAGCCCGCCAATGAACTGAACCCAAAAAGTTGGACAGTTTAAAGTTAGGATAAAACAGTATTATGA